>WHTB01000259.1 GCA_009379735.1 Propionibacteriales bacterium
ACGGGCGGCGTCCCAGCGGGCGTTCCTGCGCAACCTGGCCCGCGACGAGGCGTACCTGTCGGAGGCGCCGACTCTCTGGGACGTCACCGACCAGACCGCGATCGCGCAGGCCGAGCTGGAGGATCGTGACCAGCCGGGAGCGTTCCACCGGATCGCGTTCCACCGCGACGGCGACGACCCGGTCCAGGTCGAGACGACCCGTCCCGAGCTGGTCCCGTCCTGCGTCGCCCTGGTCGCGCACCCCGACGACGAGCGCTACCGGTCGCTGTTCGGCAGCACGGTCCGTACCCCGCTGTTCGAGGTCGAGGTCCCGGTCGTGGCCCATCCCCTGGCCGAGCCGGACAAGGGCTCCGGCGTCGCGATGATCTGCACCTTCGGTGACACCACCGACGTGACCTGGTGGCGTGAGCTGCAGCTGCCGACCCGGACCGTGGTCGGCCGCGACGGCCGCCTGCACCGCGAGACCCCGGGCTGGATCGAGTCCGAGTCGGGCCAGGCGGCGTACTCCCAGCTGGCCGGCAAGACGATCTTCTCCGCCAAGGAGACCATCGTCGGACTGCTCCGCGAGTCGGGCGACCTCGTCGGCGACCCCCGGCCGATCACGCACGCGGTCAAGTTCTACGAGCGCGGGACGAAGCCGCTCGAGATCGTGTCGACCCGGCAGTGGTACATCCGCAACGGCGGCCGGGACGCGGACCTCCGCAAGCGGCTGATCGACCGCGGCGCCGAGATCACCTGGGTCCCGGAGTTCATGCGGCACCGCTACGAGAACTGGGTCGGCGGGCTCAACGGCGACTGGCTGATCAGCCGGCAGCGGTTCTTCGGCGTGGCGATCCCGGTCTGGTACTCGCTGGACCAGGACGGCGAGCCGGTCTACGACTCGCCCATCGTCCCGTCGGAGGCCTCGCTCCCCGTCGACCCCCAGTCCGAGACGCCGGACGGCTACGACGCGGACCAGCGCGGCAAGCCCGGCGGGTTCGCCGGCGACCCGGACGTGATGGACACTTGGGCGACGTCGTCGCTGACCCCGCACATCGCCGGCGGCTGGGAGCGCGACCCGGAGCTGTTCGACCTGGTCTTCCCGATGCACCTCAACACGCACGCACACGAGATCATCCGCACCTGGCTGTTCTCCCGGGTGGTGCGGGCCCACCTCGAGAACGACTCGATCCCGTGGACCCACTCGATGATTTCGGGATTCGTGGTCGACCCCGACCGCAAGAAGATGAGCAAGTCCAAGGGCAATGTCGTCGTGCCGTCGGAGATCCTCGACAAGTACGGCTCCGACGCCGTCCGCTGGCGGGCCGCGATGGCTCGCCCCGGGGCGGACTCACCGTTCGACGAGACGCAGATGAAGGTCGGCCGCCGGCTGGCGATGAAGGTCCTCAATGCGTCGAAGTTCGTGCTCGGCCTCGGCGCGGTCGAGCAGTCGCCGGTGCGCGTCACCGAGCCGGTCGACTGCGCGCTGCTCGGCGGGCTCGAGGTGGCGATCAGGCGGGCGACCGACGCCTTCGAGGCGTACGACTACACGACCGCCCTCGAGGTGACCGAGCGGTTCTTCTGGTCGTTCTGCGACGACTACCTCGAGCTGGTCAAGGAGCGGGCGTACGGCGGCCGGGGCGACGACGCCGCCGCGTCGGCCCGGGCCGCGCTGGCGATCGCACTGTCGGCCCAGCTGCGGATGCTGGCGCCGTTCCTGCCGTACGTCACCGAGGAGGTCTGGTCGTGGTGGCAGGACGGCTCGATCCACCGGCAGGGGTGGCCGACCGCCGACGAGCTGGGCGCCGCCGCTGCCGCCGACCCGGCGATGCTGGACGCGGTCGGCGCGGTGCTGATCGCGCTGCGTGGCGCCAAGTCGGAGGCCAAGGTCTCGATGCGCAGGGAGATGACCCGGGCCGAGGTCCGCGGGCCGCAGTCGGTGCTCGCGCTGGCGGAGCGGGCCGACGCCGACCTGCGTGCCGTCGGCCGGATCACCGGCGACCTGACCTACAACGCCGACGACGCGGCCGGCCAGGTCACCGTCGACGCCGACCTGGCCGCCGCCGACGCCTGATCCTCCCCGGCCAGCCCGTCGTTCGCCTGGCCGTTTGTCACGTATCCGCGGTTCCTTCGTCGACTGGCGCGTTGCGTAGGCTCGGTGTCCGATTTGTCCCTATGGAACGCGCCAGTCAACGAGGAACGCTCGGTCAGTTGGGCCAGCTGGGTCTAAGCCGACTTGCGCTTCTTGGACTCGGGCTCGCGCGGCACCAGCGTCGGGTTGACGTTGGACGAGACGACGTCGCCGGTGACCACGACCTTGGCGATGTCCTCGCGGCTGGGCACGTCGTACATGACGTGCAGCAGCACCTCTTCCATGATCGCGCGCAGACCGCGCGCGCCGGTGCCACGCAGCATCGCCTGGTCGGCGATCGCCTCGACCGCGTCGGACGAGAACTCCAGCTCGACGTGGTCGAGCTCGAACAGCTTCTGGTACTGCCGGGTCAGCGCGTTGCGCGGCTCGGTCAGGATCTGGATCAGTGCGTCGCGGTCGAGGTGGTCGACCGTCGCGATCACCGGGAGCCGGCCGATGAACTCGGGGATCAGGCCGAACTTGAGCAGGTCCTCCGGCATCACGTCCGACAGCGCGACGTCGGACTCGGCGTCCTCGGACGAGTGCAGCATCGCGGTGAAGCCGAGCGACTTCTTGCCGGCGCGGCTCTCCACGATCTGGTCGAGACCGGCGAAGGCCCCGCCCACCACGAAGAGGATGTTGGTGGTGTCGATCTGGATGAACTCCTGGTGCGGGTGCTTCCGCCCGCCCTGCGGCGGCACCGACGCGGTCGTGCCCTCGAGGATCTTCAGCAGCGCCTGCTGCACGCCCTCGCCGGAGACGTCACGGGTGATCGAGGGGTTCTCGCTCTTGCGCGCGATCTTGTCGATCTCGTCGATGTAGATGATGCCGGTCTCGGCCTTCTTGACGTCGTAGTCAGCGGCCTGGATCAGCTTGAGCAGGATGTTCTCGACGTCCTCGCCGACATAGCCGGCCTCGGTGAGCGCGGTCGCGTCGGCGATCGCGAACGGCACGTTGAGCATCCGCGCGAGGGTCTGGGCGAGGTAGGTCTTGCCGCAGCCGGTCGGCCCGATCACCAAGATGTTGGACTTCGCCAGCTCGACCGGGTCGTCTTTGCTGTGCTTGCCGTTGGCGGTGATGCCGGCCTGCACCCGCTTGTAGTGGTTGTAGACCGCGACCGCGAGCGACTTCTTCGCGGCATCCTGACCGATCACGTAGGAGTTGAGGAACTCGTAGATCTCCCGCGGTTTGGGCAGCTCCTCCAGACCGACCTCGGAACCCTCGGAGAGCTCCTCCTCGATGATCTCGTTGCAGAGGTCGATGCACTCGTCACAGATGTAGACACCTGGGCCTGCGATGAGCTTCTTGACCTGCTTCTGGCTCTTTCCGCAGAACGAGCACTTCAGCAGATCTCCGCCGTCACCGATGCGTGCCACCCGCGACGTCTCCTTCGATCGGGCTCGGCCTCGGGGGCGACCGAGCGGGGGGTCCAGATCCGACGGTACCCCGTCGGAGGGGTCTACGGGGGCGAGGCCGCGGCGCGGCGTGGCCGAATGACGTACGCCTTAAGCGAACAGCCCGCCCCGACCTCACGCCTTCGCCGGGACGCCCTTCAAGGAGTCCAGGATCTGGTCGATCAGTCCGTAGTCGACCGCCTGCTCCGCGGTCAGGATCTTGTCGCGCTCGATGTCGCGGCCGACCTCCTCGATCGACCGGCCGGTGTTGTCGGCGATCATCTTCTCCAGCAAGGCCCGCATGCGCAGGATCTCGTTGGCCTGGATCTCGATGTCGCTGGCCTGTCCGTACGTCCCCTCGGTGTACGGCTGGTGGATTAGGATGCGGGAGTTGGGCAGCGCCAGCCGCTTGCCGGGGGTGCCGGCCGCCAGCAGGATCGCCGCCGCCGACGCCGCCTGGCCGAGGCACACCGTCTGGATGTCGGGCTTGAGGTAGCGCATCGTGTCGTAGATCGCGGTCAGCGCGGTGATCGACCCACCGGGTGAGTTGATGTAGAGGCTGATGTCACGGTCGGGGTCCATCGACTGCAGGCACAGCAGCTGGGCCATCACGGCGTTGGCGATGTCGTCGGAGATCGGTGTGCCGAGGAAGATGATGCGGTCCTCGAAGAGCTTGGCGTACGGGTCGATCCGCCGATAGCCGTAGGACGTGCGCTCCTCCCACTGCGGGATGATGTAGTCCATCGCCGGCGCCGTCCGCTGGTGCGGCGGGAGGTCGGTGGGCCCGCCGAGGCGGGACGGGAAGTCCGTCACTTGGCTCCTCCTCCGTGGGCTGGGCGTCCGTGGTCGGCGACCTGGCCGACGGTCGACACCACGTGGTCGATGAAGCCGTAGGTCTGCGCCTGCTCGGCGGTGAACCAGCGGTCGCGGTCGGCGTCCTCGGTGATCTGCTCGACCGTCTGACCGGTGTGCTGGCTGATCAGCCCGAACATCGTCTTCTTGATGTACAGCGACTGCTCGGCCTGGATCTTGATGTCGGACGCCGAGCCGCCGAGGCCGCCCGACGGCTGATGCATCATGATCCGCGCGTGCGGCAAGGCATAGCGCTTGCCCGGCGCGCCGGCGCAGAGCAGGAACTGCCCCATCGAGGCGGCCAACCCCATGCCGTACGTGGCGACGTCGTTGGAGATGAACTGCATGGTGTCGTAGATCGCCATCCCCGCGTCGACGGAGCCGCCGGGCGAGTTGACGTAGAGGTTGATGTCTCGCACCGGATCCTCGGCACTCAGCAGCAGCATCTGCGCGCAGATCGCGTTGGCGTTCTCGTCGCGCACCTCGGAGCCGAGGAACACGATCCGCTCCTTCAGGAGCCGCTGGTAGATGTGGTCGTCGAGGCCGTTGCCGGACGGGCCACCGTTCATCTCTGTCACGTTCACGGGGTCGACCCTAGCGGGCACGTCTCCCAAACCCACGGGGTGCCGTCGGTTGTTCGCCCACAGCGCAAGTCCCGGCTGCGACGGTCAGCTCTCGGCCTCGGCCTTGATCCGTTCGAGCGTCGCCCTCAGGCCGTCGGCCAGCTCCCGGTCATGACCGGCGGCGCCCCCGAGAAGGGGCGCCAGCAGCTTCGTCGGGACGGAGAAGCCGCCCACCGCCCGGCGGGCGACCAGCCGGGTGCCGGCCGCGGTCGACTCGAGCTCGTACGTCCAGGTCGCCGCGCTTTCCCGCGTCCTCCACGCGATGGCGCGACCCGGCTCGAAGCGCACGATCCGCGACCAGGTCGGCCAGACCACGAGCCGCCGCTTGTTGATGCCGACCATCCGGACGCCCAGGTCGGCCGTCTTGGCGCCGACGAGCAGCACCTTCCGGCACTCCGGGCTCCACTCCCCCATCCTGGCCACGTCGGACACGATCGACCAGACGGTGCCGGCGGGAGCGTCGACGTCGACGGCAGCGTCGATGGGCAGGGGCTTGTTCATCGGGTCGTCTCCTTGGGTGGGTCATGCAAGAGGCCGCGCAGGTCCGCGTACACCTCCGGATGGTTGAGGAGCCGGAAGTGGTGGACGCCGGGCAGGTGTCGGCTGGTGGACCCGGCGATCCGGCCGGCTGCGCTGCGGCGGGTCACGAGCAGGTCGCCCAGCAGCCGGCCCCAGGGCGAGGGCAGGCTGCCCGATATGCAGTGGTACGAAGCGGCGGGCAGCGGCGCGCCGTCCGGGTCACCCACGCCGAGGTCGAGGATGCCGGGACTGCGGGTGTCGAGGATCGTCGCGAACGGCCTGGTCTCGGGCAACGCAACGAGGCCGCGGACGCCGAGGTGGACGGCCCGCTCCAGTGGCGCACCGAGGTGGGGCGTGCCGAGGCAGACCACCTGCCGGACGAGGGCGGTCCACGGTGCGTCGTCGGCCGCGCCCACCCGACCGGCGGCGTGCGCGACCAGGCCACCCATCGAGTGGCCGACCAGGGCGATCCGCCGCACCGGGACCGGCCAGTCGGCCAGCAGGTCGGTGAGCCACGCGGAGAGCAGGCGGCCGTTCTCGGCCAGCCGCAGGCCAGAGTTGTACCGCAGGGTGACCGGGGTCCAGGACGTGTCGCGGGCCAGCCGTTCGGCGTACGTACCGCCGGTCCGCTCGGCGTCGCGCCGCCAGGACTCGTCGTCCTCGACCAGCCCGTGCAGGAAGACGACGACATCGCCGGTCGCTCGGGGGTACGCGTCGGCGAGTGCGGCGACGTCCCGGCCGTCGACGCGGGCCGCCATCCGGATCGCCATCGGGTGAGCGGACTCCTGCAGGGTCTCGCCGATCAGGCCGTTGACCACCGACGCCACCC
>WHTB01000002.1 GCA_009379735.1 Propionibacteriales bacterium
AGCCCTCGAGGCCGACATCCGCAGATGGGTTGAAGAATGGAACGCCAACCCCAAACCGTTCGTGTGGACCAAGACGGCCGAAGAGATCATCGCCTCTCTCGGCCGACTTCTTCAACGAACCAAAGGCGCATGACACTAGCTCTGCGCGTACTCGGAATCGGGCCGGGGGACGAGGTCGTCGTACCCGCCAACACCTTCGTGGCCACCGTGGAGGCCATCGTGCTCGTGGGCGCCCGGCCACGGTTCGCCGACGTCGATCCCGACACTCTCCTGATGACGGCAGACACCATGAAGGCGGCGGCGACACCCGCAACCCGCGCGGCCATCGTTGTGCACCTGTACGGCCAGATGGCAGATGTGGACGACCTCGCCAGGGGTGCCACCGAGCTGCGGATCGCGTTACTCGAGGACGCGGCGCAGGCGCACGGCGCGCGCTGGCACTCCGCGCGGGCCGGTTCGCTGGGCCGGGTCGGCTGCTTCAGCTTCTATCCCGGCAAGAACCTCGGCGCCTTCGGTGATGCGGGCGCCGTCGTGACGTCAGATTCCGCTCTTGCCGAGCGGCTGCGTTCTCTTCGCGATCACGGCACAGCCAGTGGCGGGCGCTACCAGCACGAGGTGCTCGGCACGAACAGCCGTCTCGACTCGCTTCAGGCCGTCGTGCTCACCGTCAAACTGCGACGACTCGACGGCTGGAACGCGCGACGTCGAAGGCTGGTGGATCACTATCGCCGGCTGCTCGACCCGGAGCTGGTCCAGCTGGTGGACCAGCGGCCGGAGAGTCAACCGGTGCACCATCTGGCGGTGGCACGCGTGCGGAACCGAGACCAGGTCCGTGAAATCCTTGTGAATAAAGGGATCGGGACCAGAATCCACTACCCCACTCCCTGTCACCAGCTGCCACCGTACACCCGATTTAGCCACGTCCCGCTGCCGGTGACCGAGTCAGCCGCGAGGGAGATCCTGTCCCTACCACTGCATCCCCATATGGCCGAGAGAGATGTCGAACGCGTGAGCGCCACGCTCACCGCGGCGGTGCTGGAGGCCCGAAGCTCATGACCGTCCGAAGGATCGCTCCCCACCTGGATCAAGATCCCCATGTGACCGTGGGATATCCGAGCGACCGGATCATGGGAACTCACGTCGACCTCGGCAGTGACGCCCGACTGCGCTGCGGAACCGTGCTCTATGCGGGTACTACGATCGGCGACCGGTTCCAGACTGGACATCACGTAATCGTTCGGGAGCAGTGCACACTCGGCGATGACGTGTCGATTTGGAGCAACACGGTAGTCGACTACAGCTGCCGGATCGGCGACGGCGTCAAGATCCATTGCAACTGCTATGTCGCGCAGTTCACCGAGATCGAGGACGGAGCGTTTCTCGCGCCCGGTGTCACGATCGCCAACGACCTGTATCCGGGCCAGGACGCCTCCCGCGACGTCATGTCAGGCCCATGGATCGGTGCCGGCGCACAGATCGGAGTCAATGTCACCATCCTCCCGTTCGTACGCGTGGGGCCTGGCTGTCTGGTCGGTGCCGGCGCCGTCGTCACCCGGGATCTTCCCGCGGGCACCGTGGCGTACGGAAACCCCGCGGTCGTGCGCGGCAGCGTCGCGGATCTCCAGGACATCTCGGCGCGGGTAGAACCCGTCGACTCCGCTTCGCGATTCCGGCTCGCTGCGCCGGTTCCTGCGAAGGACTGAGGTCGGCCAATGATGCACCAAGCAACGACGACCACGGTGCGGACGGAGTGGAGTAAGCGTGCGCTCGACGTCACCGTTGCAGTGATGGCGATCGTGATCGTCTCGCCGCTGCTGCTCGTACTCGTGGTTCTGATACGCGCGACCAGTCCTGGGCCTGCACTCTTCCGGCAGACTCGGATCGGTGCGGCTGGCCGCGGATTCGTGATGCTCAAGTTCCGCACCATGCAGGACGGGTGCTCTGACGATGCACACCGCGCCTACATCCAGGATCTGTTCACGGGTGAGGCGAAGCAACATGACGGGTTGTACAAGCTCGACACCGATCCCAGGATCACCCGTGTCGGCCGCATATTGCGCAGGTTCAGCCTGGACGAGCTCCCGCAGCTGATCAACGTGCTGCGCGGGGAGATGTCCCTGGTCGGACCACGGCCGGCGCTGCCGTGGGAGTTGCGCATGTTTCCTTCCTGGGCGCACCGTCGCCTCGAGGCGCCTCCTGGCCTCACCGGACTATGGCAGGTCAGCGGCCGTAACCGTCTGACGATGCTCGAGGGGCTACGGCTGGACGTGCGATACGTTGAGGAGCGCAGCTTCTGGGTCGACCTGCGGATCCTGGTCATGACTCCGGTCGCGCTTCTCGTCGGTGCCGCGCGATGACGGCCCTGCAACGGGATGGACCCTACCCTGCCGCCGATGTGCCCTCGGACCACGAGTTGACCAGTGGCGTTGCAGCCGCCCGAGACTCGATCAGGGTCGGGACGTGGACGGCGGTGAGCCGGATCAGCGGAGTCGCGCGCGTGCTGCTGATCGCCGCCGTCCTGGGCCCCACCACACTTGGCAACAGCTTCCAGCTCACGAACACGTTGCCCAATCTGATCTACTACGGGTTTCTCGCAGGCTCGCTGTGTTCGTCGCTGCTCGTACCGTCACTCGTCGGCCATCTCGACCGCGGCGATCGGCTCGCGACCGCCCGAGTATCTGGTGGCGTGCTGGGCCTCACCTTGCTGGTGCTCGTGGTACTCACTCCGCTTGCCGTCGTGCTCGTGCCGCAGGCGCTGCGGCTCGCGGCGCTGGGCCAGGGCGGGACACCCGCCGTCGATCAGGCGGATTTCGCGCGGTTGCTCATCGTTTTGATGATCCCCCAGGTCTACGGCTACGCCGTGATCGGAGTTTCGGCGGCGGTGATGAACGCCCGCCACCGGTTCGCACTGACCGCCGCGGCACCCGCGATCGAGAATTGCGCCCTCATTGCGGTACTCGTGCTGGTCTGGACTGTGTACGGAACCGGAGACCACGCCGGGGCGGTGCCCCAGAGTGAGCTGCTGCTCCTCGGTCTGGGATCGACCGCCGCGGTTGCCATCCATGCCGCTGTGCAGTTCTGGGGAGCGCGTCGATCCCGCGTGTCCTTGCGCCCGTTGCCGGGCTGGCGCGACGCAGAGGTTCGAGGAGTCGTACGACGGGCGATCCCCGCTATCGCCCAGTCGGGACTGGTGGCCCTGCAAGTCCTCACTCTGCTCCTGATCGCCGTCCGCATCCCGGGCGGCACGGTGGCCATGCAGATCGCGCTGAACTTCTACGCCCTCCCGATCGCAGTGGCAGCAACTCCGGTGGCGCTGTCGCTGCTGCCCCGGCTGTCGCGCCTTCATCAGGGCGATCGGGAGGGCGCATTCACCGACACCTTCATCCGGGGTACGGGATTGGTGCTTTTCATCACTGTGCCTGCTGCATGTGGCTACGCGGTCCTGGCCAGGCCGATCGCCGACGTGGTCGCCGTCGGCAGCATGGACACCGAGACAGCCACCGGACTGGTGGCCGCAGCGCTCGCTTCGGTGTCGGCGGGCATCGTCGGCCAGTCGGTCTTCTTTCTTGCAACCCAGGCGTCGTACTCCAGGAAAGACGCCGTCCCCCCTCTGCTGGCAATGGCCGTGCAGGCGACCATTTGCCTGGCAGTCGGCAGCCTTTCGTTCGGGTTCGACGGGACCTCGACCCTTGTCGTCCTCGGCTCGGCGTACTCCCTGGCCAATCTCCTGGGTTCGGTCTTACTGGTCACCTGGCTGCACCGGAGACTGAGCCCCGGCAGCGAGCGGCTGATGCCCTCGGTCGTGAGAACGCTGGTCGGATCCGTCGCGCTTTCCATCTGCGCCGCACTCACCGCTGCCGCCCTGTCGGGAGCCGACTCTGGACGAGCGCGCGAGGTCGTCGTCCTGATATGTGCGTGCTTGGTCGGGCTTGTTGTGTTCGCCGTCGCCCAACGGCTGATGCGCGCACCGGAGCTGTCGTGGATCGGCGCCACGCTTCGAGGCCGCTCACGACCGCCGAGTTCGCGGCTGGACGCTGGGGCATGA
The DNA here is from genome assembly GCA_009379735.1 of Propionibacteriales bacterium. Taxonomy (GTDB): domain Bacteria; phylum Actinomycetota; class Actinomycetes; order Propionibacteriales; family Nocardioidaceae; genus WHTB01. The sequence goes on from WHTB01000002.1 coordinate 4,046, forward strand.
CGGCACCGCAGAGTCTGCAGACGGACCCCCAACCGGGCATGTGGCGGCCGACGCGTCCGCCCGCGCGAGGGCTCGGCACTCTCACAATCACCGGCCTCGGGGCGGCCACGGCGGTTGCCACCGGGGCGGCCGTTGCCACGCATCCGCTGGTCGCGGCGGGGATCCTGCCGATGGTCCTCGTGGGCGGGCTGGTCTGGGCCCGGCCACACCTTGCCGGCTATCTGATCATCGGGATCACCCCACTGGTGGCGGGAATCGACCGGGGCACGCTACTGCCTGTGCTGCGCCCCAACGAGGCGCTTGTGGCCTTTCTCGCCATCGTGCTGCTCATGCGCGGCTTGACCCGACTGCCTGCCGACCGGCTCCCGCGTATCACGCTGCACCCCGTGGAGTGGGCGATCGTGCTGCTCGCATTCGCCAGCTCCATAGTTCCGGTCCTCTGGCTCACCCTGCGCGGGCAGTCGCTTACCGCCGACGATGTCAGCTACGCGCTTGTCATGTGGAAGTATCTCGGGGTCTACGCGCTCGTGCGGCTCACCGTGACGACTCAAGAGCACGTCCGACGCTGCCTGTGGCTCTCGGTCTCGGTCGCTGTCATCGTGGCACTCGTTGCCATCTTCCAGGTGATGGATCTGTTCAACGTACGCGCCCTGTTAGCAACTCTGTACGTGCCGTTCGGGCACGAGGCGGCGATCGAGCTGCCTAGAGCGAGTTCAACGCTGGCGCTCCCAGCAGCGACCGCGGACCTGCTCATCTTCAATCTCGTGATCGCTCTGGGCATGTGCTTCACCGAGCGCCGGAATGCCCTGTGGTACGGATCGGCGGCGGTGCTGTTCGTCGTGGGAGTATTCGCCGCGGCCGAGTTCTCGAGCGCTCTGGGGTTGCTGGTCGTGATGATCTGTGTGGCGGTGGCACTGCGTGTTCCCAGCCTCATGGCGTCGCTGCTGCCCGCGGCCGGCTTCGCGATCATTGCCATGTGGCCTGTGGTGTCGCACAGGCTGCAAGGTTTCGAATCGGTGCACGGCCTGCCCACGAGCTGGCTCGGACGCCTGCACAACCTGCAGACATACTTCTGGCCCGAGCTGTGGTCGGGACCGAACATGCTGCTGGGAGTGCGCCCCGCCGCCCGCGTCGCCGTGAACAGCCAGGTGACGGGCTTCGTCTGGATCGAGAGCGGCTATACCTGGCTGCTGTGGGGAGGGGGGATACCCCTGCTGCTGGCGTTCGGCTATTTCGTGGTGACGACCTTCAGGCTGACCACCGCTCAGCTGCGTGTCGGGCCGACGTACACGCAGGTCGCCGCCCTCGCGGCACTGGGCGCGGTCGTCGTGATCTCGGCACTCATGGTCTTCGATCCGCACCTGACCTATCGCGGCTCGGCCGACTGCTTCTTTGCGCTGCTCGCATTGACAGTCGCCACGCGGAGCCGCGGCGATCCTGCAGAACTCAAGACGACAACCCACGATTCGGCGCAGACTGGCAACTGCACGCACGACGGGAGAGAACGGCATGCAGGTTAGTTCACGACCACCAGCCCTCTTGCGTACGTACGCGACCCTGATCGTTCTGGTCACACTTCTGACGACCGGAAGCGCACTGCTGGTGACGCTGCTGCGGCCGTCCCCGTACGTCTCGACCGCACACATCGTGGTGAGCGCGGAGCCGGTCGACGGTGGCGCTCCGTTGACTCCGGACATGGGAACGGAGCGGGAGATAGCGCTCTCCGGCGAGGTCGCACGTTCAGCGAGCAGGATGCTGGACGTGCCGGTCGAAAAGGCATCCGATGGTCTCGAGGTCGAGGTTCCGGTCGACACCAACGTGCTCGAACTCCGCTACTCTGCGGACACGCCCGAGGAGGCTCTTCGCGGCGCACAGGACTTCACCCGCGCCTACGTCGCGTATCGCAACAGAGCCCACTCGAAAACCGCGCAGATTATCACGCCGCCCTCGACCCCCCGCGATCCCGTCACTCCGAACTTCGCGCTGATCCTTGGGTTAAGCCTGACGGTCGGTTTCGGAGTTGGAATCGTGGTCGCCTTCGCCTGGGACCGGCTCACCCCCCGGCTGCGAGATGCTGCGGATGCGGAGAGCCAGACCGGCCTTCCGGTGCTGGCGACGATACCGGCCCTGAGCACTGAGTCGGACCAGCATCTCGTCGTGGGCTCGGACCGGCCCCCACGCGGCACCGAGGCGTACGGCCACCTGGCGGTCCGGCTCAGGCATCTCCTCGACCAACGCAATGCCCACGTCGTCCTGGTCACCAGCCCCGTCGCGCAGGCAGGCAAGACCACGGTCGCCGCCAATCTGGCAACATCCTTGGCCGCGACCGGTATGGACACAGTCGTGGTCTCGGCAGACACCGGAGACGCGGGTCTCCACACTTGGCTCGGGGTGTCGATGCAGCCCGGCCTTCGCGAAGTGTTACAGGGGACGTCCGATCTGGGCGATGCTCTGCGCGAAACGTCCTTCGACAACCTCCGAGTGCTGCCCTGCGGCGGGCTTCCGGACTCTCCGAGCGCTCTCTATGACCTCAGGAAGCTCGCCGACCTGCTTGAACATCTGGCCGAGTCCGCGGACGCCGTCGTGATCGAGGCACCGTCGGTGCTGGGCGGGGCAGAGACAGCCATGTTGGCGGAGAAGGCCGAACTCGTGTTGCTCGTGCTGGACATTCGTAGCGGCCGCCGTGCTGATGCATCGGCGGCCGCTGCAGCATTGGGCCACGTCGAAAACAAGCTGGCAGGTTGCGTCCTCAACGACCCCGGCCGCAAGCTGCGTCCCACATCGCGACCGAAGGACGCGGCAGCCGGAGCCGCGGTGATCCTGCGCACCCTCCGGGTGGCACGGCGATGAGAAATACTTATAGTCGCTGCCACGAAATCACCCAGAGCGCTGCCACATATTCAGGCTTTCACGTACCCGATGTAACCACGGTTGGTGACCAGGCCTGCTCGATCAGCAGCACCGGTTCGCCGACGCCGTCGACCGGCAGGACATAGACATCCGTGATCGCCGCCTGGTCACCCTCGCGCGGAATCCCGTAGATCACATGCTCTTCATCGAGCCACTCGACCTGATCGTCGACGCTACGGGTTTCTGCGAGGAGTGTCTCCACCCCGTACTGGAGATCGAGCCGCACCAGCCGCCAGTCGCCAGGGGTTCGCTCAGCTCGTTTCTTGTATACGAGCGACCTTCCGTCGGGTGAGATGGATGGACACTCGGCGTCCGCGCGAACGGTCTTCATCTGCCGGTCCTCGATGTCGCCCTCGACCAGCCAGGTTTCGCCCCGCCACGCCACGGTCGCGAAGAACCGGGACGTGTTCTGCGGCACGAAGGTGACTCCCCAGAAGTTGCGATCGACAGGTCTGATCGGTTGGTCCTGATGCACCAGTTCGTACTCCTCCAAGTCCGTGCTGGCGCCGGTTTCCAGGTCGGTGATCATGGTTCTGGTCGAGAAGCTGGCGGCCGCGTAGGAGTCCCCGCTGACGAAGCTGGTGGTTGCGGCGTACCGGCCGTCGGGACTGAGCCGGGCGCGGTTGGGGATACCAGGCAAGGGGAGATCGGCTCGGCCATCCGGGCCGGTCACGGTTGCGGCGTACGTCGTGAGCATTCCTCGATCGGCCGACAGGCACAGCTGCAGCGAATCGGTGGCCGTCACCCGCTCACACGACGTATCGGTCATGGCCCGTTGTCCGCCGGGGTGGTCAAGGGAAACCATGGCCACTCGGCCGAAGTCGGATCCGAGCCCGGTGTGCTCGAACACAATTCGCGCACCATCCTCGATCGTTGCCCTGGAAGTCTGCGACAGTAACGGCACCGACCGGGCCGCTCCAGCGTGCCGCGACCGTGACTCCAGCACATAGACCGTCGAGACGGTGATCGCAACCGCACAGACGACGATCAGGATGAGCAGGCGGACCTTCCGGCTCATACCGGCGCCGGTGAAGTGAGATCGGTCTCCGCGTGCCGCAGCAACAGCCAGGCAATGGGGAGTACGACGACCAAGCCCACCGCCACGGCCATCATCGCCGAGCTCAGGCCAATCAGGGTCCACAACGTACCGAAGCCCAACGACGCCATGAACCGAGCGGTCGCGATCATCGTCTGGGCGGTGGCAATGCCGCTCGCCCGAACCGAAGGATGTACGACGTTCCCGGTAAGGGCGGCGAGCACACCGTCAGTCGCGGCGTAGTAGGTGCCGAGCAGCAAAAGACAACTAATCCCGATGGCCGCTCCCTCGACTAGGCCGCCCGCGCACAGGTAAGCCCCCAGCAGGGCCAGATGGCCGGCGACGAAGACCCGGGCCCGGCCGATCCTGTCCGACAGCCGGCCCAGCGGCACCGCCAACGCAAGGTACGCGATGCTGGAGCCGACGAAGAGCAGCGGGAAGTGGACCGCTCGGATCGATTCCTGCTCCAGCAGCGACAAATAGAGGAATCCGTCGCCGACGGTGACCACACCGACCAATGCCGTCGCCGCGACGAGGCCACCGAAGCGCCGTTCACCAAGGAGGCGTAGCGATGGACTGGTCATCTCGGCCGGCCCACGGGCCATGGCACGCCGAGGCCGGAGGTCGGGCACGAACAGCAGCAGAACGGCGAGTCCGACGGCAGCCGCCGCAAAGGACACCAGGAACACCGCCCGATAGCCGCCGGGCACGGCGAGCAGGATCAGGAACGCCAGCAACGGCCCGATCAGCGCTCCCGTCGTGTCCAGCGCGCGGTGCACGCCGAACGCCCGACCAAGCGATTCCCGAGGACTCGACGCCGCGATAAGCGCATCACGCGGCGCTGTCCGAACGCCTTTGCCGAGCCGGTCCACGGATATCACCATCGTGATCGAGACCAGACCCTGCATCGGGATGATGGCCAGCCGGGTAAGTGCCGATACGCCATAACCGAACACGGCCACCCACTTGGGGTGATCGCCGCGATCGGCGATCCAGCCGCCCAACACCCGCACCAGCGCACTGGCGCCATGAAAGATCCCGTCCACCAGACCATACGCGAGCGGAGCCAGTCCGACGACCGACGTCAGGTAGATAGGCAGGACCGCCGACACGGCCTCGGATGATATGTCGGTCAACATGCTGACTACGCCCAGCAGCACGACGGTTCCCGCCACCGGTCGCCGGACTGCGCTCGGCGCGCGTTGTCGCTGCGCAGGCGAACGATCGGTGAGGTACACGTAAACCCCCAGGCAGCGCTGCTCCGTTTGCTCCGCCCACCCCCAGACGGCGCCGCTGTGCTGCTCGCCAATCTAGTGAGCATTCTCAGCGACCACTGCCGTTTCTCAAGGACGACTGGGCAAAGTCGTCATATGGAAGGGCGAGACCCGACAACCTGGGGCTCAAGCTGGACGCTCAACACCACCAATGCGCAGGAATGGCGAGGTGGAGAAGTACGCAGAGACCTGAGGAGCAAGCTGATGACACAGATCGAGGAAGGACGATCAGGGATTGCTCGGCTGTCCCTGCTGAACGAGTCGCCGTCCTGGGCGTCACATCGTGACGGTCTCAGCTACTCCCTCGGCCGACCGCCTGCAGCCACGTGTGGATGGTCGAACGGACGGCCCGGTGTCGGAAGCCCACTGACGCCGGGTGAGCGTGCCGACCTCTCCACCCTGCCGCTATCCGTCAGACTCCGGTACGCCGGATACCGCTGCGCTCAGGGGCCGCATCGGGCTGACTGCCGGCATCTTCCCAACCTCCGGGCCACCGGAGCAGCGCGTCGTACACGTCGACCGGCGTCCCGGCTTCGCCGTCGTCGTCGGGTAAGAAGACCGAGACCGACCCCGCGAGCACGGTCGCCAGCTGTGCTGCCACGGAATCGATGTGCTCGTCGGTGTCCAACCGGACGACCTCCCGGATCACCCGATCGGAGCCTATGCGGACGAGCGCGGTCGGGCCATCGCCGACCCGCCACCACTGGTCGCCGTCATCCCAACGCTCGAGAGTCGCTTCGGGGCTCGGCTGTCCGGCCGCAACCGCGAGGTAGCGCCGCAGTGCCGCATCTTCTACGTCGAGGGGCGCCGCCCTTCCGTCTCGCGTGCCCGGTGCCACGTCCAACCGGCGTACGCGCCGTTGGCGTTGCCCTGCCCGCATCGACCACCGTTCCCGATAGGACCGGATCCGGGCATCAGCGCGCGCGTGTACGGCGGGCAGGATGCGCCGTTCCTGCTGCCTGACCGGCAGGGTCACCCCGGCGACGATGCTCTTGCGTACGGCGTCGACCTCGAGCAGCGGGGGCCGGTCCGGCGAGAGCCTGTCCTTCTGCGGAGAGCCGCCCGGCAGGAAGTCCAGCAACCCAGGCGGCTCGCAGAGCCGATCGTGGAAGATCCGCTCCTGCGCCCACCACTGCACGATGGTGCCGGGACTCAGGGCGTTGAGCCGTTGGTCGTGCGCGGTGGACATCCAGATCGCCACCTTGCCCAGGCGGAACCACACATGCCCGGCCACCGGCTGCCCGTCGATCCGCAGCACGTAGATCCGGGCCCACCCCAGCTCCTCGGTGCGGTTCAGCAGCGCGGCCCGGCGCATCCGAGTAGCCGGATCGAACGGCCCCTTCCAGCTTCGCGCCTGCAGGTCGGCGTAGAGGGCAAAGCCCTCAGCCAGGGGGGCATCGGGCTGTGTGCCGTACGTGTCCAGGGTCAAGCTCCACAACGGCTCGATCCGCGCCGAGAACCGCCTGGCGTACTTCGCGAAGCTCTTGAAGGTACGACCGTGCCCCGCCCACCCGTCCTCGACCTGCGCCAGCCGGTCGGCCGAGCGCTTCCGGACCGCGACCTCGTACCCCATGTCGCGCAGCGCCCGGAGCAGGTCGTGAGTCGCCGGGTCCCGGCTGGGCAACCGGTGCAGAGCAAGGGCTCGTGCACCGCCTTCGGCGAGAGTCTCGGCGAGCCGGCCGAGCACTTCGGGGTCGGGATCCTCGGTGCCGATCACCACCCGGCTCCTTGGGCGGATGTCGGGTCCGACGCTGCGCCATGCACCCGAGCGAGTCACCGTGACGGGGAGCAACGCGACGGGGTCGTCGCCGTCGAGCACGGCGGGCAGCCGGAACGACCGGGCCAGACCACGGTCCGCCTGCACTGCGGCGGCGTGCCACGCCCAGCTGTCGTAGACATCCGCCTGGTCGGCGCGCCCGGCAGGCAACGCGTCCCACCGCGCGCCGAACCGCTCGTCGACGTCACCGACACGCAGGATCGTGCCCCGATAACCCATCCCTCACCCCCACACAGAGCAACCCCGCCTCACTGTACAGATCGCTCCGGTTGCGCGCGGGTGTTCCAAAAGACTGCAGGCGTTTCCGCGAAACGGCCTGCCGCAGGTGCTCTGCTGGGTAGTCTGGCGGGGCCAGAGGGCGATCCCGGCCCCAGGCATGTTCGAGCGTTCCGTGGGGGGACAAGTTGTCGAATGTGAGCTACGTCGCGCACCGCCTGCGACCGGTCGTACGGCGGGTCGCAGACCGCGTGCTGCGCGCTTCGCCTGCCCAGCTGTACTACACCCGCGCCGCCGGGCGGCGGCTGGCCGTACTGGCCTACCACGGGGTCGACCATCCCGACCGGCTGGCCGCGCAGCTCGACTATCTCCAGGACGTCACGCACCCGGTGTCGCTCCAGGACGTGCTCGACGCACTGCACGCGCACCGGGAGCTGCCCGACCGCAGCGTGCTGGTCACATTCGACGACGGGCACCGCAGCGTCCTGGACGCCGGGCTGCCGTTGCTGAAGGAGCGAGGGATCCCCGCGGTCGCGTTCATGAACCCCGGTCTGGTCGACACCGAGCGGCCCTTCTGGTGGGTCGAGGTCGAGCACCTGGTCGCCGCCGGCGGCCGAGTGCGTGGCGAGCCGGTTCGCACTGCCGCGCAGTGGGTCGCGCATCTCAAGAGGGTGCCTGACGCCCGGCGACATGAGCTCATCGACGCGCTGCGTGCTTCTGCGGCGTCGCCGTGTCCCGGTACGCCGCAGCTGCGCAGCGCAGAGCTCGTGGAGTTCGAGCGCGCGGGAATCTCCGTCGGCAACCACACCGCCACTCATCCCTGCCTGGACAAGTGCGACGACTCGACGCTCGTGGACGAGCTCTCCAGGGCGCACGATGCACTCACGGCAGCCCTCGGCAAGCCGCCGGTCAGCTTCGCCTACCCCAACGGCAACTGGGACGCGCGTGCCGAGCGCTGGCTCCGGGACGCTGGCTATCGGGCCGGCTCCTGTTCGACCACGCTCTGTCCAGACCGTCCTCGGCGGATCCGTTGCGTATCTCTCGACTGCGCGTCTGCACCGAGACGAGTCCCGACCGGTTCGCGACGATCCTGTCCGGACTGCACCCCGCGCTGCATCGCGCGCGTGGCGGGCGGTGACCCGTGTCGTCGACCTCCGTGGCCTTCGCCGCACCCGAGGTGTTCACCGATCCCGGCCAGATGCGCCCGTGGGCGGACGGCTGGCGGGCCCTGGCCGCGAGGACCGGCACGTCGTACTTCTGCACACCTGACTGGGTTCTCGGCTGGTGGGAGACGCTCGGCCACGATGTCGAGGGGCGGATTGCGGTGTGGACCTCTGGCGACGGTCGGGTCGACGCCGTGGTTCCGCTCGCACTGGCTACGCACAGGCTGCACCGGCGACTGCCGATCGGCTTCCCGGTGTGGACGAATCTCGGCAGCGGCATCGGCGCGGCCGACCACTGCGGCTTCCCGGTGGACCCCGCACGCGCCGGGGACGTGGCGCGCTGGCTCGCCGCCCGCGCCGCCGAACACAGCCTGCTCCTGGTAAACCTGGACCCCGAGACCGGGCGGCCACATGTGCCGCACGACGCCGTGTGCGTGGCGCGGGAGCGCTGCCCACGGGTCGACCTCACGACAGGTGAGATCGGCTCGTCCAAACTGCGCAAGCAGGTGCGGTACAACACGCGGAGGCTCGCTGCCGAAGGCGTGGAGTTCCGCTTCGTGCCCCCCGGCGAGATGGATCAGGGACTGCTCGACGCGACCTTCGAGCTGCACCGGCTGCGTCGGCAGTCAATGGGGGCGGACACCAGCTTCGACACGTCCCGCAGGGAGTTCCATCGCCGCCTGCTCCGCTGCAGCCGGTGGGGGCTCGGACCCAGCGCCGTCGTCGCGCAAAAGGGCGAGCAGATCGTTGGAATCTTGTACGGCCTGCGGTGGGGGGACACGTATTCGTACTTCCAGAGCGGCTGGCGGCCAGGGTGGGGCGACCATTCCCTGGGCACGGTGCTGGTGGCCCGGGCCGCGGCGTACGCCCGCGAAGACGGCGCGCTGGTGTTCGATCTACTGCGGGGGCCCGAGCCGTACAAGTACCGCTTCGGCGCCGTCGACCGGTTCGACGAGACCTGGCTCGTGCCACGCGGTCTGGGTGGCAGGTTGCTGCTGGCGGGTTTCCGGGCCCGTGCCCGTCGCGGGTCGTCTCGATGACGCAGTAGGGGGCGAGTTCCGCAAAACGGCAGCACGCACGGAGCGCTGGCCGTAAAGTCGACATGGGGATTTGACGGTTGCTAACTGGGGTGGGAAATACATGAAGTACATGATCACGGGGGCGGCGGGCTTCATCGGCAGCCACGTGTGCACCGAACTCCTAGCCAACGGGCACGACGTGGTCGCGATCGACGCCTTCAACGACTACTACAGCCCCGCGCTCAAGCGCGACAACGCCGGGTCGCTCGACGACAACGGTCACATCACCTGGGTCGAGGAGGATCTGTTGTTCTGCGACCTGGACAGACTGTTCGACGGTGCAGACGCGGTGATCCACCTGGCGGGCCAGCCCGGGGTGCGGCTGTCGTGGGATCGGCACTTCGACGTCTACGTCGAGCGCAACATCACCGCCTCACAGCGGGTGCTGGAGGCGGCGCGTCGCACGAACATGCCGCGCGTGGTGCTCGCGTCCTCGTCGTCGGTCTACGGCAACGCGCCGTCGTACCCGACCACCGAGACCTCGCCGACCCGCCCGTTCAGCCCGTACGGCGTCACAAAGCTCGCGATGGAGCAGCTCGCCTGGTCGTACGCCGACAACTGGAACGTGCCCGTCGTGGCACTGCGCTACTTCACTGTCTACGGCCCGCGGCAACGACCCGACATGGGGATGCACAAGTTCATCTCCAAGGTCGCACGCGGTGAGCCGGTCCAGCTGTTCGGCGACGGCCAGCAGATCCGTGACTTCACCTACGTCTCCGACGTCGTGGCCGCCACGATCCGTGCGGCCACCCTCGAGGTGCCCACGCCCAGCGTCCTCAACGTGGCGGGCGGTTCGTCGACCACCGTCAACGAGGTGCTCCGCCTGGTGGGCGAGTACGTCGGGCGAGACGTGATCGTGCACCGCGTGCCGGAACAGCCAGGTGACGTCCGGGTCACCGGGGGAGTGATCGACCGCGCGCGTCGGATGCTGGACTGGTCGCCTGCGGTGCCGCTCGCTGAGGGCATCAAACGCCAGCTGCTCCACCAGCTCCACGGCAGCGAGTGATCAGATGAGTGGGCCGCTGCGTGTGCTGCAGATCATCGACTCCCTGGGTGTGAGCGGAGGGGCCGAGCAGTCTGTCGCGACCCTCGCGCCACACCTGGTGAAGCAGGGACTCGACGTGCACGTGGCCTATCTTGTCGAACGCGGCGGGCTGCGTTACGAGATCGAGAGCCACGGGATCCCGGTGCACTCGCTCGCCACCGGCGGGCAGGGCCGGGCGGCGTGGTTCCGGCAGGCTCGGGAGCTGATCGGCGACACGCGGCCGGACGTCGTGCACACCACGCTCTTCGAGTCCGACCTCGCGGGCAGGTGCGCGGCAGCCAGCCGGAGGGTCCCCTGCGTCTCCAGCCTGGTCACGACGGCGTACGGACCGGTCGAGTCCGGCGAGCCGGGCGTGCGCCGGCTCAAGATGCGCGGCGCGCATGCGGCCGACGCGCTGACGGCTCGCCTGGTCGCGCGCTTCCACGCCGTCACCCGGCACGTCGCCACGGTGATGGGTCGGCGGTTGGGTGTGCCCCGCAGCCGGATCGAGGTGGTGCCCCGGGGGCGGGACGCCCAGATACTCGGCCGCTGGTCGGCCGAGCGGAGGGCGGCGGCCCGGGCCACGCTCGGCCTGGCCGACGACGGCTGGATGGTGCTGTCGGTGGGGCGGCACGAGCCGCAGAAGGGCCAGGATGCGCTGCTGCGCGCGCTGCCATCCGTCGTAGCGCAGGTGCCTGGAGCGAGGGTGGTCGTCGCCGGCCGGGAGGGCAGGGCCACACCGGGGATGCGCGAGCTCGTGCGCACCCTCGGCATCGGCGAGCGCGTCACGTTCCTCGGCATGCGCGAGGACGTGCCCGACCTGCTGACCGCCGCCGACGCCTTCGCCTTCCCGTCGCTGTGGGAGGGCGCGGGGGGCACGCTGCTGGAGGCGATGGCCCTGGAGTGCCCGATCGTCTCGTCCCGGCTCCCCACCCTGCTGGAGACGGTGGACGACTCGACCGCGGTGCTCGTGCCGGCCGGAGACCCGGCCGCGCTCGCCGCCGGGCTGTTGGCGACGTACCGGCACCCGCAGGCCGCCCGTGACCGCGCGGCGCGGGCGCGGGACCGCTTCGTCGACAGCTTCACGGTCGAGTCGAGTGCCGAGCGGATGGCGCACCTGTTCCGGTCGGTCGCGTCCGCAGGGCGGGCTGATCGTGGGCGCTGACCCGGTCCCCTCCTCGCTCGGCCGGCACGCGGCGATCGGCGTGCTGTGGAACGTCGCCCAGAAATGGGGCATCCGCGCCGGAAGCCTGCTCACGCTGGCGCTGCTGACGCGCCAGCTCGAGCCCGCCGACTTCGGCATAGTGGCCGCGGCACTGGTGTTCATCCCGTTCCTGACCCTGCTCGCCGACGTTGGCTTCCAGTCGTACGTCGTGCAGGCCGAGCGCGCCGACCAGCGGATGCTGAGCACCGCGCTGTGGTTCGGCCTCGTGAGCGGTCTGGTTCTCATGGGCGCGACAGTGGCAGCGGCGCCTCTCGTGGAGAGCCTGCTCGGGCTTCCCCGCTTCGCGCACGTGCTGCAGGGCCTGGCTCCGGCGATTCTCCTGTCGGCGCTGATGGGTGCGCCCGCTGCGCTGCTCAAACGCCGGCTGGCGTTCAAGGCGATCGCCGTACGCCAGATCTCCGCCGCGGTGGGGTCGCAGGTGGTGGCGGTGGCGCTGGTGCTTGCCGGTGCAGGAGTGTGGGCGCTGGTCGGCCAGTACGTCGCCAACACGTTCTTCGCCTGTGTCGCCGTGTGGATAGCCGCGAGATGGGTGCCGTCGCGGCAGTTCTCGCCCCGGCTCGCCTGGCGGATGACCCGGTTCGGCGTGAAGGTCGTGCTCTCCGACATCACCGGCGTGCTGCGCATCTCGCTGGAGACCATGATCATCGTCACGATCGTGGGCGTCACCGGCCTCGGGTACTGGAGTATCGCCATGCGCCTGGTCAATGTGGCCACTGATCTGACGGCCTCGACCGTCGTATCCGTCTCCAGTCCCGTCTTCGCGCGGATCAAGATGCAACCCTCGCGCCTTACCGACGCGTACCTGCGCGCGCAGGCGACGCTGTACGCGATCTCCGGCTCGGTGATGATGGTGCTGGCAGTGGTCACCCCCCTGCTGCTGCCCGTGGTCTTCGGTGCCCAGTGGCAGCCCAGCGTGTTCCTCGGCCAGGTGTACGCCGTGGCGTCGATCTTCGTGATCGGTGCGACGCTCGACCGCGGCTTCTTCCTCGGAATCGGCAGGCCGGGTGTGTGGCTCGTCTACGTCGTCGCGGTCGAGGCACTGACGCTGCTGGCGACGTTCCTCGCGGCGCCCTACGGGATGCGGGCCGTGGTGGTCGCCTTTCTGGCGGTCGCGGTCTTCGCGACGCTGGTGCGGTTGGCCATGGTGGCGCACATCCTCGGCGTACGGCGGTCGAGGCCCGCCGGCGCGATGTTTCTGGTGCTGGTCGCGGCCGGGGCCGCCGCTGTGCCGTCGCTCGGCCTGGTGTGGAGCCTGACCGACCGGCTGCCGGTACCGCTGGTGATCGTGCTCGCTATGGCAGCCCCCGCCGTGGTGTTCCCGCTCACGCTGCGGTATGTCCGGCCGGAGGTGCTCCGCGAGGTGTGGTCGCTCGCACCCGAGCGGCTGCGCCGGCACCGGCCTCGGCTCGTCTCGTGGCTGGTCGACGCTGGCGTAGGTGCAGACCAGGTCACCGAGCCGGTCCCGGTCGAGGTGGCGGCCCCACCGGGTGGGCAGGGGGTGCGGGCATGAAGCCCGGTCAGGTAATGCTGGCCGCGGCTCGCTGGGGGAAGCCGTTCGCCGGCACCGTGCCGCGCGGGATCCGCCGCCGCCTGCACCGGATGGCCGACGGCGGCGTCTCCGGCCAGCCTGCGACAGGCGCCGGTGCGGTGCGGCTCGGCAGCGCGCCCGTGATCCCGCGCAATGCGCACCGCTCTCCCGACCGGGTCCTTGGCGTCGCGGCAGCTGCGCGGCAGGTGCACAGCCGGCACCGGGAGGCCACGGCTAGGTGCCTGCTGGTGACCGACACGCTGGATGCGGGCGGGGTCGAAGAGGTGGTGGCCATCCTGGCGCTCGGGCTGCCCGACGCCGGGCTCGATATCGCGGTGGCGACCTGGAATCCGGGCGGCCGGGTGGCGGCACGACTGTCGGCATCGGGGGCCGACGTGGTGTGCATGCAGCACGACCACGACCGGGCACGCGCGTGGGTCTCGGCGTGGCGGCCGGACGTGATCGCGATGCACCAGGCGTCGGACTGGATCGTCCAGATCGGGTGCGAGTTGCGGGTCCCGATGGTCGAGACCTTGCACAACTCACCGGTCTGGATGACACCGGCGCGGTGGCGTCGCCTGCACCGACGGCACCGGCAGATGGCGGGGTTGGTGGCGGTCTCCGACCGGGTCCGGCGGCACTACCTGGCAGCCGGCTCACCGGTGCCGCCGGAGCGGTTCAGCATCGTGCCCAACTCGTTCAGCCGCCAACGCTTCCAGACCCGCGACCGGGACGCGGACCGTGCCGCATGGGGGCTTGCGGACGACGACGTCCTATTCGTCAGCCTCGCAAGGTACGAGCCGCAGAAGAACCTGATCGGGTTGCTGCACGCGTTCGACCGGGCCGTACCTGCGAGCCCTGGTGCACGCCTGGCCGTGGCCGGCAACGTCGGCGACCCGCTCTACCACACCCAGGTCACGAGGTTCCGTGAACGCCTGTCGCACTCCGGGCGGGTCACCCTGCTCGGGCATCTGGACGACCCGGCCGAGCTGCTCGGCGCCGCCGACGTGTTCGTGCTCGACTCGTTCTTCGAAGGCGGACCCATGGCATCGATGGAGGCGCTCGCCCTCGGCGTACCCGTGATCTTGAGCGACGCGGGCGGAGCCGCCGACCAGGTAGGAGGCGGCGCCCGCGGGATCCTGGTGCCTGCCCCAACCGGAGAGGACGTCGTGACCGTCCGCGGCGTACGCCGGTACACCTACCGCCCGGAGCAGGCCAACACCGCGGAGCTGACCCGGGCGATCATGCGGATGACGGCAGACCGGGACTGGTGGGCAGCGCGGCGCGCTGAGCTGCGCGGCCAGGCTGCCGACGTGTTCGACGAGCGGCGCCAGCTGCGCGCGACGGCCGCGGCCTACACCGCAGCGCTCGAGCGCTCGCCGGGCAAGGGAGGGAACCGGTGAGGATCCTCGTGAGCCCCCACTCGCTCGGCATGGGCGGCAGCCAGAGCAACGCGATCGACTTCGCGGCCCGGATGCGGGATCAAGGCCATCAGGTCATGGTGTGCGCCCCGCCGGGCCCGCTTGTCGACCGGGTGCGCCACCGGCGGCTGCCGTTCACACCCTTCGAGCCACACGCCCCGCACGTCAGCCTGCGAGCGTCGCGGGAGCTGCTGCGCGTGGCCCGGGGCTTCCGGGCGGATCTCGTGCACGGGTACGAGTACTACCCCTCGATGGAGGGCTGGCTCGGACCGACGTTGCAGGGGGACATCCCGTCCGTCTCCACGGTCTTGACGATGTGGCTGCCGCTGCTTCCCTCGCGCATGCCCCTGGTCGTCGGCACAGAATCGCTGGCCGCCGTCGCGCGTGCCCGCCGGCGTGGCCCGGTGCGGTGCATCGAGCCACCGGTCGACGTCGACCATGACGCCGTGGACGCTCCCGGTGTGAAGCCTGAGCGTTTCCGCGACACGTGGGGCATAGATCCCGGGGTGCACACCCTGGTGTTGGTCAGCAGGCTCGAGCAGGATCTCAAGGTGGACGGCATCGAGCGCGCCATCGAGGCCGTGCCTCTGCTGGAGACCGACCTTCCGGTGCAGCTCGTCATCGTCGGTGACGGTGCGGCCCGCCCCGACCTGGACCGACGGGCCATGGCCGTGAACGAGCGCGTGGGCCGTCGCAGCGTCGTACTCACCGGTGAGCTGCCCGACCCCAGGTCGGCCTATGCCGCCGCAGACCTCGTGCTCGGCATGGGGTCGTCTATCCTGCGCGGCATGTCGTTCGGTAAACCGGCCATCGTCGTGGGCCGGAAGGGCTTCAGCGAGCCGATCGGCCCCGACACCCTGCCGAGGTTCCTCTACGACGGTTTCATCGGGGTGGGCCTCGCCGGCGACGCCCTGTCGGGAGCGGAGCTGATCGATGCGCTGAGGGATCTGCAGGACGGCGCCGGTCCGGTCCGCACAGGCGATCCTGGTGCACGGCGCCTGGCCGGCCAGATCGCGACGATCCTGGGCAGCCGCCAAGAGGCCGAGCGGCGCGGTGAGTTCGCACTGCAGACCGTCCGTACACGGTACTCGCTCGAGGTGCTCACCGACGCGTTGCTGGAAGTTTACGAAGAGGCACTCCGGAGTCCGATGCCACGAGCGGAGATCCTTGCGGATTCAGCCGTCACCTGGAGCAGGAAGACTGCCGGCCGCACCAAGTCGAAGACGTTGCGCGTGTTGGCGGCCGCGGGCAACCTTCGGGTTGGCGCGCCTCGCCGATCAGATCGCGTGCATTTACCAGGCGCCTCAGGGCTTCGGGACCGGTTCGATGGTGCGGCCCATCCTGCCGCGGTAGGCATCGCGCACCGCCCGGCTGTTGAGCCGGAGGGTCTGCAACGCGAGCAGGGGCCTGCGCGGGAGGTTGACCAGAGGCTTGGCCAGGCCGATCGCCGCCAGCCATAGCGCGGTACGGTTCTCGCCGCAGCCGCGCAGAATGTAGATCAGGTTGCGCAGGCTGTAATAGCGCCGCCAGCTGAGCCCACCGAGCCGACGGTCTGGGCGCAGCTCCAGGTTCAGCCGGCCATGGTGCTCGCGCTCGCGGTGCCACAGGCCGCCGTGCGCGTATATCCGGAAACCGTGCCGCAGCATCCGCAGGCCATACTCCAGCTCCTCGAACCCGAAGAACAGATCCTCGTCGAAGACCCCCACACTTCGCACGGCATGCACGCTGTACATCGGCAGCTGGTTGCCCGCGACCCCACATGAAAGCACCGGCCCAGCCAGCTCGTGGTCGTCGACGCGAACGATCCGGCCGCGGGCGGTGTCGAACCGGCCTCCGCACAGGCCGACGGCACCTACACCGGAATCGTTGGCCCTGAGCCGGACACCGAACTCCTCGAGAGTGCCGATCAGCTCCGGGGTCCGGGGCGGATCGTCGTCATCGAAGAGGGCGATCCAGTCGTCATCGTCCGCGGTCCGCAGAACATGGCGCATCCCCGCGGCGATACCGCCGGCGGGCCCAAGGTTCTCGCCCGACGCCAGGTAGTCGGTGCTCACACCGGGCAGCGGATGCGCGGCGAGGACGGCGCGAGCCGACTGGCCCGGGTCGTTGTCAACCACCACCAGTGAGTCGAGTGTGCGGGACTGCCCGGCCAGGGCGTCCAGGTGGTTCGCGAGGTGCCGGGGACGGCGGTACGTGACAAGCACTCCGTGCAGTGCCGACATCCGTCAACCACCTGACCCTGGACTATGGGAAGACGCATCGAGCCGGTCACGCAACCGCTCCTCAAGTTCGTCGATCCGGACGAGCAGGTCGCGCGTGCGCAGGCCAAGGGTCTGCCGCGAGCCGTGCACGACCGCCGATGCGGGGAGCGGTTCGCCGCCGTCGTAGTGGACCCGGTGCAGCCTCAGCACCCCGTCGCCGGTGAGGACGTCCGCCCATCCGGCGTCGGCCGAGTTCGCGATCACCCGGCCTGGGATCCGGCCGTCGTACGTCCTCGGGGCGGGTGCCGGCTCGGCCTGCAGGACCCATAGCCGGCGCAACCCCAGGAACGTGAAGGCGCCGGGGTACGGCGCGCCCAGCGCACGGACCAGCCGGTCGATCTCGACGGTCCCGGCACGCCAGTCGATCTCGCCGTCGTCCGGCACCCGCGTACACCCGTAGGTCGCGTGCGCCTCGTCCTGCGGATCGCCCTCGTCGCCCGCCAACCGGCGCGTCACCGCGCCGGCGAGAATCCCGCGCTGTACCTCGTTCAGACGCGTGTAGAGCGTGCCGACGGTGTCGTCATCCGCGATCGGGACCGACTGCTGCGCCAGAACACCCCCGGCGTCGAGACCAGGCACCATGCTGTGCACCGTCACAGCCGCCTCCGGCTCACCGTTGAGGATCGCCCAATTGACGTTCGCCCGGCCGCGGTAGCGGGGCAGCGGTGCATAGTGCACGTTGACGAAGGGGCACCGGTTGAGCAGCGCTCGGGGCAGGATCCGGTGGTACGACGACACCACCACACAGTCCGGATGGGTTCGGTCCATCAGGTCCTCCAGGTCGGCGATCCGCGTGTCGTGCTCTACCCGGACACCGGCCGCCGCGGCCAGCGCGCTCACCTCGTCGGACTCGTCGCGGACCAGGGCCACGACCTCGAACCGCTCGAGCAACGCCGCGAGCGCACTGCCGGCGGTCGGACCCAGGCCGACGAGCAGCACCCTGGCGCGCTGTACCTCAGAGCTCATCGAGGAACTCCACGTCGAACGCCGTGCGTAGAGCGGTCGGCGTACGCAGAACCGAGGCCACCTTGAGCCCCCCCGCCTGCAACCGGACGACCGGCTCTGGCCCGACGTCCGACGGCAGCACGGCCATGTGACCGTGGCCCGGGGCCTGCCGGGGCCAGTAGTGCACGCCGAGCCGGTCGAGAGCGGTGCGATCGAGGTCGCCCCAGAACTGCGCGACGAACGCGTGCGGCCACCGCTTCGCCAGGACCTCGGCATCCGCCTGACTGACCACCGGCCCCGGCTGCGGTCGCAGGGCGACGAGCACCGCGGCCGGATCCCAGTCCGGCTCGGCCTCCCGCAGGCTGGGAACGGATCGCACGCGCGCCCCGGCGGCGGTCAACCCACGCTCGATGTACGGCGCAAACGGGTTGTCGCACAGCAGGACGATCCGGGTGCCGAACACCGCGGTGCCGGCGTCGAGCAGCAATTTCAGCGCCATCGTTCCGAGGTGCGAGAACACGTCGACCAGCGGATGCCGTTCGTTGGTCCCCGCGACCGGAATGCCGCGCTGCCGCAAGCCCTCGAGGTCGAGGTCGTCCCGGCCGGCCTGGATCTCCCACGCCTCGAACATCAGCGGTACCACCGCGGTCGGCTTCAGAGATGCCACCAGATGCCGGTCGATCGGGCGGAGGTGTCCGGAGTTGGTCACCACGTCGGCCCGCCCGATCACTGAGTACGGCGACTCGGTAGTCACGACGACCCGGTCCGCAACCCCCGCGGCGGCCGCCAGTTCCATCGTGTGCTCACAGACATCGGACACGCTGCCGTACCGGCTGGACGCGGTGATACCGATGACCTCGTGCGCCCCGGCCAGCGCAGCGATCACCGGTGTCACGGCGTACGGGCCGGTCGCCGCCTCCGTCAGCACGACGGAGCCTCGCAGGTCGATCCGCATCTCCGAGACGCACCTGGTCATCAGGCGCACCAGCCGACCGGTCGCGAGACCGGGCCGCAGCGACTGAGCGGGGCGGAGGTCGGAGGCGGCAGCCGTCACCGCGCGCTCCTCAGGGGCACCACGGCACCGCGGTACTCCAGGCTGGCCGACGCGGCCTCGAGCACGTCGAGGACCCGCAGGCCGGACCTCCCGTCCGTGAGCGCCGGGCGGCCCTCGCGGATCGCCGCCGCGAACTCCGCGGCCACTCCCCGCAGCGCCTCGCCCTCTGCGAGGGCGGGCGCCACCATGTCACCGCTGCGGTAGGAGATCGCGGCCTGTCGACGCTCGTCGGCCCCGATCTCGTCCGGGCTCGCCAGGTCGACACCGCGGTCGAAGATCGAGACCCGCTGCGCCGGGTTGAGGTCGTCCCATACGAGCGTGCGTTTCGAGCCGCCGATGATCGTGGTCCTGACCTTCGTCGGCGACAGCCAGTTCACGTGCGAGTGCGCGATCGCCCCGCCGCTCAGCTGGACGGTGAGATATGCGATACAGGCGTGCCCCGCCCCGATCGGGTCGGCGCCGTGCGCGGCCACCGCCTGCGGGCGGCAGCCTTCGGGGAGCACGAAGTCGAGGATGGACAGGTCGTGCGGAGCCAGGTCCCACAACACGTCGACATCGCGCTGGACGAGCCCGAGGTTGATCCGCACGGAGTCGAAGAAGTGCAGATCGCCGAGCATGCCCGACTGCACGACCTCGCGGATCTTCAGCACGGCCGGGGTGTAGCAGTAGGTGTGGTCGCACATCAGCACGAGCTCCTGCGCGTCGGCGAGGCGTACCAGGGCCTCGGCGTCGGTGTAGGACGTCGCGAGCGGCTTCTCGACCAGGACGTGCTTGCCGGCCTGCAACGCACGGCGGGCGACGTCGACGTGGGTGTGCGCCGGAGTGGCGACGGCGACCGCCTGCACCGCAGGGTCTTCGAGTACGGCGTCGAGGTCCGTCGTCGTACGGATGCCGTTGTCCGGCCCGACAACCTGGCGGGCGCGGTCCCCGTCCACGTCGCACACCCAGCCCAGCGACAGCTCCGGAGAAGCACGCAGGTTGCGCACCAGGTTCGGTCCCCAATAGCCGGCGCCAACGACGGCTACCCCGATCGGATCCATTCCGTTCCCTCCCTGTGAGTTGCTGCCGGGCATCAGGGCCCCTCGTGTTCGCCCTGGTCGAGCGGCAGCGTCCCGTTGTGTGTGAAGCCGATGGCCTGCAGCACCGGACCCTCGGGACCACGAGCCGTCATCTCGGCGCGGTACTGCAGGTAGCGTCCCGTCGCGCCGACGCGGGCGCCGCGACCGCCGAGGGTTCGCCACTCGCTCCACGAGCGGTCGGGCCGGGCGGTGCTGCCCGTGCGCACGCTGATCCGCAGCGTCGACCCCGGTGAGTCCGCAGCCCGCCACAGGGCCCGATCCCAGTCGACCATCTGGCGCGCGTCGAGCAGCCCGGAGACGAACGTCCCCCGGCGCGGGCCGGCGCCACGCAGGCCGACGGCGCCGAAACCGGCCTCGCGCACGACCGCCTGCCCGGACTCGGATCCGGTGCGGAACTGCGCGCTCGTGTGGTCGGCGACGCCGGCAGCGGTGGTGACGAAGCGAACCGGCCTGACCTGCGTACCGGTGTTGCCCGACGCATCGGTCGACGACACCCGCACCCAGTACGTGCGGTCCGGCAGCAGGCCGGTGACCACGACCACGTGCCGGCGCACCAGGTCCGTGTCCAGGCCACTGCGGTTGAGCCGTCGGTTCGGCCCGTAGGCCACGAGCGAGTCGGCGGGCTCGCTCGAGCGCCAGGTCGCCCTCGCTGTGCCGTCGGGGAGCGGCAGCACGCGCACGCGGCTGATCGCGGGGGCCTGCAGGTCGGCCGGCCGGGTGGTGAACGACGCGGGCGGCTTGCCGCGGGCCGGCCACGCCCTGGTGTTGCCCGAGCCGTCGGTCGACCTGACCCGGTAGTAGTACGTCGTCGCGGGCGAAAGGCCGCGCAGCCGGAACAAGTGCGACTGGGTGCGCTCCGCCACCGGGCGCCTGGCGGTGATCCGGCCCGGCCGTGGTCCGACCTCGACCGCGGTCGTGGCCGGCTCGTCGGTCCGCCATTGCAGCGTCGCCCCGGAGGAGGTCACCTGTCCGGCGCGGGCGGCGGTGACGTCCAGCGGGCCCGAGGCCGCATACGTGGCCTGGTAACTGCCCGGCTGCGCGGGGAAGACGGCGTACTGCTGGCCCTTGATCGTCTCCGAATTGAACGGGACCGGAATGCCCCCGAGAGTGAGCGTGCTCAGCACTCGTCCCTGCGGCCCGCTGACCGGCAGCATCGCGGTCAGCCCGGTCGCGCCCTGCCCGACCGCGATGTCGAAGGACAGCGTGTCGGCCGACCATGTGACGCCGGAGAACGACGATCCGCCGCGGCCGTCCGTCCAGGTCAGGAGCTGGCGCGCGGATATGACGGGCACGCCACGCTGCTTGGCCGACGCCAGCACCTGGTCATCCTCGAACGTGCTCGCCCGGTCGGTGTGCAGGTTGGCGGTGAACGCGCCGTAGGTACCCTGCGGCCCGAGCGCCCTGTCGAGCAGGGTGTCCGGGGTGAACGGGTAGCTCTGTCCCGACTCGTCGGTCATCACCGTGGCCGACTGGTAGACGTCGATCAGGGAGCCGTCGGTGTCGGCGAACCGCATCGGGATACCCGACCCGGTCATGAACCCCGGCCGGTCGCCGACCCAGCTGCCCGGCCAGTAGTAGTAGTTCACGTCGAGCCGCATCCCGTGCGCCGCCTCGGCCTTGGGCTGGGATGCCCAGTCACTCCACACCAGGCAGTGGAAGCGGTTGCTGACGGGGCTGGGAATGCTCGAGTACCTCTGTTGCCAGGCTCCGAGATCTTGCGTGTACGTGGCCTGCAGCGCGGTGAGGGATGAATAGTTCGCGCATCCGTTCTGCGGGTGCAGGCCAACCTCGAAACCCTGTTCTGTGTAGGCGGCGGCCTGCGTGCCGCTGAGCGGCGAGTTCGGATAGACGTACGACGTGAAGCGCGGGCACGTCCACTGCACGACCGAGCAGCCCGCCGGGCCGGCGGACCGGTAGGTGTCGAAGCGTCCCGCGGTCCCGCCGTTGGCATGGTCGTCACCGGTGGCCACGACCACGGCCTTGTGCATGTCGGGGAAGTACCAGAAGCGGGGAAGCGGCTTGCGGTCCTGGTTCATCACGGTGATCAGGTTGGCCAGCAGGCGTTGCTGCTCGTCGGCCTGCGGGATGTGCACCTTGTTCAGGTTGACCCAGTCCGCGGACGTGCCGCCGAAGAACTGGTCGTCCGAGCGGATCGGCGGTGAATCGTCGCGCTCCTGCCCGGCCCACGCCGGGTTGCCCTGCCGGGTCTCGATCACGGAGCGGGCCAGGTCGTAGGCGAACGCCGCCGCCTGACCTCCGTTGCTTCCGACATTCCGCCAGGTGACGGCCGGGTACATCGTCGCTCGTGTCGCGCTGGAGTACATGCGTGCGATCTCGGTGGCGTCGGTGCGCAGGTAGCGGTTGGCCGGACCGTGGAACTGCATCGTGGCTGTGGTGATCCCCGCCCCCGGCTGGGTCGCGGCGTTGACCGCGAGGTAGCCGTTGGAGGTGGTGCCCGAGAGCTGGATAAGCCCGAGCAACGACGTCAGATTGCTGCTGGGGCGCATCGCGATCAGGTTGCCCCCGGCGTTCACCCAGTTCGTGAGGGTCGTGACTTGGCTCGAGGTCAGCGGGACGGCGCCGAGCACCAGGACGTCGTACCCGGCGAGGTTGTCTGCGTCCAGCGAACCGACGCCGACGTTGGTGAACTCGTTGAAGCCCTCGGCGCGCAGCATCTCGACCAGGTAGGTCGACGACGACGCCGGGCCGTTCGTCACGACCGCGATCGGTCCGCCCGGTCCCTGGTCGGGCGGCGGTGGCGGCGGTGCGGTGGTCGTGAAGGTCCAGCTGACCGGGCTCATCACGTTGCCGCCGGTGTCCGTCGCGCCGCTCACGCGGGCCGTGTACGTCGTGGAGTTAGCGAGGGCCGACTGGGGGGTGAACGTGGCCGTCGACGTCGTACCGTTGTAGGCCACCGTTCCCGGCACCGGGTTGTTCGACGGGTCACGCAGCCCCATCGCCACCGAGCCCGCCGACACCGGCTCGCTGAAGGTCGCGGTCACCGCCGTGGAGACGGGGACGCCGCTCGCCCCGCTCGCCGGAGACCTGGCGATGACGGTGGGTGCCACGGTGTCGTCGGCGGTGGTGTCGAAGACCACGTCGACCCAATAGTTACTGGCCTCGAACGTCGAGGTGGGGAACGTCTGCGCCGCGCCGTACTGGTAGACGCCGTTGGCCCCGTCGACCCCGGTCTGCAGAGCCGTGAGCGGCCCGCGGGTGACGCCGGCGCCGGTGAAGTATCCGGCGTCGACGGCGTACCGGCCGGCGGGGGCGTGGTAGGACGCCACATAGGTCGTGCCGGCAGTGACGGGGACCCGGGCGCCGAAGCTCGCCTGCTGCCATCCGGTCGGCGTCTCGCCGTTGAACGTCACGCTGGCCAGTCGGGTCCCGGTGTTCGACCACAGGCTGCCGACGTGCGTACCGGTGTTGCCGCTGCCCTTGTAGAACCGGATGCCGGTGATGTAGCCGTCCTGCGCGGCGCGGAAGCGCACGCCCACCTCGACCGAGCTGGAGTCCGCCTCCGCCGGTGTGCCCGGAGTGGTGGTGTCGGCCCAGATCGTGCACGGGCATCCGCTGGTGCTGGCCGACGTGGTGAACGTCCAGGTCACGGGATCCATCACGTTCCCGCTGGAGTCGGTCGCGCCACTGAGCCGGGCGGTGTAGGTCTGGGACGTCGCGAGCGGCTGTTGGGGTGTCAGCGTCGCGGTACGGGTTCCGGCGTCGTACGACGTGGTGGCCGGCACCAGGCTCGCTGACGCGTCGCGCAGCTCGAACTGGACGCTTGAGGCAGTCACGGGCTCGCTGAACGTCGCGGCGACGCTGGACGTCACCGGCACCCCGGTGGCCCCGGCTGCGGGCGAGCGTGATGTCACGGTCGGTTTGGTGGTGTCCGCCGCGCCTGAGTCGAACACCACGTCCACCCAGTAGTTCGACGACTCGTACGCGTTGGTGGGGAACTCCCCGGGCGTGCTGCCGTAGCGGTAGACCCCGTTGCCGCCGTCGATGCCGTTCTGCAACGCCGTGAGCGGGCCCCGGGTGGTGCCGGAGGAGGCGAAGTACGACGGGTCGACAGAGTACCGGGCGTTCGGGGCGTGGTAGGAGGCGACGTACGTGGTGCCCGCGGTGACCGGAACCGGCGAGGGGAGCGTCGCCTGTTGCCAGCCGGAGGCGGTCTCGCCGGTGAACGTGACGGTGCTGAGCTTGGTGCCCGAACCCGTCCACAGGCTGCCGACGTGCGTGCCGGTGTTCTGGGTGCTCTTGTAGAAGCGGATACCGGTGATGAAACCGTCCTGCGCCGCGCGGAACTTCACCCCGAGCTCGACGGGACTGGCGTCGGAGTCAGTGGCACCGGGGGTGGCTGAGTCCGGCCAGATGGTGCACGGGCAGGTCACCGGCCCGTCGCCAACGGTGATGGTCACACCTGCGGACGGCGTCTCGATCCGGCCGCTGTCGTCGACGGCCCTGCTCTTGATGGTGACCTCGCCGGCGGACGGCGCGGTGAATGCGTAGCTCCATGTCTCCCTGCCCTGAGCGGGGTGCCACGTGTTTCCGCCGTCGGTGGACACCTCCACGCCGCCGACAAGGCCGCCGGTGTCCGCGGCTGTTCCGGTGACCGTCAAGTGAGCGCCGCCGGAGAACGTCTGCCCCGCGGTCGGTGACGCGATCGTCGACGTGGGTGCCGTGGTGTCGGTCGACGGGGAGGCCGGGACCAGGCCGGGTTGCAGGGTGGCGGGTTGCGCGCCCATGTCCGCCAGCAGGTTCACGGTGGCCTGCCGGGCCACGGGGTCTGCCGCGGCGGAGCCACGGTCGTGTTCACTGTCGAGTGCCCAGGGCCACTGGATCGTGCCAGCGCCGAACACCAGCGCGCCACTCGCATGCCGGTACATCGTCATCGCGTGCGTGGCACTGCCCGCGGCGTATTGCGACCCGTAGTTCTGCAGGACCTCGCCCGTGCCCGAGGTCTCGGAGATCCGGAACAGGCCGGGCGGCCGGTGGCCGTTGTCAAGATCCTCGTCCCACTCGTAGCCGATGACGTCACTGCCGATCGTGCGGATCTGGCTGCCGGTCAGGTTGGCCACCGGGGTGTTCCGCCAGAAGCGCATCTTGCCGTCGGCCGCGCCCACCTCCATGTCGATCGCGCAGCAGTTGACCATGAAGGCGGTGCCGGTGAGCGCGTTTTCCGGCCGGCCGCCGTCGGAGGGTGGACTGTACCTCGGGTCACGCCAGGTGCCCGTCCAGCTTGGCGACGGATCGATCTTCGCGTTCGCGTGGGTCTCCTTGTAGCTGACCAGCGTTCGGAAGGGCGTCGCGGATCCGTCGATGCCGTTCTCCCAGCGGGTCTTCCAGAAGACCTCGTTCCCGCTGAAGAAGGCGAGATTCACGCCCGCGGCGCGTGCCGCCTCCACGTTCGCGCGTTGCTCCCCCGACCAGTACTCGTCGTGTCCGACGGACATGAAGGCCCGGTGTTCGAGCAACTCGGCTCCGAACCGGGCGGTGTCGACCCCCGTGGTGTAACTGACGTCGTACCCGTTGGCCTCCAACCAGCGCACCATCGGGTACTCCGCGTTGAAGACGAAGTCCTCGGGCGCGTAATCGCGGGTGGTGAAGGGCCGGTTGTAGCTCACCTTGTACGCCCGGCCGGCGGGTGACCCGGTGTAGAGACTGTTGCCGCCGTACCTGTTGTAGGCCTGCCAGGTGGTGTCCGCCGTCTGGAACAGCACGTCCGAGCCGCCGTCGTCATCCCGCACCACGAAGAAGACGTGGCTCGCTCCGTTGGTGCCGTCCGTCCGCAGCAGTTTGGCGAAGTAGATCCCGGACACCGCATCGCCCGGGACCGCCCAGGACGCGCTCAGGGACCAGTTCCCGCAGTCCACGAGGCCGGTCGTGGAGTCGGAGAGGCAGTCCGGCTGGCTCCTGACGCTGGTCGGCTGCACGGTGGCGACCCGGCGGGCGCCGTCACCGCCGTAGTAACCCATCCGGTAGATGTCCAGCCGGTAGGAGCTGGCCGTGGTGTCGACCTTGAACCCGATGGTGCCGCCTTGGTCGACGCTCATGTCGGTGGCGAACCCCTGGATGGCCGCACTGCCTGCGCCGCTGATCCCCCACTCGCTCTCGGGGCTGCCCGGCATCGAGTTCTCACACGCGATCGCGTTCACGATGGGTGGATCGCATGGGGCGGCCACCGCCTGGTTTTGCGGAACGACCAGCACGGCTGCCGCCAGGCCAGCGGTCAGCAGCCCAGCAAACAGCGCATGAGAATGCCGCAGTCGCCCAAAGACGCGTGTCGCCATGACAGCCCCACCCAAATGCCGTTGAGACGTGAGATCCCCACCCGTCCCATGAGTCCTCGCCCGGGCGTGCTCGACCGGTGCCGCCCCCGTAGCAGCACGGTATCCGGCGCAAGCCCGTCACGTCAGCGGATTCTCGCAACCCGCAACAAGCTTTGCCGCTCCTGCGTCGGCGGCCGGTGTCCACGGGTGACCAGGGGCGGATATCACGAAACCGCTGACGCGGTGACTGTCGACGGGCGAGACTGCATGGCAGGCATATCGGCGAGAGGGAGGGCTCAGTGGCTGAGATGTCTCGACACGTGGGGAACCAGACGTGACGGCGGTGCCGCTCGCGGGCGCCCGCGCGGTGGTCACCGGCGGAGCCGGCACGGTGGGCTCGACGATCGTCGACCAGCTGATCCGGCGCGGTGTCCGCGACGTCGTGGTGCTCGACAACTTCGTACGCGGTCGGCGCGGCAACCTGGCGTGGGCTGAGCGGCACGGGCGGCTGACCGTCATCGACGGCGACATCCGTGACGAGGACCTGGTGTCTCAGGTGATGTGCGACGCCGACGTCGTCTTCCACCAGGCGGCGATCCGGATCACGCAGTGCGCAGAGGAGCCGGCGCTGGCCATGGACGTGCTGGTCGACGGCACGTTCAAGGTGCTGGAAGCCGCGCGCCGGGCCGGGGTCCGCAAAGTAGTTGCCGCTTCGTCGGCGTCGGTCTACGGCCAGGCCATGGAGTTTCCGACCGCAGAGACGCACCATCCGTATGCGAACGACACGCTGTACGGCGCAGCGAAGACCTTCAACGAGGGACTGCTGCGCAGCTTCCACGCGATGTACGGCCTGGACTACGTCGCACTGCGGTACTTCAACGTCTACGGACCCCGGATGGACGTCCACGGCGTTTACACCGAGGTGCTGGTGCGGTGGATGGAGCGGATCGCGTCCGGTGAGCCGCCGCTGATCCTGGGCGACGGCGCGCAGACCATGGACTTCGTCTTCACCGAGGACGTCGCGAGGGCCAACATCCTGGCGGCCGAGGCCGATGTCACCGACGACGTGTACAACGTCGCGAGCGGCACCGAGACCAGCCTGCGCGAGCTCGCCGCCACCCTGTTGCACGCGATGGGGTCGTCGCTGAAGCCGGTGCACGGGCCGGCGCGCGGGGTCAACGGCGTCTTGCGGCGCCTCGCGGACACCGAGCACTCCAGGACCGGGCTGGGTTTCCGGGCGGAGGTCGGGCTCGAGGACGGCCTGCGCCGCCTCGTCGACTGGTGGGAGGGGCAGCGATGCGGCGAGCAGCTGCACGTACCGACGCAGGCATGATGGTCCCCGTGATGCGCCCACACCTGGGCGCGGAGGAGGCGAGCGCCGTCGCGGCCGCCGTCGAGTCCGGCTGGGTGGCGCAGGGACCCCGAGTCGCCGCGTTCGAGGAGGCGTTCGCCGCCCAGGTTGGAGCGTCGCACGCGGTGGCGGTTTCGTCGTGTACGACGGGACTGCACCTGGCGCTCACCGTGATCGGAGTCGGGCCTGGCGATGAGGTCGTCGTACCCTCGCTCTCCTTCATCGCCACCACCAACTCGGTGCGATACGTCGGAGCCAGGCCGGTGTTCGCGGACGTCGAGCCGGCGACCGGCAACCTGACCGCCGAGACCGTCGCAGCGGTCGCAACACCGGCGACCCGCGCCGTGCTGCTGGTGCACCAGGGTGGCGTACCTGCCGACGTGGAAGCCATCCGGGGGTTCTGCGAGCCGCGCGGGATCGCCCTGATCGAGGACGCCGCGTGCGCCGTGGGGTCGACCTATCGGGGCAGGCCGGTCGGGCACTGCTCGCCGCTCGCGGCCTGGTCGTTCCACCCGCGCAAGATCGTCACGACGGGCGAGGGCGGCATGGTCACCACCGAGAGCGCGGAGCACGCGAATCGGTTGCGCCGGCTGCGCGACCACGGCATGAGCGTGAGCGCCGCGGACCGGCACGCCTCCCGGCAGCCGGTGCTGGAGGAGTACCTCGAACTCGGCTTCAACTACCGGATGACCGACATCCAGGCCGCCCTCGGCCTCGTGCAACTCCGCAGGCTTCCCGAGATCGTGCGCCGCCGACGCGAGCTCGCCGCTCGCTACCACGAGTTGCTTGCGGACGTCCCCGGGGTAGTCGCCGTGACCGATCCGCCGTACGGGACCACCAACTACCAGTCGTACTGGGTGCTGCTCGACCGGGACTTCCCGGTGAGCCGCAACCGGCTGCTGCAAGCGCTCGCCGACCACGGAGTGTCCGCACGTCGCGGGATCATGGCGGCCCACCTGGAGCCTGCCTGCGCCGGGCTCTCGCACGGCCCGCTGCCGGTGACCGAGCGGCTCACCCGCAGCACCGTGATCCTGCCGCTGTTCCACGACCTGACCGCGTTACAGCAGGACCGGGTGGTGGACGTGATCCGGAGCGTGGCGAGGTGACCGAGACGGCGACGCCGGTGCCCCTGGTGGACCTGGCGGCACAGCATGACGAAGTGGCAACCGAGGTGCGCGACGGGTGGGCCGGCGTCTGCGCGCACAGCGGCTTCGTGGGCGGCTCCGAGGTGGGCGAGTTCGAGCGGGAGTACGCCGCCTATTCCGGCGTCCGGCACTGTGTCGGGGTCGGCAACGGCACCGATGCCCTCGAGCTTGCGTTGCGAGCCGTGGCGGTGCGGGGAAGCGACGAGGTGGTACTTCCGGCGAACACCTTCGTGGCAACGGCGGAGGCCGTACTGCGCGCGGGTGCAACGCCGGTGTTGGCCGATGTCGACGACCGGCACCTGCTGATCGACCCGGAGCAGGTCGCGGCGCGCATTTCGCGACGGACCAGGGTCGTGCTGCCGGTGCACCTCTACGGTCAGGCGGCACCGGTGGAACGCCTGCACCCGCTCGCCGAAGCCGCGGGCGCGCTGGTGGTGGAGGACGCCGCCCAGTCGCAGGGTGCGCGGAGGCACGGCCACCCGGCCGGTGGACTCGGCGCCGTGGCCGCGACCAGCTTCTACCCCGGCAAGAATCTCGGTGCGTATGGTGACGCGGGCGCCGTACTCACCGACGACGAGGAGACCGCCCGCCGGGTGCGTGCCCTGGGCAACCACGGCAGCTCGGTCCAGTACCAGCACCTGGAGCTCGGCTTCAACTCCCGCCTCGACACCGTGCAGGCCGTCGTGTTGCGGGCGAAGCTGGGCCGCCTCGACGCATGGAACGCCGCGCGGATGCGGGCGGCCAGACGGTACGACGAGATGCTCGCCGCCGTCGGCGGTATACGGATCCCCGCCACACTCCCCGGCAACACGCACGTGTGGCATCTGTACGTCGTGCGCGTCCCGCGGCGCGACGAGGTCCTGCGCCTGCTGAACGCGCAGGGCATCGGCGCGCGCGTGCACTACCCCGTTCCGGTGCACCTGCATGCGGCGTTCTCATACCTGGGCCACCGGCGCGGGGCGTTCCCGGTCGCCGAGCGCGCGGCGGGGGAGATCCTCTCCCTGCCGTTGTACCCGCACATCACGGTGGCGCAGCAGGAACGGGTGGTCGAAGGTCTGGCGAAGGCGGTGCGTCATGCCTGACGCGGCGGTGTTCGTGCACCCGCACGCGCTGTGCGAGAGCGACCAGGTCGGCGCCGGTACCCGGATCTGGGCTTTCGCGCACGTGCTCGCCGGCGCTCTCGTTGGTGCTGACTGCAACATCTGCGACCACGTGTTCGTGGAAGGTGGAGCGCGAGTCGGTGACCGCGTGACCGTCAAGAACGGTGTGCTGCTCTGGGAGGGCGTGTCCGTCGGCGACGAAGTGTTCCTCGGCCCGGGCGTGGTGTTCACGAACGACCTCCGTCCGCGGGCGCACATCAAGCGCACCGGGGACGAGCTGGTCCGCACGGTGGTGCGGGACGGTGCCACGTTGGGAGCCAACGCCACCGTCGTCTGCGGCGTGACCATCGGGGCGCATGCGTTCGTGGCGGCCGGGAGCGTCGTCACCGGCGACGTGCCCGCGCACGCGTTCGTCGCCGGCAACCCTGCCACTCAACGAGGCTGGGTGTGCACCTGTGGTGAGCGCATCGGCCCGGACTTGCGCTGCCGAGCCGGTCATTGGACAGAAATAACGAAAATCCGGGACACGACGTTGAATCGCACGTAACGTCAGTCATAGTTTGCGCGGCATGGGCCGCCTCGTATTGCGGGAGGGTTTCGAATTGGGACACGAAGAATCGCCTCAGGGGTGGGAGCGTCGGACCTTTCTGAAGCGCGCCGCAATCGTGGGTGGTGCGACGGTGTGGGCCGCGCCCACTGTCCAGTCGCTGATGTCACCGGCGTTCGCGACCGGAACCGGGCCGTGCCCGCCGGGTCGCCTGGTGCGTTTCAAGTACGACGTCGACACGAACCGGTTCGACAGCGGTGACGCCGGAGGCGGCGGGTCGAGCTGGTGTCTGCCGGACGGCTACGCCGACGCGGACGTCAGTGTCAGCGGGGAAGGAAACGTCGGCTGCTACACCGTGGACGGCGTCACCCAATGCATATCGGTCAGCGTTTCCGAGGACGGGAAGACCGCCCAGGTCGTCCTCCCCGACGGGACGCGCATCGAGGACCTTCAGGCGAAGGCGGGCAACAGCACCAACGGGGAGTGCGACGACTTCGACTACCAGACAGGAAGCACGGCTGTAGTCACGCTGGACGACAAGTCCATCTCCTTCGTTGCAGGCGTGATCTGCGCCTGACCGGTGCGGCTCACCCGAAGAGCCGTTGCACGGTTGCGACGACGTCTCCGGACGACATCGCCGGAGCCACGTGGAAGAGCACCGACTCCGACGCTGTTGCGAGCATCCGCAAGGTGGCCTGCGGCCCAAGCGCAGCCTGGTTGACGATGGTGGGATAGGCCGCCTGCACCCCCTGTGCGCGCCGTAGCCGCGACTCCTGTCCGGTCGGTGTGCGGACGAACCAGACACGCAGCGGGATCGTCTCGTCGCCGGCGACGCCCGATCGGCGGATTACCAGCTCGCCGGTGGTGGGGTCGATCCTGTGGCTCCGGGTCGGCAGCAGCCGCAGCTCGAGCCGCTCCAGCCGTTCAGCATGCATCAGCAGGGTGCGGTGCTGCTGCTCGGGCAGGAGCACCACATGTGCACCGTCGACGACGACGGCCGCACCTGCCACGGCCAGCATCTCGGTCTCGGCGAGATGCGCAGTCGCCTCGACCAGGGCGACCAGGTCGTCCAGCAATCGGGTGGTGTCCCGCCGGCGTGCCACGATCTCGTGGTCCCGGTAGACCAGGTGCAGGTCTCGCCTGCCCGTGCGGGCCGGCTCAGCCGAGGCGACACGCACCGAGAAGTTCGGCGCCACTACACCGTCAAGCGGGGGCACCCGCGCGGGTGCGAACAGCGCGTCCACGGTCGCCGCGGCCTCCTCCGAGTTCGCGCGGACGCCGACGCACCAGCGGTCGACGCGCACCGCCAGCGTGGCCGTCCACTCCAGTGCGTTCAAACGGGCAAGACATGGGGTGGATCGCTGTGGCAGCGGCTTCCCTCCCGCTGGCGCAGGTTGTGGTCCGGTCATGACAGACGTACCGCCAGGCCGAGATCCTGCAACCGGCGGGCGAACCCCAGCACGTCGGCCAGGACATCCTCCACCGGGTTCCCGAATGCCCCGGCGAGGTGCTTGCTGGTGCCGCGGATCGACCTGCTTCCGTCGAGCAGCTTCCACACCGCGGTGCCCGCGGGGTCGAGCAGGTGAAGGGCGTCCCGTTCGCTGTCGTAGACGACCAGCTCGCCCTCGACCTCCACCCACGCTAGTTCCGGCTCGCCACGTCGTCGCAGCACGGCTTCCGGCGTCAGATCGTCCATTATCCGCAGAGCTCCTCCACGATCTGCTGGCTGACCAACATCTCGATCGCCTCGACGGCGTCTTCGAGGCTTCCGATGCGCAGCTGGGCGATCGTTGCCGCAGCTGCGACGGCGGCGAGGGTCCGCAGGTTCCGGGTGGCGTGCCTCGGGAAGTGGAACGTGGCCTGTGCCAGCTCACGGACACCCTCTCCACGACTCATCAGGGTGCAGCGCGTGCTGTTTCCGGGGGCGTACATCGGGAACACCACGACCCGAGGTGGTCCGACGCTGCCGCGCTCAGTCACGGCACCCAGCCGGTCGGCCGGTACGTTCCATTGCCGCGTGCCGGTCGCCACCGACTGTGGACGGCACTCGGGGAACAGGGGCCAGGCGCCGCGATCGATGCTGAGCGCCTTCGGGAACGGCTCGATGCGGCCGCTGCTGGGGTCCAGGGCTACCGCCTCATCGGTGACGTACCCATACCCCTCGCGCAGCAGACCGGCAACCGTGGTGGTTTTCCCGCGTTCCTGTTCGGCCGGAAGGATCACCGTGATGCCCGCCCGCGTGGCGGCGGCCGCATGCAACAGGACATGGTCGTCGATGGAGGACTCGATCGCCTGGCGATTGATCTGCGCGGCCAGTGCGTGCGCCACCGCTTCGGGCCGCGTCGCCAAGGTGATTCTCCGCTGATCACGGTAGAGGGCGTACGGCACCTCATGGTCGGCGCGTGCGAGGACGCGATAAACGCTCCCGGATGCGCGCTGGCCCGGTAACCTCAGCGGCCGCACCACCGGTTCGAGGACGTGCGACAAGGCGTCCCACACTTCGCACTCGACGGCGAACCGGTGCGACACGGCGGCGCATGGGCCGCTCTTCCACGCCCAGCTTCGGCCGACGAAGAATTCGGTGTCCACCAGGGGTGGCGTCTCGCGGTCTGTGGGTGCGGGGGCGAGAAGAGTCATCGGCGGCCCGGGCCCATCGCGGCTGGTTGGTACTTTTCGAGTTCCGTCCGCACTCGCGCACGGTGCGCGTGGATCCGGACAATCGCGTCGGCGACCTCCAGCATTTGCTCGTCGGTCATGTCTGACCACAGTGGGACCGACAACACCTGCTGCGAGATTGCCTCGGTGATAGGCAGCTCACGCGCCGGCAGCATCCGATACGCGTGTTGCAGGTGGATCGGCGGGTGGTAGTAGCGTCGAGTGTCGATCCCGTCGACCCGCAGGGCGGCTGCCAGCTCGGCCGCCGAGAGCCCGAACTCGTGCTGGTCGACGACTATCGTCAGATCCTTGAACGTCGAGAGGTCGCCGTCATCGACCTTTGGCCGGCGGAGTCCGGGGAGGCCGGCGAGCGCCGACCAGAACCTTTCTGCGTGGCCGTTGCGCTGGGCCAGGTTGACGTCGAGCCGGTCAAGGGAGTGCAGGGCAACGGCGGCGTGCAGCTCGGACATCCTGGCATTGAGGCCCGGGAAGCGGCAGTCGTAGTCGCCCGGGTTGCCGTAGTCCCTCCCGAGCCGGATTGCCGCGGCGAGGTCAGCGTGCCGCGTGGTCACCAAGCCCCCCTCGCCGGCGACGACGACCTTGGTCGGGCTCAGGCTGAACACCTCGGCCGCGCCGAACCCCCCGACCGGAGTGCCGGCGCGCGCCGATCCCAGCGCATGCGCGGCGTCGTAGACCAACGGGATCCCAGCGGACTCGGCGACCGCAGCCAGGGACTCGGTTCTGCACGGCGTTCCGTACAGGTGCGTGGCCGTCATCGCTGACGCCCCCTCGACCAGGGCGCTGGCCGCGGCTGGGTCGAGGCACAGGGTGTCCAGCGTGATGTCGGCGAAGACCGGGGTCCCGCCGGCCCACACGACCGCGTGGGCGCTGGCCGCGAACGTGAAGCTCGGCATGACCACAGGGCCGTTCGCATCGAGGGCCTGCAAGGTCAGCGCCAGGCCGGTGGTGCAACTCGCCACCGCGACGGCGTGCGCGACGCCGAGCCGTTCGGCCACGCGCTCCTCGAGTTCGCGGACGGTACGGCCATTCGTGAGCATGCCGGAGGCCAGGATGTCCGCAAGCCTGCGTTCCAGGGCCGGCAAGTCGTGCAGGATCGGGCGGGCGAGTGGCAGGCCTTCGGGAAAACGGGCCTCCCCGCCGGCGATCGCCGGCATGCGGTTGGTAGAGAGGACGGTCATGGGGCAGCCTCCAGGATCGGGCGGGATTTCTTGCCGGCCTTTGCGCGGTCTTTGCGTGGCAGGGCAAGGAAAACGAGCACGAACGGGAGAACCTGCACGCGCTCACGGGTGAGGATCCCGAAGTTGGAGAAGTTCGAGAACGCGTAGACGAACAACAAGATGTACGTCATCGACATGACGAGGTACGGCTGCCGCAGCAACTGTTTCGACGCGTCGCGAAGCCTCGGCAGGGCCAAGGCCACGAGAACCAACAGCAGCGTCCCCTCCACGGCGGCCACGAGGGCGGGAATGTTGTGCGCCTCGAACAGGAATGGGCGGAAGAGCACCGAGACCGTCGCCGCGGGCAGGTCGATCGGGGAGTTCACTGCGACGGCGTCGAACGTCGAGTCCGCCTCGTTGGTGCGCTCTGCCGTGGCGTCGATCGCCGCGTCCACGCTGGTGGGCGAGATCTCCTGGATGTTGAGGAACTGCGCCGCCTGCGTGACGACGACCACGCTCGCTACCACGACCAGCCCGAACGTGCCGATCCAGGCGAGCGGGGTCAGGGCGGTGGCCGGCCGGTTGCGCCGCCGTACGAGGAGCGCGACGGCCAGGCCGGCGAACATCGCCGCGGTGATGTGGGGTCTCGCGAGGGCTGTCGCCGCCAGTCCTGCCGACAGTGGGATGATCCACCCACGATGACCCACGAGCAGGCGCGCGGCGCCGAAGGCCAGCAGGCCGATCCCGAACGTCATCCAGGCTTCCTTGCCGAGGCCAGAAGGCCAGAACACCATCGAGGGAAGGAAAAGCACGAGTACGGCGTAGCGGCGATAGTTCCCGTCCGGGACGGCGGTCCGGAACGCCCGATACAGGAAGTACAGGCCCCAGAAGCTCAGCCACGAGTAGAACGCGTACGCCACGAAGATGCTCGGACCGGTGAAGACGTAGAGACCCCCGGTCAGCACCCGGATGAAACCCGTCCCGATCAACGGCTTGCCGATGTCGACGTCGAAGATCCCGAGGCTGTAGAACTCGGCCAGCCGTGCTCCTTCGACGTCGTATGTCCCGGCGTCGGTGCTGCCGCCGTAGAGGACGAACGCCATCCAGTACCGCGCGACCGTGGCCAGGGCCTTGACCACGAAGGCGGCGGCCAGTAGCCGCAGAAACGTGGGGTCCCTGTCGTGTCGTGCCGCCAGCGCCAGGAGATACACGCTGAGCAGCACCAGCACGGGCACGACCACGAGCCCACCCCAGAGGTGGTAAGAGCCCTGGGTGGTCGCCCAGCCGACCAAGGCCACGTACGCGGCGACCGCGCCGAGCCCGATCAGCTCGACGCTTCGCACCCGGCCGGAGCCGGCTCTGAGGCCGACCACGTCAGAACACCTCGAGATCACCGAGGGACAGGCGCCACGACTCGGGGCGCACCGGGGAAACCGCGAGCGGACGCCGCGGGTTGGCGACGAGTGCGATGCCACCGCGCGGCAGAACCGGGTAGCCCGCGACGAGCGCCGCGCGGTGGGCTTCCGTGCCTGGTGTCGTATGCAGGGCGACGTGATCGGCGCCCGAGCGGCGTGCGGCGCGCAGCAAACGGCGAGCTGTGCCGCGATCTCCGTCGCGTACGACGAGGTCGCCCACGGTGAACTCCACCAGCGGTCCGCGCCTGCGCAACCGTCCGAATGCCAGCCCGACGATCCTCCCCGCGGACTCGGCCGTCAGGAAGCGGTAGTCCAGGTCGGGTGCCTCGGCGTAACGCCAGTTCAGGTAGCGCAGGCTGAGCGGGGTGTGCAGCCGTCCGCTCGGTGCCGTCTCGCGCAGCAGCTGCTGCACCTCCGCGGACCGCGCGCGCAGCACCGTCGCCGCCGTGGGGAACGGGCACTGCGGCAGCGGGCGGCGCCCAGGCATCGGCACTTCGCCGTGGCCGCTTGGGGCCGCCGGGCCGGGACTGCCCGCGGCGCCGCGCGCGCCCCGGACGAAACGCAGTGGCCGAACCGGTGACAACCGAACCGGCAGGGTGCCGACCGGCTGCCAACCCATCTTGAGGTAGCCGGGTCGGCTGCTCGTGTTGGGCGTGTTGAAGACGAGATCCACCTGTCCCGCCGCGTCGAGCTGGTCGAGCAACTCGAGGGTGAGCCGGCGGAAGATGCCCCGGCCCTGGAACTCCGGGTGGGTGGCGGTGTCGACGGCTCGTACCGCGCTGACGTGTTCCGCGGCGGCCTGCAGCCGCCAGCGCATGAACAAACGCACCCCTACCACCCGTCCGTCGTGCACGGCCACCAGGCCGGGTGAGATGCCGAAGGGATTTCGCTTGTGCTTCCAGGCGAAGAACTCGGCGTTGCGGTTTCCGGTCGGTCCGCCGCCGAGCGACGTGGTCAGCAGCTCGACGACGGCTGGTTCGTCCGTCTCCGCGAGGGCGCGGACGTCCAGCTCCGTGACCGTGCCCGTCATCCGGCTCTCACCCCCCGGCGACCGGTAGCCAGCGAGAGGTAGGTCTGCGTCATGGTGTCGGCCGCTGGCGCGATGCCGAAGTGACCGGCTCTCTCGCACGCGGCGGCTGCCACCGCCTCTCGCCGGGCGTCGTCGCCCGCGAGCGCGTGCAGAGCCTCGCCGAGCGCGGCGGCGTTCCCCGGGGGTACCAACAGTCCGTCGCGCTCGTGGGTGATGACCTCGGGGACGCCGCCTACCGACGTGGCGACCGGTGACACCCCCGAGGCCATCGCCTCGAGCAGGGCGATCGGCAGCCCCTCGTGACGGCTCGACAGGGCGAACACGTCGAAGGCGGGGAGCAGGTCCAGCACGTCGTCGCGCACCCCGGTGAAGGTCACGGCACCGCCGAGCCCCAGGCTGTGCACGAGATCCTGCAAGTGCTGTCGGCGCGGGCCGTCGCCCACCAGGACCAGCCGCGCGTCAGGCACCGCCGCCCGCAGCCACGCCAGGGCTGCTACGAGCGTGCTCTGGTCCTTCTT
Source organism: Propionibacteriales bacterium (assembly GCA_009379735.1). GTDB lineage: Bacteria > Actinomycetota > Actinomycetes > Propionibacteriales > Nocardioidaceae > WHTB01. The sequence continues at coordinate 41,246 of WHTB01000002.1, forward strand.
GACCGTCAGGTTTCCCACGGAGCCCACGGTGAACGGCCCCTCCTCGAGGCCGAGGGACCGTAACGCGCCGCGCCGCGCGCCGGGTCGACGGCGAACCGCGCCCGTGTCGATCCCGTGCACCAGCACGCTCACCGGAGGCCGGCGTGCGCCGGGTGGTGGCTTGATCGACTCGGCGACCCCGGCCGAGACCGCCCACACCAGAGCGTTGCGCCCAAAGGTGGCGGCGTTCATCCATCTGGTGGGGCGGCGATAGCGCTGCCACATGTTGTGCTCTGTGTGCACGAGGATGGTGCTGCGCGGGGCCAGCAGGCGGGCCGCGGCCGCGACAACGGGGGAGTGGCTGTGGACGACGTCGAAGGCGCCGCCGGCCAGCAGAGACCTTAGCGTCCAGGGCCAGGTCCACCGGCCGCCGGAACGGTTCAGGCAGTGGACACGCACCTGCGCTGCGCTGAGATCGTCGGCGAGTGCGTCTTTGTACGGCAGCACGTAGCCGACGTCGAGCCGCACCACGGACGGGTCTAGGCAGCGGGCGAGGTTGACCAGCAGCTTCTCCGCGCCCCCTCTGCCCAGGCCCTTGACCAGCCACAGGACGCGCACCGGAGAGGTCATCGCCCGCTCCGCAGGCTCAGGATCTGTGCGAGGCCGCGACGGATCCGCTGCGCGCGGCCCTCTTGTCGCTCCTCGAGGTAGGACCGCTCCGGCAACGCGAGCGCGAACGCGAACCGGGCCTTGTGCGTCAGCGAAGGGATCGCTTTCACGGTGGCGAACGACTTCGCCGCGTAGCTGGTGCCGGTGCCGTAGACGGCCAGCTCCGCGGCCGACTGCCGATCCTCCCGGTAGCTCTCGGACCATGCGCTCAGGGCCAGCACGTCGGCGAGACACAACTCGTGCCATGCCAGGCGGATCGCACGGGCCACGACCGCGTCTCCCCGGCTGGCACTCATCAGCCGGTGCATCCGGCCGACGTCCACCGCCTGGGTGAGCAGGATCTGGGCCACGTCACGCAGCGGGACCAGGCGTGGTGTCGTCCCGCCGAGGACGGCGTGGTACGTCGCGTGGAGCAGGCGTTCCTCCACCGGCAGGCAGTGGACCGGCGTCCCGGCGAGCACGTAGGTCTCGCTGCGCGCCCACAGTTCGCGCAACGGAATGCGCGCGCCGAACGGTCCCATCGCGAACGTGCGGTGCAGGTCGATCTCGAGACCGTCGGGGGTGCGGAAGCTTGATCCCTTGCTGAACCGGCGGTCGAATCCGGGTCGTGGCTGCGGAAAGCGACGCTGGTTGCCCGCGCGGGTGAGGGACGCGACGGCGTCGTCGAACGCCTCGCTGGGCACGAGCAGGTCGATGTCGCCGAACGTACGCATCCCGGGGTCCGGGTAGTCGAGGTGCGCGCTGGCGGTGCCCTTCAGGGCGCGTACGGGGATGCCCGCGGCCTCGAACGCGCCGACGGTCTCGACGAGGAGCCGCTCGAGCACCAGCGCCACGGCCAGCGCCTGCAGGTGAGATTCCAGTGCGCGGTCCCGCTGCGACGTGGTGACCGGGAAGGCGTCGTCGGTGATAGCGGCCCACAGCAGGCCGGTCATGCGCTGGCTCCGCACCGCCGCGTGCAGGCGTACGAACTCGCGCTCTCCGAGCGGAACCTCGGGCGGGTCCAGCAAGGAGCCGATCAGGCCGTAGGCCGCGACTGTCCGAGCCAGGCGGGTGGAGTCACCGCCGGACGGGTGAGCCCCCGTCATCGCCCTCGGGCCCCCTCGACCCGGAGCAGTCCACGTGCCGTCAGGTCGGCCACCGCATCGGCGATCTCGTGTTCCGCAGGTCGTGTGCCCTGGTGGTCGACGAAGGCGGCCACGATCTCGGGGAGGCTGTGCCGTCTCCCCAACAGCCGCCACAGTGCCGCACTCCCCCCGCCGAGCAGGGTGACGGCACCGTCGTCACCGGGAGCCAGTACCAGAACGTACTGACCGGTGTCTCTCCACAGCACGCCGTCCGACCGCTGGTAGCGGGGCGTGCGGGTGTCGGTCGCCGTCACAGTTTCACCACCGTGCCGTTGGCGGTGCCGTCGAGGGCGTCGCGGGCGTCGAAGACGAGGCGGGCATGCTTCAGCACCCGGTCGAAGTCGTACCGGTCGTGCGGGGTGAGCACTACCACCGCGTCGGCCGCGGCGATCGCCTTCGTGGTCAGCCGGGTCCGCCGGAGCCGGAGCCCGTGGCTGTCCAGGCGGTCGACATAGGGGTCGTGGAAGCTGACACGCACGCCGCGACGGGTCAGTTGCGCCAGCGTGTTGACCGCTGCGGACTCACGCAGGTCGCCGACGTTCGGCTTGTAGGTCACGCCCAGCGCGAGCACATGGGCATCGCGCAACGGCACTCCTCGCGCGCCCAGCGCGTCCACGATCCGCCGGGTCACGTAGTCGGGCATCTCGGCGTTGATGTCCTGGGCCAGCTCGACCAGCCGGAAGCGACGTCCCGTGTCGCGTCGTGACTGCCAGGCGAGGTACGTCGGGTCGAGCGGGATGCAGTGCCCGCCGACGCCTGGTCCGGGGTAGAACGGCATGAACCCGAAGGGCTTCGTGCTCGCGGCCCTGATGACCTCCCACACGTCGATGCCCTGCTCGTGACACTGCATGGCGAGCTCGTTGACGAGAGCGATGTTGACCATCCGGAACGTGTTCTCGAGCAGCTTGGCCAACTCGGCGGCCCGGCAGCTCGACAGCGGGTAAACGTCGTCCACCAACTGGCTGTAGAAGAGCGTCGCTGCCTCGGTCGACGCCGGGTCTGTCCCGCCCACCACGCGAGGGGTGTTGCGCAGCCCGTACTTGGTGTTCCCCGGGTCGATGCGCTCTGGCGAGAACGCCAGCAGGAAATCTCGGCCGGCCCGCAGCCCGCCCGACTCCAAGAGCGGGCGGAGAACCTGCTCCGTGGTTCCGGGGTACGTTGTCGACTCCAGGATCACCATGCGGCCGCGGCGCAGCCGGCTGCCGACCTCGCGCCCGGCGCTCTCGACCGCGGTCAGGTCCGGCCGGTGGTCGGTGATCGGGGTGGGCACGCAGATCACCACCACGTCGGCCTCCGTGACCGAGTCGAATTCGGTGCCGAACGCCAGACGTCCGCTGTCCACGGCCATGGCGAACATGCCGTCGTCGACCCCGGGGACGACGTTGCGGCCGTCCTGCAGGGCGGCGACCCGGTGCCGGTCGATGTCGATCCCGGTCACCGTCATGCCGTCCGCGGCAGCGGCCGCCGCCAGCGACAGGCCCACATAACCCTGCCCCACGACACAGACCCGGACCTGCCCGTCGGTCAGCCGGCGGCGCAGGACGTCGAATCGGTCAGCCATGGTCGCTCTCCTCCCGGGCATCGGCTGTGCCGCTGTGCCCGCTCACCGTGGATTCCTGCGTGACCGGGCGGTTTGCCTTAGACAGCACCGAGAACCGGGCCGATATCTGCTCGAAGAGCGACGAGTGGCCGACGTAGTTTTCGAACCTGACCGGCCCCCCGGTGCCGATCAGGACCGCCCCCAGTGCGGGGACGCCCAGGCGTGACAGCAGCCGCTGCGAGGCAGCCGCCTGGTGCGCGGTGGTCCGGTTGGCGCGGCTGACGACCAGGGCGGCGTCGACGTGCGGCGAGAGGTCCACCGCGTCCGACACCGCCAGCAGGGGAGCCGTGTCGATGAGGACGACGTCGGCCAGCTCGCGAGCGCGTTCCACCAGCGGCCCGACTCCGGCGAGCAGCGCGCCCGGGTGCCCGGTCTCCTGGCCACTCGTGGCGACGCTGACCCCGGCGAACGGGCTCTCACGCAGGATCAGGCCGAGGTCGTGTGCGTGTCCCGCGTTGAGCAGGTCGGACAGGCCGGCCCCGTCCGGCACGTCGAGGTAGCTATGGATCTTCGGGTTGCGGAAGTCCAGCGACAGCACGAGGACACGGCGTCCCGACTCTGCCATCACGACGGCGAGGTTGGCGACGGTCGTGGTCTTGCCCTCACCGCCGCGCGGACTGGTGACGAGGATGACGGTGGGATCGTGGGCATGCGGCTGCCCGGGCGAGCCGTCGGGTGCGGGACTGGCCCGCAGCAGCAGGACGGCAGAACGCAAGGCCCGGTAGGCCTCGGCCGTTGCGCTCCCGGGTTCCGTCGCCGTGAGAACCGCATGGCCGGTGCGGTACTGCCATGGCAGCGCGGGGATCTCGGCGAGGACGGGGAGCTGGAAGGCGGACTCCGCCTGGTCGCGAGTCCGCAGCCGCGAGTCGACCCGCTCCACCAGCAGCGCCAGGGCCAGCCCCAGCAGCAGTCCGAGGGCGCCGCCGACCGCGAGCCGGCCGCGCGGGGACGACGGGGCGTTGAACCCTCCGGTCACATCCGGGATGGGAACGGCAGGCTGCAGCATCTCCAGCGGTCCCGGCGAGATCAGCTCGTCCTGGAGCGCGCTCACCTGTGCCGAGACTTCCGTGTACTGCACTGCCAGCGCGTCACGCTCGGCCGCGAGCACGGTGTCACCGGGGTCCGAGACCACGGCGCTGTCGAGCTCGGCGAGCCGGTTTCCGAGACCCTCCAGCTGCCTGTCCAGGACCTTGATCTGCTCGGCGGCTTGCTGGCGCTCGTGCTGGCGTAGGTACGACAACAGCTGGTTCGCGAAGACGTTCACCTTGCGCGCGGTGGCGCGGCCGTTGCTTCCGGTACTCCGCACGGTCACCGCGCCGGTGTCGGAGTTGACTGTGGCGGACACGCTGGCGGCCAGCACCTGCGGCTCGCCTTCGTAGTCCAGTTTGGCCGCGGCGAGCTTCGGCACCCTCCCGGCCGTGACGAACAACGCGATCGACCCGAGGTTCGGAGGGGTCTCCAGCGAGGGGTTGGAGACGAGCGTTGCCGTGGCGGTGTAGGAGTGCACGACGGGCCCGGCCTGGGACTTGGCGGGCAGGGCGAACCAGACCACGACGAGTGCGAGCACCACCGCGCCAACCACCAACGCCCAACGCCGGCGGACGATGTGCAGGTAACCGATCAGGTCCACGCCAGGGCCTCCACTCGGGGCGGCTCACCCGGCACTCGGGCGGAGATGCCGACCAGGTCTCCGCCAACGAGACGTGCCAGCACGGCCCGCACCCCGCTGTCGTCGCGCTCGGCGGCCGCCGTGATCAACATTGCCAGGGCGTCGTCGAGTTCGGGCGCGCCGATCGTCACCGGGTCGAGCCGGACGATGGCCGGATGCGACGTATGGTGCTGCCGCTCGTCGGCGGTGTGAAGCTCCTCGCTCAGCTTCTCCCCGGGCCGGATGCCCGTCACCCGGATCTCGACGTCGAGCCCGGGACGCCGGCCCGAGAGCCGGATCATCCGGTGCGCGAGGTCCAGGATGCGCACGGGCTCGCCCATGTCGAGCATGAACACCTCGCCACCGCGTGCCAGCGCGGCCGCGTGCAGGACCAGGCGCACTGCCTCGGGGATGCTCATGAAGTAGCGCGTCATGCGGGCGTCGGTGATGGTCACCGGCCCGCCGTCGCGGATCTGCCGTACGAATGTCGGGACCACACTGCCGCGGCTGCCGAGCACGTTGCCGAACCGGACGGCGCAGCAGGTCATCGAGTCCGCGCCCCCCAGCACCACCTGCTCGCCGACGTTCTTGCTCGCACCCATCACGCTGTTCGGCCGCACCGCCTTGTCCGTCGAGATGAAGACGAACCGGCGCACACCGTGGCGCTGGGCCGCGCGTACGACGTTCCGCGTGCCCAGCACGTTGGTCTGCGCTGCCTCGACCGGGTGCTTCTCGAGCAGCGGCACATGCTTGTGGGCGGCCGCGTGGAAGACCAGGTCGGGCCGCTCCTGCTGGAAAAGCCGGTCGATGGTCGACGCCTCCCGGATGTCTGCGAGCCGCTGCACCACCGTGGGCGGGAGCCCGGCGGCGGTGTCGAACAGGTGGGTCTCGTCGTGGTCGAGCAGCACGACCCGAGCCGCGCCGAGGCGGGTCACCTGCCGGGCGATCTCGGAGCCGATCGAGCCGCCCGCGCCGGTCACGAGCACCGTGAGACCGCGGACCAGGTCGACGATGTCGGTCAGGTCCGTCTCGACCTGGTCGCGTCCGAGGAGGTCGCTGATCTCGAGGTCGCGGACATCGCGAAGCATCACCTGGCCGCTCACGAGCTCGGACAGTGGGGGGACGACGCGCAGGGCGACGCCGGTCTCGTCGGCGAGCGCGGCTGCCCGCCGTACGGTCTCCGACGACGCCGACGGCATCGCCAGTACCGCGTGCGTCGCCCCGGTCCGTCGTACCACCTCGGGCAGGTCGTCCAGCGATCCCCGCACCACGACGCCTTGAACCTTGCGGCCGCGCAGTCGCGGGTCATCGTCGAGAAAGGCGACCACCCGCGCCAGGTCGCCCTGCTGCCGGATGTTCCGGGTCAACGCCACACCTGCGGAGCCCGCGCCGATGACGACGAGCGGCGCCGTGTCGATGGACTGATGCCGGTGAAACGCGAACAGTCGCGATTGGAAACGGACCGCGCCGACGAGGGCTGTCGCGATGACCGTCGCCATCACCAGCACGGAACCCGGCACGGGACGATCGAGGATCAGTACGGCGGGGGCGAGGACCATCAGGCTCGCCACCTGGGCACCGACCACCAGCCGGGCCTCATGCACGCTTGCGAAGCGCCAGACCCCTGAGTAGAGGCCGGCGACGACCTGGCTGACCATGGTCACGCCCAACGCCAAGGGCAGGAAGGACCACAGGCCCTCCCACGCCTCGCCGGGCACCTCCGCGTCGTAGCGCAGCACCAGTGCCGCAGTCCACGCCACGGAGACCAGCGCCGCATCGATGACCGCGAACGCCCAGTCGGCTCGGACATGCCGCACAACAGCAGTGGTGAGGTGCGAGTACGCACGTCTATCCACCATTCGATCCACACCCCTCCCTCTGGCCGGATGTCCCACTGCACTCCCCACAGACCGCGTCCCGACCACGTGGTGTCTTCTGCCCACACTGTGGCACGCCACCCACACGCCCGCAGCGGATTCCGCTAACCGTGGGAAATTTTTCCGAATCCGCTTTGGCGCAGTGCTCGGGCTGGCACACTCCGAAACGGGAGGGGCTTCCATGTCTGCACACATTTCTGTGATCGGCGCCGGCTATCTGGGTGCGACCCATGCCGCGTGCATGGCCGAACTGGGCCACGAGGTTCTGGGCGTCGACGTCGACGCCGAGAAGGTGGCCGTGCTGTCGACCGGCCAGGTGTCGTTCTACGAGCCGGGCTTGCAGGACCTGCTGAGTCGGCACGTCGCCTCCGGCCGGTTGCGCTTCACCACCTCGGTCGCCGAAGCGGGCGCCTTCGCCGACGTGCATTTCCTGTGTGTGGGGACCCCGCAGCGACATGGTGGCTACGCCGCGGACCTGCGTCCGCTGGAGGGGGCGCTCAACGAGCTCGCCCGGCACCTGACACGTCCCGCGCTGGTCGTGGGGAAGTCCACCGTCCCGGTCGGCACGGCCGAGCGGCTGTCCGCACGGCTGGGCGAGCTCGCACCGGTGGGTCTCGGAGTCGACCTCGCCTGGAACCCCGAGTTCCTTCGCGAAGGGAATGCCGTGGCGGACACCCTGCGGCCGGATCGCCTGGTCGCGGGAGTGCAGTCCCCGCGGGCCGAGCAGATGCTGCGCGAGGTGTACGCGTCGCCGCTGGCCGAGGGCGTGCCTTTCGTGGTCACCGATCTCGCGACCGCGGAGCTCACCAAGGTCGCGGCCAACTCGTTCGTGGCCATGAAGGTGTCGTTCATCAACGCGATGGCTGAGCTCTGCGAGGTCACCGGTGCGGACGTCGTCACGCTCGCCGACGCGATCGGTTACGACCCCCGCATCGGCCGCCGGCACCTGAACGCGGGCCTGGGTTTCGGCGGCGGCTGCCTGCCCAAGGACATCCGCGCCTTCATGGCCCGGGCCGGTGAGTTGGGGGTCGACCAGGCTCTGACGTTCCTCCGCGAGGTGGACGCGATCAACATGCGCCGCCGGCACCGGATGGTGGATCTCGCCCGCGAGGAATGCGACGGGGATGTCCTGGGCAAGCGGGTCGGCGTCTTGGGTGCGGCCTTCAAGCCCCGGTCCGACGACGTCCGGGATTCCCCGGCGCTGAACGTCGCCGCGCAGCTTCAGCTGCAGGGGGCACACGTCACCGTCTACGACCCGCGCGCCAACGCCAACGCCCAGCGGTTGTTCCCCACCCTGCAGTACGCCGGCGACGTCGCCGGTGCCGTCCGCGACGCCGATCTCGTGCTGCACCTCACCGAGTGGGACGAGTTCCGGAACCTCGATCCCGAGGTGGTCGGCGACCTGGTGGCCAAGCGGCGGATGCTGGACGGGCGCAACGCGCTGGACCCGGACCGCTGGCGCGCCGCCGGTTGGTCCTACCGCGCCCTCGGACGACCATGAGCCCGTCCGCCCCTCCGTCACAGCTGCGGGGAACCACGCCGCGCCGCCGGCGGAGCGCGTCCGGTTCGCCGCGGGTCCTGCTGCTGATCACCCGGAACCAGCGCCGCGGCGCGGAGTCGTTCGCCTGCGTGCTCGCGGATGAACTCGCCCGGCGGGGAATGCGGACCCAGGTGCTCGGGCTGGCGCGCTCGGAGGTCTCGCCCGCGTTGCCCGTCGCGACTCTGGGTTCGTCTGCATTGTCTCCCCGCACGTTGTGGCGGCTGCGCCGCGCCGTACGCGACTGCGATCTGGTGGTGGCGTGCGGCTCGGTGACGCTGCCCGCCGCGGTACTCGCGGGTGTCGCGACCGGGCGGCCGGTGATCTACCAGAACATCGGCGATCCGCTGTACTGGGCGTCGACCCCCGGCCGGCGGATACGGGTCCGTGCCCTGCTCGGGCGGATGGCCGCGGTCGCGGCGCTGACGGACGAGGCCGCGCGGGTCCTGGAGGCGAGATTCGGCGTCCCCGGCCGGAGGATCCGGGTGATCCGCAATGCCCGGGACATGACCCGGTTCCGGCCGGCGACACCGGCAGAGCGGAGTCGCGCGCGTGCCCAACAGGGACTGCCCACCGGGGCACCGGCCGTCGCGCTGGTGGGCGCGCTGTCGCCCGAGAAGCGTGTGGACGTCGCGATCTCGGCCGTCGCGCTGCTGGACTCCGCGACGCAGCTCCTGGTCGCGGGTGACGGCCCGTTGCGACCGGCGCTCCGGAGCCAGGCCGACCACGAGGCCCCCGGCCGGGTGCGGTTCCTCGGTCAGGTGGAGGACCTGACCGGCGTCTTGCGCGCGGCCGACGCCGTCGTACTGACCAGCGACAGCGAGGGTGTGCCGGGGGTCCTGATCGAGGCGGGGCTGTGCGGTCTGCCCGTGGTCTCGACGGACGTGGGGTACGTGCGGGACGTCGTCGTACCCGGCCGGACCGGGTACCTCGTCCCGACCGGGGATCCGGGCGCCGCCGCCGCCGCACTGCAGCGTGCCCTGGCCGACGCGCCGAGGCTGGGCGCCGAGGCCAGGCGACACTGCGCCGAGCGGTTCGACCTTGATCACGTGAGTGACGAGTGGGCGGCGCTCATCCGGGCGGTGCTGGCCGGGCGGTGGGCGCGATGAGCGGTGTCAGGACAGACGTCAAGCGGCTGCTCGCGCGCGCGAGCAGCCGGCGGCCGGCGGAGGGTGCGACGCTGCTGATCTATCACCGCGTCGGTGGCGGTGCCACGGACGAGTTGGACGTCCCTGCGGCCGCGTTCGCGGCGCAGTTGGACGTGCTCGCCGGCCACCGCGTGGTCGCCCTGGACGACGCACTCGACGCTCTCGACCGGGGCGACCGGGCCGGCCGGGTGGTGCTCACCTTCGATGACGGCTTCCGCGACGTCTACGACCACGCGTGGCCGCTCCTGCGCGAGCGCGGCGTGCCGTTCACGGTGTACGTGGCGACGCGCTACATCGGGGGCGTCATGCACTGGGAGGGGTCGACCGCGGCGGATGTCGCGGCACCGGCGCTGTCCTGGGAGCAGCTGGCGGAGATGGTCACGTCCGGACTCTGCACGGTCGGCAACCACACGCATGGCCACGTGCCCCCGGAGCTGCTCTGCGATCGGGAACTGGACCGGTGCACCGACGACCTGCAGGACTGGCTGGCGGTCACCCCGCGCCACTTCGCCTACACCTGGGGTACTCCGGTGCGTTCGATGGAACCGGCGCTGCGGCGGCGATTCCGCAGCGCGGCGACGGGACGGCTGGGCCGCAACCTGCCGGGTGCCGACCCGATGCGGCTCGCTCGGGTCCCGGTGCGCCGTACGGATCCTGTCGAGTTCTTCGAGGCCAAGCTCGGCGGCGGCCTGCTGTCCGAGCGCGTGTACGGCGGCATCGTCGCGACCGCGAAGCGGGTGGGCGTCCGTGGCTGAGCCCGCTGTTGTGACCACAGCCGTTCGGGCGCTTCGGCGACGGGACGGCGGCCCGGTGCGCGTCGCGCATCTGACCACGGTCGACATGAGCCTCGCGTTGTTGCTCGCCACCGAGCTTGAGGTCGATGTCGCCTCCGGGCTCGAGACGTACGGCCTGTCGGCACCGGGACGCTACGCGGAGCGGGTCCGGGAGCTGGGCGTCAGCCACGTCGCACTGCCCTCGCTGACCCGGGCCTGGGACCCGCGTCGTGACGTCGACGCCGCACGCGAGCTGTTCGGGGTGCTGCGGCGGCTGCGTCCCGACGTGCTGCACACCCACAACCCGAAGACCGGTGTGCTGGGTCGCGTGGTCGGACGCCTTGCCGGAGTGCCCGTGGTCGTGAACACGTGCCACGGGCTGTGGGCGGGACCCGACGATCGGCTCCGCAAGCGGCTCGCCGTCTACGCAGCCGAGGCCGCCGCGGCCGGGCTGTCGGACGCCGAGCTTTACCAGAACGGTGTGGACAGAGACACCCTGCGCCGCATGGTCGGCCGGTCCAAGACGCGAGTGGTCGGCAACGGGACCGACCTCGACGCGTTCGCGCCGGACCCCGTTTCCAGGCGACGACTCCGCTCCGCGCTGGGGCTGTGCGACGACGACCTGCTCGTGGGCGGAGTCGGCCGGATGGTGGCGGAGAAGGGGATCACCGAGTTCGCGGCCGTGGCCCGCGAACTGCGCCGCGACGCCACATTCGTGTGGGTGGGCCCGGACGATCCCGACAAGCCTGACGCGGTCACCTCGGCCGGCACTGACGTCAGCTTCCTCGGGGAGCGCTCGGACATGGCCGCCGTGTACAACGCGCTGGACGTGTTCGTGCTGCCGTCGTACCGCGAAGGGTTCAGCCGGTCGGCCATGGAGGCGGCCGCCACCGCGACACCGATGGTGCTCAGCGACATCCGGGGATGCCGGGAGATCGGCGCACATGATCGCGAGGTCCTGCTGGTGCCGCCACGAGACCCGGTGGCGTTGCGTGCCGCCGTCGAACGGCTCTTGTGTTCGCCCGAGCTGCGTACCCGGCTAGCGGCGGCGGCTCGACACCGGGCGCTGGCCTGTTTCGACCAGCGCGGGGTGGCGAGGGTGTCGTTGCAGACGTACGCCGCCGTCGCGGACAGCAAGCAGCTGGGCTGGATAGTGGAGAGGGAGATCGGATGAGGCGTGCTATCGATGTCGTTGTCGCCACGACCGCCCTGGTGGTGTCGTCACCCGTCATCGTCCTGATCGGCGTGCTCGTGTGGTGGAGGCTGGGCCGGCCGGTGCTGTTCCGGCAGGTCCGCGTTGGCCGGCACAACAAGGAATTCCGCATCGTGAAGTTCCGCACGATGCGTTCTGAGCGATGGCCCGGTGAGCCGGACGCCGATCGGGACACCGGGCTCGGCAGGAGGCTGCGCGCGATCAGCGCGGACGAGCTGCCCCAGCTGTGGAACGTGCTCGTCGGCGATATGAGCCTGATCGGGCCGCGGCCGACCCTGCCGGACCAGGTGCGGCACTACTCGGCCCGCCAGCGCCGCAGGCTGGAGCTGCGGCCGGGACTCACCGGATGGGCCCAGGTCAACGGGCGCAACTCGATCTCGTGGCCGCAGCGGATCGAGCTCGACCTGGAGTACGTCGACCGGCGTGGCCTGGGTATGGATGCCCGCATCGTGTGGCGGACTGTGCGCATGCTTGTCCAGCCCACCGGTATCTACGGCACGGGTGGGGTCAACCCCGGCTTCCCGATTCCGGACACGGCGATACCCCCGAGCACGAGCGCCGACGCCAGCACGACGGCGGGGAAGTCCAGGACGTAGTCGACCGTGGGCTGCAGTGCCATTGCGGACATCAGGACGGCGCCACGACCGAGGGCGCCGACCATCCAGGCGGCCACCGCCGCAAGTAGTGCCAGGCCGGTGAACCCGAGCTCGGCCACCACTTGCAGCGGCATCGAGTGCGGGTTGTTCAAGTCCGGATCCCGTTGCGCCGTCGGGCTGCTCGCCTCGAAGGCGCCGGGCCCGACGCCGCGTACGGGCTGGTCCACGCCCAGCCGCACCGCGTCGGACCAGAGGGTGGTCCGTGCGGTGCTGACCGTGGTGTCGACGAGCGCCGTGGGGCGGTCTTGCTGCGACGCTCCCAGCGTCACGGTGGCTCCCACCGCGAGCACGATCAACGCCGCCGCCGAGAGCTGCCACAGCACCGCGCGCCCGCGTGCGAGGAGGTGCCACGCCACCAGCAGCAACACGCAGGCCGCGGCGCCCGCGCGTGACCCGGTGACGAGCGCCAACAGGGTCAGCACCACCGCCGCGCCGACAAGTTTCCGTCGCTGCCCGTCGGGTGTGTGGCCGGCCGCGGCGAGCAGCCCCGCCACGCCGGCCGTGAGCAGGGCGGCGTTGGCATTGGCGTACCCGAGTGGAGCCGCGAGGGGGGTGCCGCTGATGGAGTCGGGAACTCCGATCAGCATCGCCGTGCCCGCCACCACGGCCACGCCGACGCCGGGCAGGCACGGATGGATGCGCGCCAGCAGCCCGCCCGCGGCCCATGCGCCGACCCCGGCGAGCAGCAACCCGGCCATGGCCGGACCCGCGGGGGCCCCGGGATGCGACAGCAGGACCCAGCCGGCGAGCAGCACGGCGAGCAGCACTCCGAGCGGACCGCTTCCTGCGATGGCTCTCATTGCGGCAGGATGACCCGGTGGTCATCGTGGGTGCGGGCGGCGTGGGGCGTGAGGCGCTGGACGCGTGCCTGGCCGCGGACGTCGAGGTGACCGCGTTCCTGGACGACCGGTTGGCAGGTCAGACCGTCCGGGGGCTGCCGGTACGGCCGACCGGAGACGCCGTTCCCGGAGAGGAGTACCTGCTGGGCATCGCCGACCCGACGGCCCGTCGCCGGTTGGCCGGCGGACTGGATGCCCGTGGGCTGCGCGCACGCACCGTGATCCACCCGCGCGCGATCGTCGGTCCAGAGAGCACGTTCGGCCCGGGCGGGTTGGTACTCGGCGGCGCCCACGTGTCGAGCTCGGTGACGGTCGGCGCACACGGCCAGGTGCACTACAACGCGACCGTCGGACATGACACCGTCTTCGCCGACTTCGTCTCGGTGTACCCGGGGGCGAACGTCGCCGGGTCCGTGCGCCTCGACGCCGGATGCACTGTCGGCAGCGCTGCCTGTGTTCTGCAGGGGCTCGCCGTGGGCCGTGGCGCGTTCGTCGGGGCGGGCGCGGTCGTCACCCGCGACGTACCGGATGACACCACCGTTGTGGGTGTGCCTGCACGCCCGCACCGCTGACCCCTCACACCAGGCTGGTCTGGTGGGCCTGGGCGAACCACCTCACGGTCTCCTCCAGCCCGCGCTCGAGCGGCACCGGCTCGAGGGCCGGGAACAGCGTGCTCAGCCGCTGCCGGTCGGCCTGGGAGTGCGGCACGTCGCCCGCGCGCGGCGGCAGCGACGCCCGCGCCAGCGGGTGCCCGACGATGGCCTCAAGCAGGTCGATCAGCCCGAGCAGGGACGTCCGCCCGCCGTAGGCGAGGTTGACCGGGTCGGCGGATACGACCCGCCGCCGCACGGCCTCGGTGATGACCCTGGCCACGCTTCCGACGTAGGTGAAGTCACGGGTCTGCGTGCCGTCGCCGTGCAGCGGGATCGGTCTCCCGGACAGGGCGGCGTCGACGAAGGCGGGCACGACCGCCGCGTAGGCATGGTCGGCGCGCTGCAGCGGGCCGAAGACGTTGAAGAACCGGAACGCCAGCACGTCGAGCCCGTAGCAGTGGGCGTACGCCAGCGTGTACGCCTCGGTGGCCAGCTTGCTCACGGCGTACGGCGACAGGGGCGCCGTACGCATGCCCTCGTGCTTGGGCATCGTCGGGTTGGCGCCGTAGACCGACGACGACGACGCGACCACGAGGTACGGCCCACCGGCGCGGCGGACCGCTTCCAGCACCTGCAGGGTGCCGGTCGCGTTCGCGTGGTGACTCGCAAGCGGATCGGCGACCGACCGGGGAACGGAGGGCAGCGCGGCGAGATGGACGACGGCGTCGGCGTCCGTGAGCGCCTCGTCGAGCAGGTCTGGCTCGAGCACACTGCCTTCGAGGAAGCGCGCGTCGACGCCGTCGAGGTTTGCCCGGGACCCGGTCGACAGGTCGTCGACGACGACGACCTCCAGACCGAGGTCGACCATGACGCGCGCCAGGTTGGCGCCGATGAAGCCCGCACCACCGGTGACGACGACCCGCATGCATCCCTCCCTTTTCGCAAGCAGCCTAAGGGAAGGGCCTCGTCGTGTTCCGGCTTTCGGCGAATCCCGCGCGATCGCCTCGCCGCCGGGTTCCGTGGCCGACTGCTGACCGACCGTTGCCCGGGCCAGATTTTGCCGACCGGTGCGGGCCAACTTCATCGATCGCCAGCGAACGTCGGTACCGGCGGATAGCGTCGAGTAGTACTTTGCCGATCGCTCGTCCGACAGGGGTGGACGCAACGAGTGGGCCGTGCGGTCGGTCGGGATGGGCGCACTCGGTGCGCGAGGGAGGGAGACCATCCATGTGCGGAATCGTGGGCTACGTCGGCGAAAGACCTGCACTGGACGTGATCGTCCACGGGCTGTCGCGCCTGGAATATCGCGGCTACGACTCGGCCGGCGTCGCCGTGGTCGCCGGGGGGCGCCTGCGCACCGAGAAGCGGGCCGGAAAGCTGCACAACCTGACAGAAGCCCTCGGTGCGCACTCGTGGCCCGCCGCAGGACGGGGGATCGGCCATACCCGGTGGGCCACGCATGGGCAGCCGAACGACGTGAACGCCCATCCACACACCGATGGGTCCCGACGGCTTGCGGTGGTGCACAACGGCATCATCGAGAACTTCGCCGCTCTGCGGGCTGGTCTCGCCCGCCGCGGGCGCCCCTGCACCTCGGATACCGACACCGAAGTCGTGGCTCACCTGCTCGCCGAGGAGTTGTCCCCGGCAGACGGTGACCTGGCGGAGGCGATGCGCCGCGTCTGCCGTCGGCTCGAGGGCGCCTTCTCGCTGGTCGCGGTCCACGAGGACGTGCCGGACGTGGTGGTCGGTGCGCGGCGCGATTCACCGCTGGTCGTCGGACGCGGAACCGCCGAGAACTTCCTCGCCTCCGACGTGTCGGCGTTCATCGCCCACACTCGGGAGGCGATCGAGCTGGGCCAGGACCACGTCGTCGAGCTGCGTCCGGAC
>WHTB01000143.1 GCA_009379735.1 Propionibacteriales bacterium
CGGTAGCGGCTCTCTGTCGGGCATCATCGCGGGCATGCAGTGGGCGGTCGCCCAGGGCGCCGACGTCGTCAACATGAGCATCGGGCAGTCCGAGGCCACCGACTGCGAGGACCCGATGGCGCAGGCGGTCAACGACCTCTCGGCATCGTCGGACACGCTGTTCGTGGTCGCGGCCGGCAACCTCGGTGGCCCGGCCGACAACGTCACCAGCCCGGGTTGCGCCGCCGCCGCGCTGACCGTCGGCGCCGTCGACCTCGACGCCGAGACCGCGTGGTTCTCGAGCCGCGGTCCGGTGCCGGTCTCGCGTGCCGTCAAGCCCGACATCGCGGCACCCGGGATGGCGATCACCGCCGCCCGCGCCGGTGGACGCGACGACCGCGCCTACGTCGACAGTGACGGTACGTCGATGGCCGCACCTCATGTCGCCGGGGCGGCGGCAATCCTCAGCCAGCAGCACACCGGCTGGGACGGTGAGCAGCTCAAGGCCGCGCTGCAGAGCGCGGTGCGGGCGGAGTCGGCGGCCAGCGTGTACGAGCAGGGCGCCGGTGTGCTCGACGTCGCCGCTGCCGTGGACCAGTCCGTGGTCGGGCCGTCCACCATCGACCTCGGGCCGTTCGCCTGGCCCCACGACGCAACCGACGCGACCAGGTCGGACGTCACGTACCGGAACTCCGGCAGTGCTGATGTCGAGCTCACCGTCGCGGCCGACGCACGTGGCCAGGACGGCACGCCGTTGCCGAAGGGCACGGTCACGCTCGGCGCGACCCGGCTGGTCGTCCCGGCCGGTGGCACCGCGACACTGCCCGTGACGTTCGACCCGTCGGCCCCGCTCACGCACGCGCAGTACGGCCCGGTCGGCGTACGACTGGTCGCCAGCGGCGCCGGGCAGACCGTGGTCACGCCGCTGGGCGCGTACGTCGAGCCGCAGCACGTCGACGTCACGTTCCGGGTGATCGCCCCCGACGGCTCGCCGGCCACCGGCAGCAGCAGCCTGGACGTGTTCGACCTCGACGGAATCGCGGCCCAGCGGGTCCAGCTGCGCGGCGACGAGGTCAGGCTGCACCTCCGCGCCGGCACGTACTCCCTCGCCTCGACCGTGATCACGACCGAGCCGGGCACCTTCCGGCCAAGCACGGTGGCGCTGCTGTCGGAGCCGGAGATCGCGCTCACCCGCGACCGGACCATCACCCTCGACGGTCGCCAGGCGATGCGGATGGAGGTCCGGACCGACCGGCCCACCGAGCTGCACAGCGGCAGCGTGAGCTACGTCCGCAGCATCGACGGCTACTACCTCAGCAACAGCCGAGTCTTCGGCGACACTCTCGACAGCCTCTACCTGGGCCGCACCGACCAGGCGCGCCGGGGCGAGTTCGAGGTGCTCGAGACCTGGCTGCGGACGTCGCCCGACGGCACCGCCGAGCCGTACGACTACGGCCTCGCGTACGCGCACCAGGGCCGCGTCGGCGGGTCACCGCGGCGGGTGGCCGACCACCACCGACTCGCAACCGTGGACTCCCGCTACTACGCGCCCGGCGCCGCCGACACGTACGTCGAGTACTTCGACATCTTCCGGCCGCTGATCGGGAAGTACCTGCCGCTCGGCGACATCCGTGACGTCGACGCGCCGGGCGCCCTGACCCACTACCTCACCCCGAGTCGGGAGCTGCCGATCGAGCAGTCGGTCATCCACCCGGATGGCACCAGGTGGGTCTGGGGCCAGCGGATGATCTCGCCGCCGAAGGACCGCAAGCCGGGCAGCCGGACCACCGAGTCGTGGTTCAAGACCGGCCTCCGTCCTGGGATCGCGTCGAGCCCGCTGCTGGGCGGCCGGTACAACTCGGCCGCCCGGGACGGCGACGTCATCCGCACTCACCTGCCGTCGTGGTCGGACACCGAGCCGGGCCACTACTCCTGGGGATCCCTCACCGGTCCCTCGACCGGGATCGAGCTGTTCGTCGACGGCGAGTCGCTGGGCCGCGACCACTGGTTCGGCGACGGCGCCTGGTCGGTTCCGTCCGACGCCCGCGACTACGAGCTGGTGTACGACCTGGTCCGGTTCACGCGTTCGTTCTCGACGTGGACGGCACCGGAGAAGGTGCAGACCCGCTGGCGGTTCCGGTCCGCGCAGACCGTGATCGAGCAGCCGTTGCCGCTGCTGTTCCCCGACTACGACCTCGACGTCGACCAGTGGAACCGAGCACCCGCCGAGGCGGCGTACGACGTGGAGATCGGCGTCGAGGCAACCCCCGGGTACGCGCCGGCCAACGTCACCGACGCCACGGCCTGGGTCTCCTACGACGACGGCACGACGTGGACCGAGGCGCCGGTGCGTACGAACGGCGACGACCTGGTCGCCACCGTCGACAACCGGCCGGCGTCGGGCGGGTACGTGTCGTTCAAGGTCGAGCTCACCGACCGGAACGGCGTCGGCGTCACCCAGCAGGTCGACCGCCTCTACGCCGTCCCCTGACCGGTGAGTGTGACGTTTTCGACAGACACGCCGGCGTGTCGCGTCGAAAACGTCACACTCACCGGGCCGGGTCAGTCGGCGAAGGCTTCGGGGGACGGGCAGCTGCACACCAGGTGGCGGTCGCCGTACGCCTGGTCGATGCGTCCGACCGGCGGCCAGTACTTGTCACCGCCGACACCACCGGGGAAGACCGCCTGCTCCCGGCTGTAGCCGCGGTCCCACTCGCCGACCAGTGCCCGTGCCGTGTGCGGAGCACCGCGCAACGGGCTGTCCTCCGGGCTCCACTCCCCCGCCCCGACCGCGTCGATCTCGGCCCGGATCGCGATCATGGCGTCGCAGAACCGGTCCAGCTCGGCGAGGTCCTCGGACTCGGTCGGCTCGACCATCAGAGTGCCCGCCACCGGGAAGCTCATCGTCGGCGCATGGAACCCGTAGTCGATCAACCGCTTCGCGACGTCGTCGATGCTGACACCGGTCGCCTTCGTCAGCGGCCGGACGTCGAGGATGCACTCGTGGGCAACGAGCCCGCCGTGACCGGTGTACAGCACCGGGAAGTGCCCGCCGAGCCGCTTGGCGACATAGTTGGCCGACAGCACCGCCACCGACGTCGCCTCGGCCAGGCCGTCCGCCCCCATCATCTGCACGTACGCCCAGGAGATCGGCAAGATCCCGGCCGACCCGTGGGGAGCCGCGCTGACCGGGCCGATCCCCTCGCGGCGGTCCGGGTCCGGGTGCAGCGGGTGGCTCGGGAGGTACGGCGCGAGGTGCGCGGCGACCGCCACCGGGCCGACACCAGGTCCGCCACCGCCGTGCGGGATGCAGAACGTCTTGTGCAGGTTGAGGTGCGACACGTCGCCGCCGAACTCACCGGGGGCGGCGAAGCCCAGCAGGGCGTTCAGGTTGGCGCCGTCGACGTACACCTGCCCGCCGTGCGCGTGCATGATCTCGCAGAGCTTGGTGATGCCGTCCTCGTACGCGCCGTGGGTCGACGGGTACGTCACCATGATCGCGGCCAGGTCGTCGCTGTGCGCGTCGCACTGCTGGGTGAGGTCGTCGAGGTCGACCGTGCCGTCCTCGGACGCCTTCACCACCACGACACGCATCCCGGCCATCACCGCGGACGCGGCGTTGGTGCCGTGGGCACTGGACGGGATCAGGCAGACGTCACGCTCGCCCTGGCCCTGTGCCCGGTGGTACGCCCGGATCGCCAGCAGCCCGGACAGCTCACCTTGCGACCCGGCGTTCGGCTGGACCGACACCCGGGCGTAGCCGGTCACGGCGGCCAGCCAGCCCTCCAGCTCGCCGATCAGGTCGGCGTACCCCTGGGCGTCCTCGGCCGGCGCGAACGGGTGCAGGTCGGCGAAGCCAGGCAGGCTGATCGGCTCCATCTCGGCGGTCGCGTTGAGCTTCATCGTGCACGAGCCGAGCGGGATCATCCCCCGGTCGAGCCCGTAGTCGCGGTCCGCCAACGCACGCAGGTAGCGCAGCAGCGCGGTCTCCGAGCGATGGGTGTGGAACACCGGGTGCTCGAGGTACGGCGTGGCCCGCCGGAGCGCCTCGGGCAGGGCGTCGTCGGTGCTCTGGTCGATGTCGGCGATCGCGCCGGGCTGGACGCCGAACGCCTGCCAGAGCGCCTCGACGTGGGCCGAGGTGGTCGTCTCGCCGGTGGTGATGCCCACCAGGTCGGCGTCGACCAGGCGGAGGTGGATGCCGGCCTCCCGGGCCGCGGCGACGACCTCCGCCGCCCGCCCCGGCACCAGGACCTGCACGGTGTCGAAGAACTCGTCGTGCACGACCTCGACGCCGCCGGCCCGCAGCCCGGCCGCCAGCACTGCCGCATAGCGATGCGTGCGCTCGGCGATGCGGCGCAGCCCGTCGGGCCCGTGGTAGACGGCGTACATCGACGCGACCACAGCGAGCAGCACCTGCGCGGTGCAGATGTTGGACGTCGCCTTGTCCCGGCGGATGTGCTGCTCGCGGGTCTGCAGAGCGAGTCGGTACGCGGGCTGCCCGGCGCTGTCGACGGAGACGCCGACGAGCCGGCCGGGGATCTGTCGCTCCAGCCCCGCGGCCACCGCGATATAGCCGGCGTGCGGACCGCCGTAGAACAGCGGGACGCCGAACCGCTGGCTGGAGCCCACGACCACGTCGGCGCCCCAGGCGCCCGGCGCCTCCAGCAGGCACAGCGCCAGCAGGTCGGCCGCGACGACCACCTTGCCACCGCGCTGGTGCACCTGCTCGGTCAGCGCCCGCGGGTCCCACACCCGACCGCTGGTGCCCGGGTACTGGATCAGCACACCGGACAGGTCCCCGTCCGGAAGCCCGGCGGCCAGGTCGGCGACGACGACCTCGATACCGAGCGCTTCGGCCCGGGTCTGCACCACCGCGATGGTCTGGGGCAGCGCGTCGGCGTCCACCACGAACGCGCCGTCACCGCCGCTTCGGTTGGCGCGCCGGATCAGCGTCATCGCCTCGGCGGCAGCCGTGCCCTCGTCGAGCAGGGAGGCGTTCGCGGTCGGCAGACCGGTCAGGTCGCCGATCAGGGTCTGGAAGTTCAGCAGTGCCTCGAGCCGGCCCTGCGAGATCTCCGGCTGGTACGGCGTGTAGGCGGTGTACCAGGCCGGGCTCTCCAAGACGTTGCGCCGGATCACCGCCGGCGTCGTGGTGCCGTAGTAGCCGAGCCCGATCATCGGCTCCGCCGGACGGTTGCGTCCCGCGATGTCCCGTAGCGACGCCAGCGCCTCGGTCTCGCTGCTCGCCGGCGGCAGGCCCAGCTCCCCTCGGCTGCGGATCGCCGGTGGCACCGCGGCGTCCATCAACGCCGCCAAGGAGTCGAAGCCGATCGCCCGCAGCATGGTCTGCTGCTCGTCGGGCGAAGGGCCGATATGGCGTCGACTGAACGCCACGGTGAGGTCGTGGTCGCTCAGACGTGGACGGTCGCTCATCGGAGGCTCCTGCTTCGGTTGCGTACACCGTGCGGTGCCTCCCCCTCTGTCGGCCCGGTCGGCCTTCAGAGTTGCCTGCTGCGCGCGGTCCTTGGCGCCTGAGAGGTTCCGGGGAGGGGTTGCCCCTTCGGCGCTCCGCCAGCTGGGACGGAGACTCTCCCGCACGTGATCGACGGCAGTCCCGAACCTACCAGGACTGCCGCCGCCTTCTCGTAGGAGTGGCCGAAGTCAGCCGGTGAGTCGCGCCTGCCGGCGTGCGGACAGCTCGTCCTTGGGGCTCTGCTGGTGGTCGGCGCGCTCGGAGGGCAGCTCGGAGAGGGTGCCCTCGATCTCGCGCCAGACGCCGCCGATGGCGATGCCGAAGACGCCCTGCCCGCCCTGCAGCAGGTCGATGACCTCGTCGTTGGAGGTGCATTCGTAGACGGTCGCCCCGTCGCTCATCAGGGTCACCCGGGTGAGGTCGTCGGTGCCGCGCTTGCGCAGGTGCTCGATGGCCGCCCGGATCTGCTGCAGCGACACCCCGACGTCGAGCAGCCGCTTGATCACCTTGAGCAGGAGTACATCACGGAAGGAGTACAGCCGCTGCGTGCCCGAGCCGGTCGCGGACCGAACACTCGGATCGACCAGCCCGGTGCGGGCCCAGTAGTCGAGCTGGCGGTAGGTGATGCCGGCGGCGTTGCAGGCGGCGGGTCCGCGAAAACCGACGTCCTCCGGCAGCGGGGCCAGCGGGGCGTCGAACAGCAGACCCTGCTGGCCGGCCGCTCGCTCGGCCTGCGCCTGCGCCTCGATCTGCGCGGACGCATCGACTGCGTCGGCAGTCTTGTCGCCGTTTCCGCTCACCATGACCTCCAAGAATGCGCGAGTTACAGCGCCGGACTTACAGCGGGGATGTTCTCTTGTGAACGGTAAGCGCCGGGACGGGGTGGGTCAACGACGCGGGCCCCTCGACGCCCGGCGTGTCGGAAGTCTCAAGTAGAGGTTGAGGTTGAGGGTTGGTCAGCCGTGCTCGAAGTCCTCCGGCGTGACCTGGTCGAGGAACTCGCGGAACTTCTCGACCTCCTCCTCCTGCTCGTCGGGTACGACGATGCCGGCCTCGTCGAGCACGCCCTCGTCGCACACGATCCGGGTGCCGGTGCGCAGCGCCAGCGCGATCGAGTCCGACGGCCGGGCACTGACCTCGACACCGGACGACAGCACCAGCTCGGCGTAGAACACGCCCTCACGGACCTCCGTGATGCGGACCTCGGTGAGCTCGTGCTCGGTCGCCTCGAGGAGGTTCTTGATCAGGTCGTGGGTCAGTGGCCTGGGCGGGACGACGCCCTGCTGCGCGAACGCGATCGCGGTGGCCTCGACCGCGCCGATCCAGATCGGCAGGTAACGCTCACCGTCGCTCTCCCGCAGGAGCACGATCGGCTGGTTTGAGGGCATCTCCACGCGCACGCCCACGACATCCACATCACGCACGTCACCACCCTACCCGGCTGTCAACGGCGGTTACGCAGACCGATCTTCACCAACGTCGTGTGGAGTCGCAAAGACAGCGCCGCCAGCTCGTGTACGGCCTGTTCGGCGCGTGCCTTGGCGGCCGAGTCGCGCTGCCGTTCCAACGGCGTGACGACCTGCTCGACCAGGCCCACCTCACGGTCGGCCGCTGCCTTGAACGACCGCAGGTGCCGCGGCTCAAGACCGAAAGCGGCCATCTCCCCCACCGTCTTGGCGACCACCAGCGCGTCCGCGTCGTAGTGCATGGTGCCGGGACGCAGCTTCACCAGGCCGAAGCCCTCGAGCTGCTCGAGCAGGGCCTCGTCAATGTCGGCCTCGGCGACCAGCTCGCGTCGGGACAGCTTCAGCTCTGAGCCGTCACCGCGGAACGAGTCGGCGTCCGGTGTGCCGGCGGCGGCGAGCGCCACCCGTGGCACCCGAGGACTCCCACCGGAGGCGCTCGGCGGCTCGAGGCCGCGGTCCATCGCGTCGAGGTGCTCCTTGATCACCTTCAGCGGCAGGTAGTGGTCGCGCTGGGCCACCAGCACGTAGCGCAGTCGGTCGAGATCGGCGTGCGAGAACTTGCGGTAGCCGGCTCCGGTGCGCTGTGGCTCGACCAGGCCCTCCGACTCGAGGAAGCGGATCTTCGAGATCGTGACGTCCGGGAACTCGGCTCGAAGGTGGCCGAGCAGCTCCCCGATGCTCATCCGAGCTCGCAGCGGGGCGGCGGAGTTCACCGTGCGGCTCCTCCGAAGCCAGACTGGCTCGCGAAGTAGACCAAGCGGTACTTGCCGATCTGCACCTCGTCGCCGTTCGACAGGGCGATCCCGTCGATCCGGTCGCGGTTGACGTACGTGCCATTCAGGCTGCCGACGTCGGCCACCTGGTAGCCGTCGTCGGTGCGGCGGAACGCCGCGTGCCGCCGCGACACCGTCACGTCGTCGAGGAAGATGTCGCTGTCGGGATGACGACCGGCCGTCACCTCGGCCGCATCGAGCAGGAACCTCGACCCGGCACTCGGGCCGCGCTGCACGACGAGGAGCGCACTGCCCGCGGGCAGCGCGTCGACGGCCGCCGCGTCGTCGGCGGTCAGGTCACGGGTGAGGTCTCCGGTGTCGGGTCCGCGGTCGTCACTGTCGAAGGAGATGCTGGCGGTCGACTCGGCCGGGCGCTCCGTGGTGACCGGCTGCTCGAGCCGGTGGCCACACTGGCTGCAGAACCGCGCGCTGTCGGGGTTCTCGTGCCCGCACTCGGTGCAGAAGGGCATCGGTTGGTCCTTCCTGAAATCCCTGAGTCGATCGCCGGTCCAGCCGACACGGTGAGCCGCTACTCCCCATTCAACCCTGCGGCGACAACCTGCGGCGCAGGCTCGCCGGACAACCCTGAACCGGCAGTCGAGGTTGACAGTTGTGCAGAAACCTATGCGCGCGCCGGAGGCCGGGTCAAACCGAGTCGACGCTACGCGGACTCGACCTGTGACCGGTAGGTGGCCGCGTCGAGAAGGGTGTCGACCGCGGCCGCTTCGGCCGGCTCGATCTCGAGCAGCCAGCCCTCGCCGTACGGGTCGGAGTTGATCAGCTCGGGCGTCTGGTCGAGGGCGTCGTTGCTGGCCACCACGGTGCCGCTGATGGGGGCGTACAGGTCAGACACACTCTTGGTCGACTCGAGCTCCCCCACCGCGGACCCGGCCTCGACCGCGCTCCCGGCCTCAGGTAGCTGGACGTACACGATGTCGCCGAGGGCCTCCTGCGCGTACGAGGTGATGCCGACGCGCACCGAGCCGTCCTGCTGGCGTACCCACTCGTGCTCGGCGGTGTACTTGAGGTCGTCGGGGTACGAGGCAGGGTCTGGGCTCATCGGTGTCGCTCCTGTCTAGTCGGCGGGCCGAGCGTACTCAGGCGTCTCGGGACGGTGCAACGAGGCGATGTTGATGTCGTCCGACCGCTTGATCGCCACCGTGCCCTGGAGCTCCTCGACCTCGTCGGTCAGGCCGCCGGGAAAGCTCATCGCGGTCTCTAGGTCGTCGGGTGGGCCGATCACCTCGAAGACGTAGGGTGACCCGAGCTCGACGCCGCCGGCGGCCACCCCACCCTCGGTGTCGACCAGGCTCGTCTGGGCGACGACGCGCACCTTGTTGTTGACCTCGATCGCCTCCGCGCCGGCGTTGCGCATCTCCTCCAGCGCGTTGAGCAGGGTGCCGCTCGTGACGTCGTCGCCCGGGTCGTTGATCGTGACGATGACACCGGGACCTGTCGCCGGCGCCGTGCCGGCCAACACGCCGAGCGCGTCGGCCTGCTGCTCGGCCTCGTTGATCGCGGCGCTGCGCCGGTCCGACGCGTCGCGCAGTGAGTCGCGACGTGCCTCGAGGTTGTCGATGTCGGACTGGGCGCTGCGGGACGCGGCCTCCAGGGTGTCGAGGAAGGTGATCAGGTCCTCGCGGCGCGCACCCGCGAACTCGGTGTCGTCGTTGAGGGTCTGGATCTGCACGATGGCGAGGAAACCGAGGATCGCCAGCAGCAGCCCGACCACCATCCGGCCGCGGGAGACCGACGGCCCGAATGCCTTGAGCAGCCGCTGGCGGCCGGTCTTGAGCGGTGCCTTCTTCCCGTCAGCCATCTGCCGTACTCACGCGTGGAGGATGTGGCGCCGGATCGCGGCGACGTTGGAGAAGATGCGGATGCCCAGCACGACGATCACACCGGTGGACAGCTGGTTGCCAACCCCGAGCTGGTCGCCGAGGTAGACGATGATCATCGCGATCAGCACGTTCGAGAAGAACGAGACCGTGAAGACCTTGTCGTCGAAGATGCCGTCGAGGTAGGCCCGAAGACCGCCGAAGACGGCATCGAGCGCGGCCACGACCGCGATCGGGAGGTACGGCTGGAGCCCGAGCGGCACCTCCGGCTGCACGAGCAGGCCGACCACCACTCCGAGCAGTAGTCCAAGGGCGGCGATCACGGGCGCTCCTTCGACGGTGACTGGTCGGCGTAGCGGAGCCGGCCGAGACCACGGGCCGGCACCGTCATCCGCTCCTTGATCTGCGTCTCGAACTTCACCCCGAAGTTGTTCTGGTAGTCAAACCAGGCCTGCCCGGCGGCGGTCTCGAAGAACCGCGCTTGGAGCGTGTCGGGGTCGCCGACCGCCGAGACGACGTATGGCCGCTGGAGCGACTTGAAGTTCACCGTGATCGCCTTTGCGGCGCCCCGGATCGACGTACGGGTGGTGATGCGCTGGCCGTTGATGCTGACCGCCTCGGCGCCGGCGACCCACAGCCCGTTGACCAGCAGCTGGAGGTCTTTGTCGACGACCTGGCCCTGATGGCCCGCGGACGGGTCCTCGGCGTCGTCGACGGTGACCTGCATGCCCGGACCGACGACGGCCTGTGAGCCGACCTGCACCCCGAGCCGTCGGACGTTCCGATCGAGCGCGTCCTGCCGGCTGCCGATCTCCGCGACCTCCGACTCGAGCGCCGCGACCGAGCGCTCCAGCACGTCCGCCTCGGCGCGCAGCTCGTCGTTGGCGTCGCCCTGCAGGTTGATCCGCTCGATCAGCTGGGCGCG
The DNA here is from genome assembly GCA_009379735.1 of Propionibacteriales bacterium. Taxonomy (GTDB): domain Bacteria; phylum Actinomycetota; class Actinomycetes; order Propionibacteriales; family Nocardioidaceae; genus WHTB01. Next base: position 10,458 of record WHTB01000143.1, read on the forward strand.
CTCCTCCTCGTCCGCCGGGCGGCTGCGGTCGGTCTGCACGGCGGACACGGCCAGCATCACGCCGAAGGCGAGTGTCGCGGCGACCAGCCCGACGAAGCCCGCGCGGTTCGACTGCGGTGCGCTGTC
>WHTB01000383.1 GCA_009379735.1 Propionibacteriales bacterium
GGGCAGCAGCGGGGCGAGGTTGAACAGCCGCCAGGCGTCGCCCTGGTCCGGCCTAAGCGCTCCGGCCGTACCCAGCTCGCTGCCCGGAGGGCCCTGCAGGATCTGGGTGGTGGCGGCCCGCGGCTCGTCGTTGAGGTCGCCGACCAACATCAGCCGGCGCTGCCGGCCCTCGCCGTCGAGCAGGGTGTCGGCGAACCCGCGGATGGTGGTCGACTCCGCGGCCCGCCGGTAGAGGGCGTAGGCGGCGTAGCGGGCCCGCTGGCCCTCGTCGGTGGGCTGGAAGAGACCACCCGGGTACGTCACCAGCTTGGACTTGAGGTGGCAGGTGACCACCGACAGCGAGCCGTCGGCCAACTCGACCCGCACCTGCAGCGCACCGCGGCCCATCCTGGTCGTGACCGCTCCTGAGTCGTCGGCCTGGAGGGGTGCCAGCCGTGCCGCGAGGTCGACGGTCTCGCTGCTCGCCGAGACCGGCAGCCGCGAGAGGACGGCGACCCGGATGCCACGGGTGTCGGGTGCCGTGGACAGCACACCGGTCCAGCCGGCCCCGAGCTCGGCCTGCAGGTCGTCGAACGCCTGCTGGTCGCCGATCTCCTGCAGGCCGACCACGTCGACGCCCGCGGACCTGATCATCTGCGCGACGCCGGCGATCTTGGACCGGTACACCGCCTCCGAGGACGGTGCGAACTCACCGTCGGAGAACAGGTTCTCCACATTCCAGCTGCCAACCATCACCATGGCGCACCTCCATCCCCAAGAGTGCCCGCCCGGCGTACCTGATACCCGCAAAACTGACCCTTCCGGACGTCCCGATGCACGCCTAACGTCGATCGAGGGGGACCCACCGCCCCGGCTCTACTCCAGGAGGTCCGGATGTATCGCGCTGCTGTCTTCGCCGTCTCGATGACTCTCGCCCTCGGTGTCGGCGCCGGTGCCGCGGCGGCGAGCGAGGGTCCGGGTGACTTCTCACCGGGAGCACCGGGTGCCGGCGACCCGTACTTCCCGCTGGACGGCAACGGGGGGTACGACGTCAAGCACTACGACCTCGAGGTGGCCTACGACCCCGAGACCGACGTGCTGACCGGCGAGACCACCATCAAGGCGCTGGCGACCCAGGACCTGTCGGCGTTCAACCTCGACCTCCAAGGGCTCACGGTCGAGTCGATCGAGGTGAACAAGCGGGAAGCGACGTGGAGCCGCGACGGCGGTGAGCTGACGGTCACGCCGCACCGCGGGCTGCGCGAGGGCACGAAGTTCACCGTGGTCGTGGCGTACGAAGGGGTCCCCGAGACGATCGACCCCGGGCCGAACCAGTCCGGGTTCATCCACACCGACGACGGCGCGCTGGTCGTCGGCGAGCCGGACGTGGCGGCCACCTGGTACCCGGTGAACGACCACCCGATCGACAAGGCGTCGTACTCCTTCGAGATCACCGTGCCCGAGGGGCTCGAGGCGATCGCGAACGGCGTCCTGGAGGACAACGACACCGACGACGGCTGGACCACCTGGGAGTGGGACGCCGAGGAGCCGATGGCGTCGTACCTCGCCATGACCGCCATCGGGCAGTTCGACATCGACGCGTACCGCGAGGACGGCGTGCGGTTCTGGGACGCCCTCGACCCCGACCTCTCCGTGCAGGTCGCGCCGCGCACGGGTGACCAGTACGCGCTGTCCCAGCGGACCGCGCAGCCGGACACCTCGTTCAAGCGGTTGCAGCGCTCCCTCGCCGTGCCCGCCGGTGGCGCCACGGTCTCGTTCTGGGTCGACCGCGACACCGAGCCGTCCTGGGACTTCCTGTTCGTCGAGGCACGCACGGCCGGCGGGACCGACTGGACGACGTTGCCGGACCTGAACGGCCACACCTCCCCCGACACCGGCTTCGTCTGCCCGTTCTGGCACGACCTGCACCCGTTCCTCACCCACTACCAGACCGACAACGGGGACGGAACGTGTGCGCCGACCGGCAGCAGCGGCACCTGGTCCGCGGCGTCCGGCAGCAGCGACGGGTACGAGCAGTGGAGCGTTGACCTGGGTGCCTTTGCCGGGAGCACGGCGGAGGTGTCGATCAGCTATGCGTCGGACGACTTCATCCAGCTGCCCGGTGTGTTCGTCGACGACGTCGTCGTGTCGACAGGCGAGGGGACGACGTCGTTCGAGGACGACGGCGACCCGCTGGACGGCTGGACCGTCCCCGGCGCGCCGGCCGACAGCCCAGCCAACCCGAACGACTGGGTCGTCGGGACCGAGGACGACGCGCCGGCAACCCGCGGCGAGATCGCCACCGGATCCCTGGCCCGGCAGGGCGAGATCATCGAGTTCCTCTCCGACCGCTTCGGCGCCTACCCCTTCGAGTCGGCCGGCGGGATCGTCGACGACGCGGAGCTCGGGTTCGCGCTGGAGAACCAGACCCGTCCGATCTACTCGCAGGACTTCTTCATCGACCCCGAGTTCGGGGACGCCGTGGTCGTGCACGAGCTCGCGCACCAGTGGTACGGAGACAGCCTGGCCGTCGCCGCCTGGCAGCACATCTGGCTCAACGAGGGCTTCGCGACGTACGCCGAGTGGATGTGGAGCGAGGAGGAGGGGCTCGCCACCGCGCAGGAGATCTTCGACGACCTGTACGGGATCCCGCCGGACGACCCGTTCTGGGCGCTGGTGATCGGCGACCCCGGGCCGGACAGCCTGTTCGAGTTCCCGAACTACGCACGCGGGGCGATGACGTTGCACCAGCTCCGGCTCGCGGTCGGCGACGACGACTTCTTCCGCATCCTCCGACGCTGGGCGGACCGCAACGAGGGCGGCAACGTCACCACGGACGAGTTCATCGCACTGGCTGAGCGGGTGTCGGGCCAGCAGCTCGACGCGTTGTTCGAGGCCTGGCTGTTCACACCCGGTCGGCCGGCTTTACCCAGCGCGTTGGCCCCTTCGGCACGGTCCGACCGTACGGCGGTCTCGGCCGGCGTACGGAGCATGGTCGAGCGAGCCAGCAAGGGGGCGCTGCGCCGCTGATCTCCCCCGGCGTCACCGGGCGCCGCACGGACAACTCACCGGTCCGTCGTCATTCGGGTCTGCTGTTTCTTTCCACAGGTGGGGAATCGGGGATGTTGGTTGTCGGTGGCTGGGTCTAGTCTGTACGTATGTTCGAATCGTCGACGATCGGTCGGATGCCGCCCGGGCCCGGGCTCGCGACGCTGCTCGCCGACGTCGACCCGGGCGGGCTCGACGCCGACCAGACACTGGTGCTGCTGGCCGCGGTCGACCGGATGCAGTCGTGGTGCGAGGCGGCCCGGTTCGACGCGCTGGCACACTACGCCGACCTGCACGCCGTGGTGCCGGAGTCGATGATCCCCGGCGCCAC
>WHTB01000238.1 GCA_009379735.1 Propionibacteriales bacterium
ATCGGCACGGGTGGCCTGATCAAGGCCTGGGACGCCGGTCTGGTCGGGATGAAGAAGGGCAGCCGCGTCGTCCTCGGGGTGCCGCCGGAGCAGGGCTACGGTAAGCAGGGCAGCCCGCCGGCCATCCCGGCCAACGCGACGCTGGTCTTCGTCATCGACATCCTCGGGGTCAGCTGAGCCCCTGAGTGTGAAGGGGGTGGGCAGTGACCGCACGCAAGAGCGAGCGGCTGATGAACCTCGTGATCTGCCTCCTGGTCGCGCGCACGTACGTGACCAAGGAGCGGATCCGCGAGGTGGTCGACGGCTACCGTGACCAGACCGACGACGCGTTCGAGAAGATGTTCGAACGCGACAAGGACGAGCTGCGCGACCTGTCCATCCCGATCGAGGTCGGCCACGTCGAGAAGGCCTTCGGCGACGAGCCCGGCTACCGGATCCGCCGCGACCTGTTCGCGCTCCCGGAGATCCGGCTGGAGCCCGACGAGGCGGCCGTGGTCGGCCTCGCAGCGCGGGTCTGGCAGGACGCCAGCCTGGCCGAGGCCACGTCGGGCGCCTTGCGGAAGCTGCGTGCCGGGGGAGTGACTGTCGACACGCGGGCGCTTGCGGTGGTCGAGCCGCACGTCGACACCCAGGACGCCGCGTTCGACCCGCTGTGGCAGGCAGTGGTCACACGGACGCCGGTGCGGTTCCCTTACCGGCGGCCGGGTGCCGAGCCCGCAGAACGGCACCTGGAGCCGTGGGGCGTGCTGTCCTGGCACGGCCACTGGTACGTCATCGGCCATGACCGGGACCGCGACGGCGTACGGATGTTTCGGCTGTCCCGGGTCGACGGGCCGGTGGCCAAGGACGGCCGGCCCGGCGGTTTCGTCGTACCCGAGGACGCCGACATCCGGAAGCTGGCCGCCAACTTGCAGCCGGCGGCGGAGAAGGCCGAGGCGACGCTCCGCATCCGTCAGGGCGCGGGTGTCGTCCTGCGCCGCCGGGCGCTCGCCGTCGTGACTGGCGACGATGGCTGGGACACGGTCACCCTCCGGTACGCCGGGGTGTGGTCGATGGCCGAGCAGGTGTGCAGCTTCGGGACCGATGTGGTCGTCCAGGAGCCGACCGACCTGCGGGACACCGTCGTCACGATGCTGCGGGCGCTGGCCGAGGGAGGGGCGGAATGAGCCAGGGTGCGAAGGCACAGGTCGAGCGGCTGCTCGCCCTGGTGCCATACCTCCGCGACCGCGGCGGGGTGCGCCTGGAGGAGGTCGCCAGCGACTTCGGCGTGACCGCCAGGCAGATCACCCAGGACCTGCAGGTGCTGTGGTTCTGCGGGCTGCCCGGAGCGATGCCCGGCGACCTGATCGAGGTTGATATGGACGCGCTGGAAGGCGACGGAGTCGTACACATCGACAACGCCGACTTCCTCGACCGGCCGCTCCGGCTCGACGCCCACGAGGCGCTGGCGCTGATCGTCGGGTTGCGCACCCTCCGCGACGTCGGCGGGCCCGGCGAGCGTGACGCCGTCGAGCGGGCGCTGGCCAAGGTGGAGTCGGCGGCCGGCGACGCGTTGGCGATGGCCGACCAGGTCGACGTCCAGATCGACCGTGCGGACGAGACCGTCGCGGTGGCCGTCAGCCGTGGGCTGCAAGAGCAGCGGCGGCTGCGGATCCGCTACCTCGTGCTGGCTCGAGACGAGACGACCGAACGCGACGTGGATCCGCTGCGGCTGGTCGTGGCCGAGGGCCGCCGCTACCTCGAGGCCTGGTGCTACCGTGCCGACGGCCAGCGGTTGTTCCGGCTGGACCGGATCAGCGAGGCCGAGGTCCTCGATCAGCCCGCCAGCCCGCCGGAGGAGGCACAGCCGCGCGACCTGTCGTCGGGACTGTTCCAGCCGACCGCGGAGCAGCTGCTGGCGACCGTCGACCTGGACCCGGACGCCCGCTGGGTCGTCGACTACTACCCGCACGAGTCGGTGGAGGACCTCCCCGGTGGTGGCCTGCGGCTACGGCTCCGGGTCAGCGACCCCGCGTGGCTGCGCCGGCTGGTGCTGCGGCTCGGCGGGCACGCCCGGGTGGTCGACCCGGTGGAGCTGGCGGTGGAAGTACGTGACGAGGCGGCTGCGGCCCTGGCGGCGTACTCCTAACGGCGCAGCTCACGCCCCAATGATGTGCCCAATGATGTGCCCAGCGACGCGCCCCAGTCACGCCCGACCGCGCCGGGGACGGCTAAGGTGCGAACGGCGTAAACTTGCCCACAAACGCATTCGAAGACAAGAGGCACCTCATGTCTGTACCCATGGTCGGAATGCCCGGCGGCTGGGAGCTCGTGCTCATCGTCTTGGTCCTGATCTTGCTGTTCGGGGCCAAGAAGCTGCCTGACCTGGCCCGCGGCACGGGTCGCGCGTTGCGGATCTTCAAGTCGGAGACCCGTGGCCTGATGGACGATGACGACGACAAACCCGCCGCCGACGACAAGCCCAGCGAGGAGCCGCCCCGCTCGATCACCAGTGGCGAGCAGACTCCCCCGGCTGAGCAGCCGAACCAGACGCAGCGCCCGTACTCCGACTGACCGTAGGTGGTCTCCTCAGACGTCGAGGCGCTCGACGAAGGCCGGATGCCGCTGGTCGAGCACCTCCGTGAGCTGCGCAACCGGCTGCTGCGGAGCGCCGTCGCCATCCTGGTCGGCGGCGTCGTCGGCTGGGTGTTCTACGAGCAGTTGTTCGAGCTCCTGAAAGAGCCGTTCCAGAGCTCCATCGGGCGGCTCGCCGAGGACCGTGACCTCAACGCCGAGCTGACCCTTGGCGGCATCGCGTCGCCGTTCACGCTGCAGGTCAAGGTCGCCCTGGTCGCCGGCATCGTGCTCGCGAGTCCGGTCTGGCTCTACCAGGTGTGGGCGTTCGTCGCCCCCGGGCTCCACCGGAAGGAGCGCCGCTGGGGCTTGATCTTCATCGGGGTATCCAGCCCGTTCTTCCTGGCCGGGATCGGGCTCGGCTACCTCGTGCTGCCCAAGAGCATCCAGATCCTGATCAACTTCACGCCGAGCGACGTCAGCAACCTGGTGCAGGTGGACGGCTATCTGTCGTTCGTGCTGCGGATGCTGCTGGTCTTCGGCATCGCGATGGAGATCCCGCTGTTCGTCGTGCTGCTCAACCTCGCCGGTGTCGTCTCGGCGAGGGCGCTCGGGCGGAGCAGGTCGTGGATCATCCTCGGCGTCTTCCTGTTCGCGGCGATCGCGACGCCGTCCACCGACCCGATCACCATGCTGTTCCTGGCGGTGCCGATGACCGTGCTGTTCTTGGTCTCGGAGGTCATCGCCCGCCTGGTCGACCGCCGCCGGGCTCGGGAGGGTGAGGGCTCGTACGACGACCTCGACGACGACGAGATCTCCCCGCTGTCGTCGCGCCGCGACCCCGAGGACGAGCGACCGAGCACCCTGGACGACTAGCGCGTCGTGTCCTGGACGGCACGGGTCCATGCCGTTCCCGACCAGCCCCACCTCTGCAGGAGTGGGGGCGGTCGGGTACGGGTGGGGGTGAGTCGCCCACGGCCCAGCGTCGCAAGCGCGTATGCTCCCGCCGTGCCTCAGCCACTGCGTGACGCAGCCGTCCTCGTCAACCCGACCGCCGGTCGTGGCAAGGGCGCCCGCGTCGGGATGCGCACCCTCCGGCTGCTGCGCGAGCGCGGGATCACCGCCCACGCCCTGGTCGGACGCGATGCCGACGAGTCGGCCGACCTGGCGCGGGTCGCGGTCGAGAAGGGCACCGATGCCCTGGTGCTCGTCGGCGGCGACGGGCTCGTGCACCAGGCGCTGCAGGTCGTCGCCGGCACCCCGGTCCCGGTCGGTCTCGTACCCGCCGGCACCGGCAACGACGTGGCGCGCTACTTCGGCGTGCCACGGCGGGATACCGCGGCCGCGGTCAACGTCATCGCGGCGGGCGGCACCCGCACCGTCGACCTGGCCAGCGCCAACGGCACCCTCTTCGTGACGGTGCTCGCCAGCGGCTTCGACTCGTTCGTCAACGAGCGGGCCAACGCGATGACGTGGCCGCGCGGGCAGGCCCGCTACAACCTCGCCGTCGCGGCCGAGCTGCGGCGGCTGCAGAGCATTCGGTACACCCTGGAGCTCGACGGCGAGGTCCGCACTGTCGACGCGACCCTGGTCGCCGTCGGCAACGGCCCGTCGTACGGCGGCGGGCTGCGGATGTGCGAGGGCGCGGTCCTCGACGACGGGCTGCTCGACGTGGTGGTGATCCGGCCGGTCGGGCGCGCCGAGCTGGTCCGGGTCTTCCCGCGGCTCTACGCCGGCAGCCATGTCACGCATCCGAAGTACGAGCACCACCTGGTGCGCCGGGTGACGGTCGCGGCCGCTGGCGTCGTGGCGTACGCCGATGGCGAGCGGGTCGGGCCGCTGCCGATGACCGTGGAGTGCATCCCCGGCGCCCTGACGGTGTTCGCGCCACCCACCCCGTAGGGTCGTTGTCATGAGCACGCCCGCCGAGCACTACGCCCGGTTCCGGGCCGACCAGCACACGCCGGCACTGGCCGAGTTCCGCGGCCTGTACGACTTCGGCCTCGACGACTACCAGGTGGCGGCCTGCGAGGCGCTCGAGGCCGGCCACGGCGTGCTGGTGGCGGCGCCCACCGGGTCCGGCAAGACCGTCGTCGGCGAGTTCGCCGTGCACCTGGCTCTGCGCACCGGGCGCAAGTGCTTCTACACCACCCCGATCAAGGCTCTGTCGAACCAGAAGTTCAACGACCTGGTCCGCCGCTACGGCCCCGAGAACGTGGGCCTGCTCACCGGCGACAACACCATCAACGGCAACGCCCCCGTGGTCGTGATGACGACCGAGGTCCTGCGCAACATGCTGTACGCCGGCTCCGCGACGTTGGCCGGGCTCGGGTACGTCGTGATGGACGAGGTGCACTACCTCGCCGATCGGTTCCGCGGCGCCGTGTGGGAAGAGGTGATCATCCATCTCCCCGAGTCGGTCGCCCTGGTGTCCCTCTCGGCGACCGTGTCGAACGCCGAGGAGTTCGGCGAGTGGCTGTCGACGGTGCGCGGCGACACCCGCACGATCGTCGAGGAACGCCGTCCGGTGCCGCTGTTCCAGCATGTGATGGTCGGTCGCCGGCTGTTCGACCTGTTCGCCGACGACGGCACGCATACCGAGCCCCGGGTCAACACCCAGCTGCTGCACGTGGCTCGTGACGACTGGCGGTCCCGGCGTACTCAGGACCACCGTGGCCGGGGCGGGCGCAACAAGCCCGGCTACCAGCGGCGCAGCCGGGCGTACACCCCGAGCCGGGTGGACGTCGTCGACCGGCTCGATGATGCCGGCCTGCTGCCAGCGATCAACTTCATCTTCAGCCGGGTCGGATGCGACGCGGCCGTCCTGCAGTGCCTGCAGGCGAACCTTCGGCTCACCACGCCGGCTGAGCGCGAGGAGATCAAGGCGTTCGTACGCGAGCACACGGCCGACCTCCCCGAGGAGGACCTCCGCGTACTCGGCTTCCACGACTGGGCCGAAGGGCTGGAGCGGGGTGTGGCCGCGCACCATGCCGGGCTGCTGCCGACGTTCAAGGAGGTCGTCGAGAAGCTGTTCAGCCTGGGCCTGCTCAAGGTCGTGTTCGCCACCGAGACGCTGGCGCTCGGCATCAACATGCCGGCCAGGTCGGTGGTGCTCGAGCGGCTCACCAAGTGGAACGGCGAGACACACGCCGACGTCACGCCTGGGGAGTACACCCAGCTGACCGGCCGGGCCGGGCGGCGTGGCATCGACGTCGAGGGGCATGCCGTCGTCCTCTGGCAGCCCGGGCTGGAGCCGCAGTCGGTGGCCGGCCTGGCGTCGACGCGTACGTACCCGCTGCGGTCGTCGTTCCGCCCGTCGTACAACATGGCGGTCAACCTGGTGCGCCAGGTGGGCCGCTCGACGGCGCGTGAGCTGCTGGAGGCGTCGTTCGCGCAGTTCCAGGCCGACAAGGCGGTCGTCGGGCTGGCCCGCCAGCTGCGCAAGAGCGAGGAGGCGCTCGACGGCTACCGCGCGGCGGCCAGCTGTCACCTCGGCGACTTCATGGAGTACGCCGACCTCAGACGGCAGCTCACCGACCGCGAGCGCTCGCTGTCGAGACGCCGCAAGGCCGACCGTCGCGAGGAGTCGGAGCGGACCCTGGAGGACCTCCGCCCGGGCGACGTCATCGCCGTGCCGGCCGGCCGCTGGGCCGGTCTGGCGGTGGTGCTGGACCCCGGCATCCGCTCGGAGCGAGACGGTCCGCGGCCGTTCGTGCTGACCGCCGAGCGGCAGGCCAGGCGGCTGTCCGTCGTCGACTTCCCGACGCCGGTCGAGCCGCTGATGCGGATGCGCGTCCCGCGCAACTTCAACGCCCGCAACCCGACCCAGCGCCGTGACCTCGCGTCGACACTGCGCACCAAGGCCGGACACCTCGACCTGGCCGCACCGCGCCGCGCCGACCGTGGACCGGCCGGGATCGCCGAGGACGGGGACGTCGCCCGGCTGCGCACCGCGCTGCGCGCACACCCCTGCCACGGCTGCGACGAGCGCGAGGACCATGCCCGCTGGGCCGAGCGGTACGTCAAGCTCGACCGGGAGGCGCAGGCTCTGAAGCGGCGCATCGAGCAACGCACCAACACCATCGCCCGCCAGTTCGACCGGGTGTGCGAGGTGCTGCAGTCCCTGGGCTACCTCGACGGCGACCGCGACGACCCCCAGGTCACCCCCGACGGCGAGCGGCTGATGCGTCTCTACAGCGAGATGGACCTGGTCGCCGCGGAGTGTCTCGCCCGGGGAGTCTGGACCGGTCTCGACCCGGCCGAGCTGGCGGCCGCGCTGTCGGCGCTGGTGTTCGAGTCGCGCCGGCCGGACGACGCCAGTCCGCCCCGGCTGCCGCCCGGCCGGGTCCGTGACGTACTCGCGGAGACCGTGTCGATTTGGGGCGACCTCGATGCCCTGGAGCGTGACCACCGGGTCGACTTCCTGCGTGAGCCCGACCTGGGCTTCGCGTGGGCGGCCTACCGCTGGGGCCAGGGCGCTTCGCTCGACGATGTGCTGAGCGAGACCGACCTGGCGGCCGGCGACTTCGTGCGGTGGGTCAAGCAGCTGCTCGACCTGACCGACCAGATCGCCGACGCCGCCGGCGACAACGCGCTGCGCCAGACCG
>WHTB01000139.1 GCA_009379735.1 Propionibacteriales bacterium
CAGCAGCCGGTGCACGGTCGGCACCGACAGCCCGGAGCGGTCGGCGAGGTCGGTCAGCTGCTGGTACGCCGGCCCGTCGGTGAGCAGGTCGAGCAGCAGCACGGCATTGCGTACGGTCCCGAGCGTGCCGCGGGCGGCATCACCCGTCTCGGTCACGCCGTCACCTCCCCGCCTGCCTTCCGGATATGCACGAGACGTAACCTATCATCGGAGGCGAGTTCCGCATTTACTCTTGTGTTTCCATATAGTGAAAACATAGGGTCCCTCCCATGGTGTCCCGCGCCTACCGCTTCAGCCTCAACTCCAGCCGGGTGCCGGCCGGCGAGCCGCTGCTCGAGATCCGCGACCTGTCCTTGCGGTTCGGCGGCATCCACGCGCTCAGCGCCGTGTCGTTCACGGTCACCCAGGGCCAGGTCCACGCGGTCATCGGGCCCAACGGGGCCGGCAAGTCGAGCCTGCTGAACTGTCTCAGCGGCCTGTACCGACCCCAGCAGGGCCAGGCATTGCTGCACGTCCGCGACGACGCCGGTGAGTCGTCCACCCACGACCTGGCCCGGCTGCGCCCGCACCGGATCGCCCGGCTCGGCGTGGCCCGCTCGTTCCAGAACATCGAGCTGTTCGGCCACCTCACCGTGCTCGAGAACCTGATGCTCGGCCGGCACATCCACATGCGGCACCGGCTGCTGGCGTCGATGGTGTGGTTCGGACCGGCCCGGCGGCAGGAGGTGCGCCACCGCGAGTTCGTCGAGGAGGTCATCGACCTGCTCCAGCTGCAGGCGCACCGCCACCAGCCGGTCAGTGCCCTCGCGTACGGCATCCAGAAGCGGGTCGAGCTCGGTCGGGCCCTGTGCGTCGAGCCCTCCCTGCTGCTGCTCGACGAGCCGATGGCCGGGATGAACGCCGAGGAGAAGGAGGACATGGCGCGCTACATCCTCGACGTGCACGAGCTGCGCCACGTCACGGTGCTGCTGATCGAGCACGACATGGGCGTCGTGATGGACATCTCCGACCGGATCAGCGTGCTCGACTTCGGCCGGCTGATCGGTGACGGCACACCCGACGCCGTACGCGCCAACCGCGCCGTGGTCGAGGCCTACCTGGGAGCCGACGCATGAGCCCGCGCCCCGTTGACGGGCCCGGCCAGACCTTCCCGCGGCTGCTCGCGGAGCGGGCCGCCGAGCGCCCGGACGGCACCGCGCTACAGGAGAAGCTCTACGGCATCTGGCAGCCGATCACGTGGCGCGAGTACGCCGACCGGGTGCGCGACTTCGCCCACGGCCTCGCCGCCCTCGGCGTACGACGGGGCGACATCGTCGCCGTCCTCGGTGACAACCGGCCGGAGTGGCTGGTCGCCGAGCTCGCCGTGCAGTCGCTCGGCGGCGCGGTCGTCGGCATCTACCCGACCAGTCTCGACGAGGAGATCGTGCACATCCTGACCACCGCCGGCGCCGCCGTCGTGGTCGCCGAGGACCAGGAGCAGGTCGACAAGCTGCTGCGGGTGAAACCGCTGCTCCCCCAGCTGAAGACCGTCGTCTTCTACGACCCGCACGGCATGGAGACCTACCCCGAGCCGTGGCTGGCCGACTTCACCGCGGTGGAGGAGCAGGGTCGGGCCTGGGGCGCCGAGCACGACGGCTGGCTGGCCGACTCCGTCGCCAGCGGCGACCCCGACGACGTCGCGGTCATCTGCACCACGTCGGGCACGACGTCGAAGCCCAAGCTCGGCAGGCTGACCCACCGCAACCTGCTGGCGATGGCCGAGCACCTCACCCAGGTCGACCCGCTCGGCCCCAAGGACCGGTTCGTGTCCTTCCTGCCGCTGGCCTGGATCGGCGAGCAGATGATCGCGGTCGCCTGTGGCCTTTCCCGCGGGATGACGCTGTCCTTCCCCGAGGACGCGTCCACCCAGCGCAGCGACCTCCGCGACATTGGCCCGCACGTCATGTTCAGCCCGCCGCGGATCTGGGAGTCGATGCTGTCCGACGTCCAGGTGCGCATCGACGAGGCCGGCCGGTTCAAACGTACGGTGTTCGGCCTCGGCTACCGCGTCGGCGACCGGGTCGCCGGCCTCCGGGTGCAGGGTCGCAAGCCCGGCCCCGGCCTGCGGCTCGCCCACCTGCTGGCCGACGCCGTCGCGCTGCGCCCGGTGCGCGACCAGCTCGGCCTGGCCCGGATCCGGCGCTGCTACACCGGCGGTGCACCGCTCGGCCCCGACGTGTTCCGCTTCTTCCACGCCATCGGGGTCAACATCAAGCAGATCTTCGGCCAGACCGAGATCTGCGGCATCGCCGTGCTGCACCGCGACGAGGACGTGCGGTTCCACAGCGTCGGTGAGCCGATACCCGGCACCGAGCTGAGGATCGCCGACAGCGGCGAGATCCTGCTGCGGTCGGCATCGGTGTTCTCCGGGTACGTCGGCAACGACGCGGCGACCGCCGAGTCGGTCGACGCGGACGGGTGGCTCCACACCGGCGACGCGGGCTATCTCGACGACGGCCATCTGGTGGTGATCGACCGAGCGAAGGACGTCCTGCGGTCCGCCGACGGCACCCAGTTCTCCAGCGCGTTCATCGAGAACAAGCTGAAGTTCTCGCCGTACGTGGAGGAGGCCGTGGTCTTCGGCACCGACGAGATCACCGCACTCGTCACCATCGACCCGAAGACGGTCGGCTCCTGGGCTGAGCACGAGCACCTGACGTTCACGACCTACACCGACCTCGCCGCCAAGCCGGAGGTGTACGACCTGGTCACCGGCGAGGTGCATCGGGCCAACCAGGACCTGCCGGAGAGCATCCGGGTGCGCCGTTTCCTGCTGCACTTCAAACAGCTCGACCCCGATGACGACGAGATCACCCGCACCCGCAAGGTGCGGCGCAACGTGATCGTCGAGCGCTACAGCGACCTGATCGAGGCGCTGGCCCGCGGGGAGCAGTCGGTGAGCATCACCAACGCCGTCAGCTACCAGGACGGCACGTCGGTCAAGCGCACCATCGACCTCGAGATCCGTGACCTCCATGGCTACGCACCACCCGCGCACGTCACGCAGCGTCCGGTCTGGAGCGGCCGCCGATGAACACGTTCGTCAACCTCACCGTCTATGGCCTGTCCGACGGCGCGATCTTGGCCCTGGCCGCGCTCGGCTTCGTGCTGATCTACAAGGCGACCGGCGTGATCAACTTCGCGCAGGGCGAGTTCCTGATGATCGGCGCCTACGTCGTGTACTCCTCCTTCGTCGTGTTCGGCCTCCCGCTGACCGTCGCCGTCGTGGTCGGCGTGCTGTTCGCGATCGTCCTGGGCGTGCTGATCGAGCGACTCGTGCTGCGCCCGCTGGTCGGCGAGAACGCGATCAGCGTGATCATGGTGACGATCGGGCTCGCCGCCCTGCTGCGCGCGGTCGTGCAGATGATCTTCGGCACCAAGGCGGTGTCCCAGCCACCGCTGCTGCCGCGCAACGCGATCCAGCTGCTCCCTGGCACGTCGGTCCCGATCAGCCGCCTGCTGGTGATCGTGATCGCCGCCGTCGTGTTGACCGCGTTCACGGTGTTCTTCCGGCGCAGCCGGCACGGCATCGCGATGCGCGCGGTCGCCGACGACCAGCAGGCAGCGTTGACCATGGGCATCTCGGTGCGCCGGATCTTCGCGATGTCGTGGGCGTTGGCCGCGGTGAGCGCGCTGGTCGGCGGCCTCCTGCTCGGCGACGTGAGCGAGGTGAGCCAACGGCTCGCGACGTTCGGCCTGTACGTGTTCCCGGTCGTGATCCTCGGCGGCCTCGACTCCGTCCCGGGCACGATCGTCGGCGGCCTCGTCATCGGCCTGCTCACGCAGTACGTCAGCGGCTACTACGACGCCGGCCTGGCCACGATCGTGCCGTACCTGTTGCTGATCGCCATCTTGATGGTCCGCCCTTACGGCCTGTTCGGCGAGACCAGGATCGAGAGGGTCTGAGATGGCCGCGACCGCGACCGGTATCTACCACCGCAGCTACCAGCGTGAGATGGCGCTGCGGCACACCCGGGCCGAGTACCTCCGCCTCGCCCTGCTGGTCACCGCGCTGCTTGCGACGCCGTACGTCCTCGACCGCTACTGGCTGTCGATCGTCAACACCATCCTGATCGCGGTGATCGGCGCCGTCGGCCTCAACATCCTGGTCGGCTTCACCGGCCAGATCTCACTCGGCCAGGGTGGCTTTCTCGCCGTCGGCGCGTTCACCTCCGCCCTGCTCTACGAGCGGGCCGCGCTGCCGATGCCGGTCTCAGTGCTGTGTGCCGTACTGCTGACCGCCGGCGCCGGTGCCCTGTTCGGGCTGCCGGCGCTGCGCCTGAAGGGCCTCTACCTCGCGATCGCGACGCTGGCCAGCCAGGAGATCATCGTCTTCATCGCCCGGCGGTGGACCTTCCTGCGCGACGGCAGTGCCCCGCTGTCGGTCGAGCGTCTCCACATCGGCGGCTACCAGATCACCCGGGAGTACTTCGAGTTCCAGTGGTACTGGGTGCTGCTCGGCTGCGCCGTACTCGCCGTCCTGGGAGCTCGCAACCTGTTCCGCAGCGGGCTCGGCCGGGCGTTCATGGCGGTGCGCGACCAGGACATCGCCGCCAGCGCGATCGGCGTCAACGTGACCCGGGCCAAGGTCACGGCGTTCGCCGTGTCCAGCGGGTTCGTCGGGCTGGCCGGGGCGCTGTCCGCGCACTATACGGAGACCGTCACCTGGGAGTCGTTCACGCTCGAGGTGTCGATCCTCTACCTGGCGATGATCATCGTCGGCGGGCTCGGCAGCATCGCCGGCGCGTGCTACGGCGCGGTGTTCATGATGCTGGTGCCCGTGCTGCTCAACGAGTCGATCGGCGCGGTCGGCGACTCGCTGCCGTTCCTCTCGGGCCGGTTGCCGGCGATCGAGAACGCCGTCTTCGGTCTCGTCATCATCTTGTTCCTGCTGCTCGAACCACGCGGCCTCGACCGCATCTGGCAGCGCATGAAGGACTACCTCCGGTTCTGGCCGTTCCGCTACTGACCCGAGCCGTAAACGCAACCCCACAAAGGAGATCGCGATGAAGAACATCCGCCGGACGGCAGCCCTCACGGCGGCCGCCACGCTGGCGTTGACCGCGTGCGCGCCCGGGGGTGGTGGTGACGAATCCGCCGAAGGCGACGGCCCGATCAAGGTCGGGGTGATCGCCGACCTCACGGGAGCCACCGGTGACGTCGGCACGCCCTACAACGAAGGGATGCTCGGCTACGTCAAGTGGCGCAACGCCGACGGAGGCATCGACGGCCGCGACATCGAGGCGATCTCGAAGGACTACGCGTACGACGTGCCGACGGCCGAGCGGCTCTACAAGGAGTACGTCAACGAAGGGGTCGTCGCCATCCAGGGCTGGGGCACCGGTGACTCCGAGGCGCTGATGAACAAGGTGACGGCCGACGAGCTGCCGTTCATGTCCGCGTCGTACGCCGAGGTGCTCACGGACCCGGAGGAAGCGCCGTACAACTTCGTCGTCGCCCCGACGTACTCCGACCAGATGCGGGTGGCACTGAACTGGATCGCCGAGGACGCGGGCGGCCCGGCCGACGTGGCGATGCTGCACAACGACTCGCCGTTCGGGCTCGCGCCGCTGCAGGACGGGCAGGACTGGATCGGCGAGCAGAGCCTCGACCTCACCATGAATGCCTACCCGATGCCGGCCGGCGCGCCCAACTTCGTCGGGCTGCTGTCGAAGGCGAAGTCGCAGGGCGCGAAGTACGTGGTCATCCAGAACGTCTCCAGCCCTGCGGCGCAGGTGGCGAAGGACATCAAGGCGCAAGGCCTCGACATGAAGATCGTCTGCCTCAACTGGTGCTCCGACGAGCTGTTCGTCGAGACCGCCGGCGATGCCGCCGAGGGCCACGTACTCGTGCAGCCGTTCGCACCGAGCAGCGCTGATGCCGACGGCCACGCGGACATCGAGGAGTTCCTGGAAGGCGAGGGCTCGTCGCTGGAGGAGAAGGGCGTGCACTACGTGCAGGGCTGGTACACCATGCACATGATGGCCGAGGGCATCGCGAAGGCACTCGAGGACGGTGACCTGAGCGGCCCGGCCATCAAGGACGCGCTGGAGGACATGGGCGCGATCGACACCGGCGGCGTCGTCGGCACCGGCGAGGTGGAGTTCTCCGCGGACTCCCACCGCGGCCAGACCGGCACCGGCGTCTACGTCGTCGAGGGCGGCACGATGAAGCAGCTCGACGCGGGCGTGACGCCGGAGTGACCAGCCGTTCCGCGACGAGGGCCGAGGGGACGCCCGGGCCCGACCCGGGCGTCGCCCCCGGCGCGCTGCTCGCGGTCAACAACATCGAGGTGATCTACGACGAGGTCATCTTGGTCCTGCGCGGGCTGTCGCTCGCGGTGCCACCGGGCCAGATCGTCGCCCTGCTCGGCTCCAACGGTGCCGGGAAGTCGACGACGCTGAAGGCGATCTCGGGCCTGCTGCCGACCGAGCACGGCGAGGTCACGGACGGCTCGATCACGTTCGACGGCCAGGACGTCACCCGCCTCGACGCGGCGGCGCGGGTGCGGCTGGGGCTGTCGCTGTGCATGGAGGGGCGGCACGTCTTCGACCACCTCACCGTGCACGAGAACCTGATCGCCGGGGCGTACGCGCGTGGTGGGGGGTCGGCCGAGGACTTCGACCTCGTCTACACCTACTTCCCGGCGCTTGCCGACCTGCGCAACCGGGTGGCGGGCTACCTGTCCGGCGGCGAGCAGCAGATGCTCGCGATCGGCCGGGCGCTGATGGCCCGGCCGCGGCTGCTGATGTTGGACGAGCCGTCCCTCGGCCTGGCCCCGCTGCTGGTGCAGGAGATCTTCGGCTACATCCGCAACCTCAACACCGAGGTCGGCATCACCATGCTCGTGATCGAGCAGAACGCCCGCCGGGCGCTCGAGGTCGCCGACCACGGGTACATCCTCGAGCAGGGCCGGATCATGCTCGAGGGACCCGCCGCCGAGCTGACCGAGAACCCCGACGTCAAGGAGTTCTACCTCGGTCTCGGCGAGAGCGGCCAGAAGAGCTACCGCCAGGTCAAGCACTACAAGCGCCGCAAGCGCTGGCTATGAGTACGGGGGTCCCGATGACTGTCACCGCAGCGCTGCACCAGTACCGCCAACGGCTGCACGACCGAGTGCTCTCGGAGCTCGCCGAGTCGGCCGCGAGGGTGCCTGGTGTCGCCGCCCGGCTCGACGGGGTCGAGCTGTCCGACCTCGCCGCGCTGGACGCCGTGCCGGTCCTGGCGAAGGACGCCGTACCCGCCCTGCAGCGCGAGTCACCGCCGTTCGGCGGCCTGCTGGCGCCGGACGTGCCGGTGGTTCGGATGTTCGCCTCGCCGGGCCCGATCTATGAGGTGCAGCTGGTCGGGACCGACCCGTGGAACTGGGCGCCGGCGCTGCGGTCCTGCGGCATCGGACCCGGCGACGTCGTGCTCAACTGCTTCAGCTACCACCTCTCCCCCGCCGGCGTGATGTTCGACGAGGGTTGCCGAGCGGTCGGCGCCACCGTCGTACCCGGTGGTGTCGGCGCGGCGGAGGTGCAGGTGCAGGTGATCGCCGACCTCGGTGTCACCGCGTACATCGGCCTGCCGAGCTACCTCGCGTCACTGGTCGAGCGGTACGACGGCCAGGGCCTCGACCCGGGTCGCTGGCAGCTGGCGAAGGCGCTGGTGACGGCCGAGCCGCTGCCGGACGCGTTGCGCGCCCGGCTGCGCGAGCGGGTGCCGACCGTGCTGATGGCCTACGGCACGGCCGAGGCCGGGCTGCTGGGTTACGAGACGACCCCGGGCGACGGCCTGGCCGTCTCGACCGACGTGTACGTCCAGCTCTGCGATCCGGAGACGGGCCGGTCGGTGCCCGACGACGCGACCGGTGAGGTGGTCGTGACGGTGCTGCGCCCGGACTACCCGCTGCTGCGGTTCGGCACCGGCGACGTGTCGCGGTGGACGGTCGGGCCGGACGGCGACCTGCGGCTCGCCGGCGTGCTGGGCAGGTCCGGCGCGGCGGTCAAGGTGCGCGGCATGTTCGTCCACCCGCACCAGGTACGGGAGGTCGTCGACGGGCTGGTTGCGGCCGGTGGCGTCACGGCGGCCCGGTTCGTCGTGGACCGACCCGACGACCGGGACGTGCTGCGCTGCGAGCTGCTGCTGACCGACGACGCGGAGGCCGCGCAGGTGCTCGACCGGGTCACCCGCCAGGTCAAGGAGGGCCTCCGGGTCACCCCGGTGGTGACGTCCGTCGACGTCCTCGACGACGACCAGGTGCTGGTCGACGCCCGCACCTGGTCCTGACACCTTCCGGCTCAGCGGGGCACCCTTCGCGCCGAGGTTGCGCGTATGCCCCCATTCTTCGCGCCGAGGTTGCGCGTATGTCCGCCGGCGCGGGTGACGTAGCCCGTCCCTTCGCGCCGAGGTTGCGCGTATGTCCGCGGCGCGGGTGACGTAGCCCGTCCCTTCGCGCCGAGGTTGCGCGTATGTCCGCCCACTTCGCTCTGACGTTGCGCGTATGCACCAGATCGGCGACATACGCGCAACCTCGGCGCGAGGATCTGAGACATACGCGCAACCTCGGCGTGAGTACGTGGGGGGCTCAGTACGGCGGGTCACGTACGCTCGAAACCGTGCGTCGTCTCGCGCTGTGCAGCCTGCTGCTCGCCGCCGCGACGGTTGCGTGCACCGGGGATGGGCCGGCCGTCGAGGATCCCACCAGCACGTCCGGCGCATCGGCGTCACCCACCTCGGACCCGCCGACCAGCCCGTCGGCAACCCCGTCCGCCAGCCCGTCGGTGAGCCCGTCGGTGAGGCCCGTCCGGTTCGACTCCGCGGCCGCGCTGGCTGACGTACGTCTGCTCGCTGGTGAGATCGGGCCACGGCTGACCACGGAGCCGGCGTTCCGGGAGGGGGCCGCGGTGGTGGAGCGGCGGTTCCGTGAGTACGGGTACCAGGTGCGACGTCAGCCGTTCGCCGTACCCGCCGGTGACTCGTGGGGAGTGCCGGTGGACGCCGGGCGATCTTTCAACGTCGTCGCCACGCCACGCGGTTTCGACGCCGCGGAGCCGCACGTGATCGTCGGTGCGCACCTCGACACTGTCGCGGTCGCGCCCGGCGCCGAGGACAATGCGTCCGGCGTCGCCGTGTTGCTCGAGCTGGCCCGGCTGGCGAGCGAGGACCGTACCCGCGTCCCGGCCGTGCTGATCGCGTTCGGCGGAGAGGAGCCTCGCGGCGACGGGGACGACCTGCACCACTTCGGCTCCCAGCACTACGTACGCACGATGCCGCCGGCCCAGCGCGACGCGCTGCACGCGATGATGTCGCTGGACCGGGTGGGGGTCGGGTCGTTCGTGCCGGTCTGCACCGGCCCGTTGTCGCCGCACTGGGTCCGCGACAGCGTCCTCGCGGCCGCCGAGCGACAAGACATCCCGGCTCGGACGTGCGAGCTCACCACCAGCGACCACTGGGCGTTCGAGAAGGCCGGCTTCGCGGTGACCCGGCTCGGCAGCATCGACTACCCCGAGTACCACTCGGCCGACGACCTGCCGGGCGTCGTCGACCGCTGGCAGCTCGCCCGCACCGGAAGGCTGGCGTGGAGCTGGCTCAGCGCTCGCTGAACGCCGGGCCGCTGGTCTCCCACATCAGTCGCAGCGTGTCGATCCCGTTGTCGTACGACTGGACGCGTGGTGCGAATCTGCGATCCATCCGGTACGGCACGAAGTCGGCCGCCTTCAGCTCGGACCCCCAGTAGGTGAGCTCGAGCAACAGCCCGCGCTGCGTCTGGTCCATGAAGTCCATGTCGAACACGAAGTTGCCGAGCGAGTGCACCACCAACGTGTCGTCGACCATCGATGCGCCCTGCACCCAGTGCGGGTGTCCTCCGACGACCAGGTCGGCACCGGCGGAGACCAGCTCGTCGGCGACGTGGCGCTGGATCGGCTCCGGCACGTTGGTGTACTGCGTACCCCAGTGCGGCATGACGACGACCACGTCGACCCGCCGGTCCAGCGCGCGCACCCGCCGGAGGAACGAGTCGAGCTCGCCGCGGTCGAGCGGGCCGGTGCGCGGCGGCATGCTCACCGAGTCGGCACCTGGCCGGCGCGACCCGGCCTCCGGCGTCTCGCCGATCGCGTTGAAACCGACGAAGCCGAACCGGACCCCCGACCGCTCCACGATCGCGGGCTGCCGAGCCTGCCAGGCCGCGCGGCCCGCGCCGAACGTGGCGAAGCCGCCCGCGCGCAGCAGCCGGACCGTCTCGACCAGCGCGTCGTCGCCGAAGTCGCCCAGGTGGTTGTTGGCCAGCCCGACCACGTCGAGGCCGGCGTCACGGAGGCCGGCGCGTACCCAGGTCGGCGCCGCGAACGAGTCGTTCCCCTGCGTCGGCGGACCCGCCCGGGACAGCGTGTTCTCGAGGTTGCCGACCGTGACGTCGGCGGCGGCGAGGCGACGCTGCATGGGCCGCAGTGCGTGCGACGCGTCCCCGGCAGTAGCGCCGATCTCCCCCACCCGGCGGCCGAGCATGATGTCGCCCACGACGCTCATCGTCACGACGGGAGCCGGGTCGGCCGCAGCCTCCGTGCGGATCGGGTACGTCGACGGGTCGCGCAGCGGGTCGACGTCTGCCACGGTGACCGCCTGTACCGACGGGCCGATCTCGGCTGCCGGCAGCACCGCGAGCGCGTCCCGGTCACGGGTCACGTCGCGGACCGACTCGACCGTACGCAGCGGACGGGCGGACGCCCCCAGGTCTGCCCACGAGTCGACCCGGCCGGCG
>WHTB01000077.1 GCA_009379735.1 Propionibacteriales bacterium
CTCGACGCCGATCGTCACCCCGACCGTGTCCTTGACGAGAGTCCGCAGCCGACCCGCGAGCCGCTGCTGTTCGGTACCTGCGAGCCCGGCGCCGTGCGTCTCGACGCGGACCGTGAGCTCGTCCATCCGGCCCGGCCGGGTCAGCACGCACAGGTAGTGCGGGGCGAGACCCTCGACCTTCAGGATCTGCTCCTCGATCTGGGTCGGGAACACGTTGACGCCGCGGACGATCATCATGTCGTCGGTGCGCCCGGTGACCTTCTCCATCCGGCGGAACGCCGGGTGCGCCGTACCCGGGAGCAGCCGGGTGAGGTCGCGGGTGCGGTAGCGGACGACCGGCATCGCCTGCTTGGTGAGCGACGTGAAGACGAGCTCGCCCTCCTCCCCGTCGGGCAGCGCCTCCCCGGTCGCCGGGTCGATGATCTCGGGGTAGAAGTGGTCCTCCCAGATGTGCAGGCCGTCCTTGGTCTGCACCGACTCCTGCGCGACGCCCGGCCCGATCACCTCCGACAGCCCGTAGATGTCCACGGCCTGCATGGCGCAGCGTTGCTCGATCTCGCCGCGCATCTGGTCGGTCCACGGCTCTGCACCGAAGATGCCGATCTCCAGCGACGTCGACGCCGGGTCGATGCCCTGGCGCTCCATCTCGTCGACGATCGACAGGAAGTACGACGGGGTCACCATGATGATGCGCGGCCGGAAGTCCTGGATCAGCTGCACCTGGCGCTCGGTCATCCCGCCGGAGACGGGTACGACGGTGCAGCCGAGCCGCTCGGCGCCGTAGTGCGCGCCCAGCCCACCGGTGAAGAGGCCGTAGCCGTAGACCACATGCACGACGTCGCCGCGGCGACCACCGGCGGCGGCGATCGAGCGGGCCACGACGTCGGCCCACATGTCGACATCGGCCTGGGTGTAGCCCACGACGGTCGGCTGCCCGGTTGTGCCCGACGAGGCATGGATGCGTACGACCTCCTCCCGCGGGACCGCGAACATCCCGAACGGGTAGTTGGCGCGCAGATCTGCCTTGGCAGTAAGGGGAAAACGGGCCAGATCTGCCAGCGACCGCAGGTCGTCGGGGTGCACCTCGGCCGAGTCGAAGGCCTGCCGGTAGTGCGGTACATGGTCATAGCAACGACGCAGCGTGTCCTGCATGCGTGCGAGCTGCAGACCACCCAGCGACTCGGTCGTGAGCTCAGCGCTTGCCTCAGCCATCGGAACGCTCCTCCTCGGTCAGCCTCCCACCGATCTCGCGGCTGCGCCCGC
Source organism: Propionibacteriales bacterium (assembly GCA_009379735.1). Lineage (GTDB taxonomy): Bacteria > Actinomycetota > Actinomycetes > Propionibacteriales > Nocardioidaceae > WHTB01. Next base: position 1,264 of record WHTB01000077.1, read on the forward strand.
GGAACTCGGCGACCACGTCGTCGCCGCGGAGGACCGTCACGTCGTAGATGCCGTTGCGCCCGGCTCGGAAGCGTTCGACGGCCCGGGCCTCGAGCACGTCGCCGACTCGTACCGCGGCCAGGAAGCTGATGTCGCAGCCCTGGGCGACGGTGCGCCGGTCGTAGGTGTTGCAGGCGAACGCGAACGCGGAGTCGGCCAACGCGAAGGTGAAGCCACCGTGGCCGATCGCGTGCCCGTTGGCCATGTCCGCACGCACCGTCATGCGCAGCACCGCTCGCCCTGCACCGACGTCGACCAACTCCATGCCGAGTGCCTGCGAGGCGCGGTCGTCGGCCCACATCACCTCGGCACAGCGGCGGGCCAGCGCATCGGGGTCAGCCATGCAGCCGCCCTCCGGTGGCGGCGGCTCGCACCAGCCGCTCCGCCGGGCGGTAGCGCCCGGTTGGGTGGCGGTCGTGCAGCGCCGTGAGTACGTCGAGCACCCGCGGCGCGCCCCACACGTCGCCATAGGCCAGCGGGCCGAACGGGTAGTTGGTGCCGAGCCGCATCGCGGTGTCGATGTCGTCGGGAGTCGCCTCGCCACGGTCGGCGAGCGCGGCCGCCTCGTTGACCAGCATCGCGTTGACGCGTTCGCTGACCGCCCGGGCGAGGTCGGCGTCGACCTCGACAGGTGCGGGCGCACCGGCGGCGTAGTCGTACCACCCACGACCGGTCTTGCGGCCGAGGTCGCCGCGCGCCACCAGGTCGCGCTGCGCCCGCGTCGGCTCGTAGCGGGGGTCCTCGTCGGTCTGCTCCCACACCGACGTCGCCGACGCGAGGTTGATGTCGTTGCCGATCAGGTCCGCCAGCGCGAACGGTCCCATCCGGAAGCCGGCTGCTGTCATCGCCGCGTCGATGTGGGCGCAGTCGGCCACGCCCTCCTCGAGGATGCGCTGCGCCTCGCCGTAGTACGGGCGGGCCACCCGGTTGACGATGAAGCCGGGTGTGGAGGCGCACCGCACCGCGGTCTTGCCCCACAGCTCGGCCCACCCGCCGACCTGGTCCGCGACCTCGTCGCTGGTGAGCGCGCCGACCGGCACCTCGACGAGGCGCATCAGCGGGGCCGGGTTGAAGAAGTGCATGCCGCAGACCCGTTCGGGGTGCTCGAGCCCGTCGGCGATGTCGGTCACCGACAGGGTCGAGGTGTTGGTGGCGAGCACGGCGTCGTCACGGCAGGCCCGCTCGAGCTCCTTGAACAAGTCCCGCTTGACCCCCAGCGACTCGACCACCGCCTCGATGACGAGGTCACTGCCGGCGAGCTCGGCGACACCGTCGACGGCCTGCACCCCGGCGCGTGCCGCGGCCGAGGCGTCGGGCGTCATCCGGCCCTTGTCGACCTCGCGCTGCAACTGGGCGGCGATCCGCTCGGTGGCGGCCGCGGCGGCTCCAGGCTGCGCGTCGCAGACCTGCACCTCCTCACCGGCGACGGCCGCGACCTGGGCGATGCCACCGCCCATCGCTCCGGCTCCGACGACTCCGACCACACTCATCCAGCGAGCTCCTTGACCAACATCGCGGTGACCTTCCCGTTCTCCTGCTCTTGTCGCCCGACCTCGACGTACCCACGGTCGCGGTGGAACGCCAGCGACGCGTGGTTCGGCGGCTCGGCGTACACCTCGCAGACCACCCGCCCGCGCGGGCCCACGGTCTGCTCGACTGCGTCGTAGACCAGCCGTCCGATGCCACGCCGCCGCCACCGCTCGCCCACCACGATCCGGTCGAGGTACGCGAAGTCCGGGTAGCGCGCGCCGAACCAGCGGTAGTTGACCGAGTCGTAGGCGACGGACGCCCCGAACACGAGGACGAACGCCGCGACCTCGCCCTCCACGTCTACCACGTCCGCCGTGGTCGTCAGTGCTCGCAGGTCAGCCAGGCGGGCGCCGTCGAGCGGGCTGAGTGCATCGACCGACGCGGCGTTGAGATCGAGCACGGACGCGACGTCGGCGTCGCTGATCGGGCGCAGCAGCACGGTGGGAGACCTCGTCGGTGGGATGTAGGCTGAGGGTACCTATGTGACACAATCTCTGCGCGAATGCAGGCCGACTGTAACATCGCCCGCCCGGGAGGAAGCCGATGAGCCAGACCGTCTCGGATCTCGAGTCGCGCCACCGCCCGCTGCTGGACCAGGCCCTGGAGGCGATCCGCAGCCGGGCCTACTTCTCGGCGTACCCCGAGTCGCCCAGCCCGCGGGTCTACGGCGAGACGGCTGCGGCCGACGGCCAGGCGGCCTTCGAGTCCCTGCTCGGCGGCGAGTTCCCGCTGCAGACGCCGGGCGCCGACGGCGTCGTCGCGACCGAGAAGTCGCCGTACGGTCTGCCGCTCGACGTGCGCTACCCCCGGCTCGCTCCGGCCGGTGTCGACGCCCTGATCGAGGCTGCGCGCGTCGGCCTGCCGGCCTGGCGTGACGCCGGGCCGACGGCGCGAACCGTTGCCTGCATGGAGATCCTGGCCCGGCTGCACGCGCGGGTGTTCGAGCTCGCCAACGCCGTGCAGCACACCAGTGGACAGGCGTTCGTGATGGCGTTCCAGGCCGGCGGCGCCCATGCGCTCGACCGGGCCTTGGAGGCACTGGCCTACGCGTACGCCGAGATGACCCGGCACCCCGAGACCGCGGTCTGGGAGAAGCCGGGCCGAGGCGAGCCGCTGCGGATGGAGAAGACGTTCACCGCCGTACCCCGCGGTGTCGCCCTGGTGATCGGCTGCAACACGTTCCCGACCTGGAACTCCTGGCCCGGGCTGTTCGCCTCCCTGGTCACCGGCAACCCGGTCGTGGTCAAGCCGCATCCCGGTGCCGTGCTGCCGCTGGCGATCACCGTGCAGGTGGCGCAGGAGGTGCTCGGCGAGCTCGGGTTCGATCCCCACCTGGTCACGCTGGCCGCCGAGGACCCGGCCGACGGTCTCGCCAAGGTCCTCGCCAGCCGGCCCGAGGTCAAGCTGGTCGACTACACCGGGTCCAGCGCGTTCGGGGACTGGCTGGAGCAGAACGCCACCCAGGCCCAGGTGTACACGGAGAAGTCCGGCATCAACACGGTGGTGATCGACTCGACCGACTCGTTCAAGGGCATGTGCTTCAACCTGGCCTTCTCGCTCGCGCTCTACAGCGGTCAGATGTGCACCGCCCCACAGAACGTCTTTGTGCCGGCCGACGGGATCGACACCGACGACGGGCACCGGTCGTTCGACGACGTGGGCGCCGGCATCGCGGCCGGTCTCGGCAAGCTGCTCGGTGACGACGCCAAGGCGGTCGAGCTGCTCGGCGGTGTCGTCAACGCCGGGGTCCTCGAGCGGCTCGGGTCGCTGCCGGAGTCGGCCGAGGTCGTGATCGCGTCACGGGACGTCCCGCACCCGGCGTACGACGACGCGACCGTACGCACGCCGACGGTGCTCGCCATCGACGTCAAGGACACCGACATCTACGAGACCGAGTGCTTCGGCCCGGTGTCGTACCTCATCCGTACGTCCGGCACCGACGAGTCGATCGAGACGTTCCGCCGGACCGTGCTGGAGCACGGAGCGATGACGGCGGCGGTCCACTCGACGTCCGACGAGGTGGTCGCGCGAATGCGGTCGGCCGCACTCGACGCCGGGGTGGCGCTGAGCGAGAACCTCACCGGCCAGGTGTTCGTCAACCAGTCGGCGGCCTTCAGCGACTTCCACGGCACCGGGGCCAACCCGGCCGCCAACGCGTCGTACACCGACGGCGCTTACGTGGCCGGCCGGTTCCGGATCGTCCAGTCCCGCCGACATATCTGACCCTCCCGCTGGGCCGGCCGGGCCGGGTCAGATGACGGCGCCGCTGTCGTCCTTCTGGCCGCCGCCGTACGGGTCGACCTTCTTGCGGCGCTGCTCGGCCTTGGCCTGGCCCGACGGCGTCGCCTCCTTCGACCAGGTGTGCATCATGATCGCCAGCGGGGTGGCGGTGAAGACCGAGGAGTACGTTCCGGCGACCAGACCGATCAGCAGGGCGATGGCGAAGTCCTTGAGTGAGTCGCCGCCGAGGATCATCAACGCAGCAAGGATGAACATCGACCCGAGGCCGGTGTTGACCGTGCGTGGGATGGTCTGCAGACACGCCAGGTTGGAAACGTCTGCGAACGATCGGCCCTTGGGCTCCCGCCACACCTCGCGGATGCGGTCGAACACCACCACGGTGTCGTTGACGGACAGACCGATGATGCTGAGCGCGGCGGCGAGGAACACGCCGTCGATCGGCTTGTTGAGCCAGGCGAACACGCCGACGACCAGCGCGACGTCGTGCACCATCGCGAGCACGGCGGCAACGCTGAACGTCCACCGGAAGCGGACCGCCAGGTAGAGCATCTGGGCGAGCAGGGCGACACCGAGGGCGATCAGTGCGTTGCGCTTCAGCTCGCTGCCGAGGCTCGGCCCGATCAGCTCGTCGCGCTCCTTGGTGATCTCCCCGGCGCCGAGCCCACCGAGGGCCTCCTGGATCTCGACCTGCTCGTCGTTGCTGATCTTGCCGGTGCGCACGGTGATGTCCTCACCGTCGGACTCCTGCACGATCGCCCGCGGGTGACCGGCGTCCGCGACCGCCTGCCGAGCCTCGTCGACGTTCATCTGGGTGGCCGAGGAGTACTCGACGACCCGACCTCCGGTGAACTCGACGCCCAGGTCGAGACCGCGTACGAACATGCCCGCGACTGCGACCAGCACCACCGCGACCGACACCCCGACCCACAGCGTCGCCCGCTGCACCAGGCGGGGTGCCCGGTCCTCCAGCCACTTCCGGACCCGGCCGATGTCGGAGATGCCGGTGATGCGCGGCCGCTCGGACACGAACGACGTCGACGCCATCCACTCGGTGAGCGCACGGGCGATGATCAGGGCCGAGATCATCGACGCGAGCACACCGAGCGACAGCGTGACACCGAAGCCGCGCACCGGCCCGCTGGCCAGGAAGAACAACAGTCCCGCCGCGAGCAGCGTGGTCACGTTGGAGTCGATGATCGCGCTCCACGCCTTGTTGAAGCCGATCTGCAGCGCCGTTCGGAGGCCGCTGCTCTTGCGTTCGGCGTACTCCTCTCTTGCTCGCTCGAAGACCAGCACGTTCGCGTCGATCGCCATCCCGATGGCGAGCACGAAACCGGCAAGGCCGGGCAGCGTCAGGGTCGCGCCGAGGCCGAGCAGAGCGGCATAGGAGATCAGCGCGTACGACGCGAGGGCGATGGTGGCCAGCAGCCCCATCAACCGGTAGACGAAGACGATGAACAGCCCGGTCAGCGCGATGCCGATGATGCCGGCCTTGAAGCTCGCGTCGATGGCCTCGTCGCCGAGCGTGGCCCCGACCGTGCGCTGCTCGATGATCTCGACCGGTAGCGGCAGCGAGCCGCCCTCGATCAGCGCGCCGAGGTCCTTCGCACTCTTGGCCGTGAACCCGCCGGTGATCGACGTCTTCCCGCCGGCGATGCCGACGTTGCAGCCGACGCCCTCGTTGACCTGGGGCGAGGAGATGACCTCGTCGTCGAGGACGATGGCGACACGACGTTTCGGGTCACCCGGCGGGTTGCAGGCGGCCTCGCCGGTGAGTCGCTGCCACTTGTCACCGCCGCCACGGAAGCTGACGTCGACGGTCCAGTTGCCGGTCTCGTCGGAGACTCCGCGGGCTTTGCTGACGTCCTCGCCGGCGAGCGCCTCGGTTCCGATCACGATCGGCGAGCCGTCCTCGTCGGGCAGGACCTTCTCGTTCTCCTTAGGCTGCTGGCCCTCGGTGGCGACGGCGAGCACCGGGTGGAAGGTGAGCTGGGCGGTCCGGCCCAGGGTCTCGGCCGCCTCCCGCGGGTCCTGCACACCGGGCAGCTCGACGATGATCCGCCGCTCGCCGGAGCGGCTCAGGCTCGACTCGGCGATGCCGAGCGCGTTGACCCGGCGGTCCAGCACATCGCGGACGCGGTCGGTCGCGGCCGAGGTCGCCTCCGTGCGCTCGGTCGACTGGGTCTCGACCACGATCTGCGTACCGCCGCTCAGGTCGAGACCAAGGCGAGGGTCCTTGGTGACGACGAGGAACGTCGAGACTCCGATGATCGCGACCGCGATCAGGAGACGCACTACGGCTGCTGGGGACACACGAGACTCCGGACTGGGCGAGGAGAGCAGCGGCCAGCATAACTGCGCACGTAGTCGGCCGCGTCACTACGGACCGGTCAGAGGTAGGACACCCCGGTCGCTTCCTGGCTACGCAGCCACAGCCGCCGGGCGGCGTCCCGGTCCCGCGCGGCCTTCGACATGCCGACCGGTTGCGGCCGGCCGCGCATCTCCATCAGCCGGGACGGGCCGATGTAGGTGCCGCCGGCCATCTTCGGGGCGGTCGCGGCGTACAGGGTCGGCCAGGCACCGGCGTCGGCCGACTGGGAGACGACCGAGGTCAACCCCGCAAGGAGATACGCCGCCATCGACGGCCCGCCGAGGCGTGGTCCGCTCCGCTGCAGCCGGGTCGATGCGTAGCCCGGGTGCGCCGCGACGCTGGTCAGCTCGAGGCCAGCCACCTGAGCCCGGCGGTCCAGCTCGAGCATGAACATCAGGTTCGCCAGCTTCGACTCGCCGTACGCCTGCCACTTGTTGTACTTGCGTGCCTCACGTGGGTCGCGATCGGGAACGCCGGCGACCGAGTTGTGCAACAGCGACGACACCGTGACCACGCGGGCGCTGCCGAGGGCGGGCAGCAGCAGACCGGTCAGGGCGAAGTGCCCGAGGTGGTTGGTGCCGAACTGCAGCTCGAAGCCGTCGAGCGTCAGTCGCTTCGGCGTCGCCATCACGCCCGCGTTGTTGATCAGCATGTCGATCGGCCGGTCCTGCTTGAGGATGACGGCGGCCGCCGTGCGTACGCTCGAGAGGTCGGCGAGGTCGACGCGGACGACGTCGAGCACGGCACCGGGTACGTCGTTCCGGATTCGGTCGGCCGCCTCATGCCCGGCCGTCTCGTTGCGGGTCGCGAGCACCACCGAGGCACCCGCCTTCGCCAGATGGAGACAGGTATAGAAGCCGAGACCTGCGTTCGCGCCGGTCACCACTGCGCGCTTACCGTCCAGGTCGGGCATATGCGAGATTTTCCAAGCCACGCGGTAACCCTAGTGGTCACGACTGCAACACTGACACCTGCTGTTTCACCGTTTCGGCTGATGGACCGGAGGAGTACGTACATATGCCGCAACGACTGCAGGTCAGCACGCGGAACGCGCGCTTCCAGCAGTGGGAGGCACTGCTGGTCAACCGCAACAAGCGGCATCGCACCGGCGAGTTCCTGGTCCACGGGGTACGCCCGATCACGATGGCGGTCGCGCATCGCTGGCCCGTGCACGCGTTGCTGTATGCCAGCGACCGCCAGCTGTCTCGCTGGGCCCAGGCCCTGGTGGACGACAGCACGGCACAACGGGTCGCGATGACGTCGGAGCTGCTGGCCGAGCTCGGTGGCAAGGACGCGGAGCCGCCGGAGCTGGTGGCCGTCGCGGCGACCCGGGCCGACGACCTCGACCGGATCTCCGTCGACGACCACGGGCTCGTCGTGGTCTTCGATCGCCCAACCCAGCCAGGGAATCTGGGCACGTTGGTCCGTTCGGCGGACGCCTTCGGAGCGACCGGTGTCATCGTCACCGGTCATGCCGCCGACATCTATGACCCCCGCACCGTCAGGGCGAGCACCGGCTCACTGTTCGCCGTACCCACGGTGCATGCCGGGTCGACGCACGACGTGGTCGCGTGGCTGCGCGCGCACCGGCTGCACCTCGTCGGCACGGACGAGTCGGGGTCGACGCGCATCGACCAGCATGACCTGACCAGACCCACCGCGGTCGTCGTCGGCAACGAGACCAGTGGGCTGAGCGCGGCCTGGCGCGACGCGTGCAGTGACCTCGTCTCGATCCCGATCGGCGGAGCCGCGAGCTCGCTCAACGTCGCGTCGGCGGGCGCAGTCGTGTTGTACGAGGCGGCGCGCCAACGTGGTTTCGCGACTAGGGAGTGACTGCCATCCCGTGCAGGATGCGGAGCCCGAGGTCCTGGTCGCCGGCCATCTCCACCTGGACGTCGGCCGGGTCGCGCCGACCCGCGCCGAGGATCGTCAGCGTCTCCCGATCCATCGACAGCCGCGTCGACGGCCCGGCGGGCAGCTCGTCGACCGATCGACACCGGCCGCTGTCGTCCACGGCGTACGCCGACTCGGTCCCGTCGATCTCCACCACGACAGTGGTGCCTGGGTCAGCGCCGGCTCGCTTGCCGATCACGTACGGGAAGGCGGCGCCGAACGTCGCCGCGACCAGGTCGGCACCGGGGCTGGACATGCCCCCGGGTCGGCCGGTGGCCCGGCGGATGTCCTGCTCGTGCACCCACACGTCGATGGTGCGGTTGCGCAGCAATGTGCGCCAGTCCCAGTCGATGCCGCCTGGTGTGTGGTCGGGACGCCCGGCCGGGTCGGTGGGTGGGGCGGCAGCCAGCTGGTCGCAGCGGCGACCGACGGCGTCGGTGAGCTCGGCCACCAGCTGGTCGGGCGAGTGGCCACGGCGCGCGTCGACACCGATCTTCGTGTAGGTCGTCACGACGTCGCGCGAGCCGTCGGCGATGTCGCCCTGCCGGACGTGGTCGGCCAGCTCGCGCTCGAGGGAGGCCACATGCGCCACGACGTCGTGGACCGTCCAGCCGGGGCAGTCGGTCGAGCGCCGCCAGTCGTCTGGGTCCAGCTCGGACAGCAGGCGCAGGAAGTCCTGGCAGGCCTGCCGCCAGGCGTCGGCGTACGTCGTCAGCTCACTCATCTCACCGACCCTAGGCCAGGGCAGGGGCGTACCTCACACGCGATGTGGTCAGAGCACGACCGCAGCGCTGATAGAATGGAGACAGCCAAGAGGCCCCGCCCGCAGTGAGGGGCCTTTCCTTGTGCCCGGTGACATCGATGCGTCCCAGACGCAGTCGGAGCGGATCGGGTACCACCCGCCCCACCGGCTCACCTCGTCCGCGCCGCGGACCTGGGTGGGGTAACCGATTCGACACTGGAGCACTCCGACGTGACCGTCGACAACCCGACCCTGCCCTCCTTCGGCTTCGCCGATCTCCACCTCCCGGCAGCGCTCGTACGCAACCTGAGCCGCCAGGAGATCACCGACCCCACACCCGTCCAGGCGGCGGTCATCCCCGACGCGCTCGCCGGCCGCGACGTCCTCGGCCGGGCCCGCACCGGTTCCGGCAAGACGCTGGCCTTCGGCCTGCCGATGCTCGAGCGCCTCGCCGGCGGCCGCAGCCGTTCACGCAGCCCCCGTGGCCTGATCGTGGTGCCGACCCGCGAGCTCGCCAACCAGGTGCGCCAGTCTCTCGAGCCGCTCGCGCACGCGGTCAACCTGAAGATGACCACCGTGTACGGCGGCACCCCGTACGACCGTCAGGTGCGCCGGCTCAAGCAGGGCACCGACATCGTGGTCGCCACGCCGGGCCGTCTCGACGACCTCATCCGGCGGGGCGCCTGCCGGCTCGACGCCGTCGAGATCACCGTCCTCGACGAGGCCGACCACCTGTGCGACCTCGGCTTCTTCCCGGCGGTGGACGCCCTGCTCGCCCTCACCCCGGCTGGCGGTCAGCGGCAGTTGCTGTCGGCGACGCTCGACGGGGACGTGGACAAGCTCGTCCGCAACCACCTCAACGACCCGGTCGTGCACAAGATCGACTCCGACCAGAGCACCATCGACACGATGGACCACCACGTGCTGGTCACCGGATCGCACAACAAGCTCGAGACCACCCTCGACCTGCTCCGCGCCAACCCGCGCTCGATCGTCTTCACCCGCACCCGCGGCGGTGCCACCGACCTGGCTCGTCAGCTGAGCGAGGCGGGCATCGAGGCCGTCGACCTGCACGGCAACCTGTCGCAACGGGTACGGGAGCGCAACCTCCGACAGTTCAGCAACGGCCGCGCCCAGGTGGTCGTCGCGACCGACGTCGCGGCCCGCGGCATCCATGTCGACGGCATCGGCCTGGTCGTGCACTACGACGTGCCGACCGAGCCGAAGTCCTACCTGCACCGCTCCGGCCGTACGGCCCGGGCGGGCAACTCGGGAGCCGTCGTCACGGTCACAGTGGAGCGCGGTGTGGGCGCCGTGATGCGCCTGCACCGGACCGCCGGCGTGGATGCCCGCCACCACGACGCGCGGACCGCGCCGCAGCCGCTCACCGCTGAGGCACTCAGCACCGCCGGTGTACCGGCACACGAAGTGAAGGTCGTCGAGCACGGCTCAGGTCGGGGCGGCAACCGCCAGGGTCGCTACAACGGCCGGTCCGGGGGGCGCGGCTACCAGGGCCGCAACCAGGGTCAAGGGCGCGGCCAGGGCCATGGGCAGGGTCAGGGACGCGGTCAGTCCGGTCGTCGCCCCCGCACCCGCCAGCCCTGACCCCCACCCGTTGAGTGGGACGTTTTCGACAGACACGCCAGCGTGTCGCGTCGAAAACGTCACACTCAACGGGCGAAGCGGTGGTTCAGTAACCGCCTCCTTGGCGGCGCTCCTCCACGGTGTGCTTGGTGCGGGCCCGCTGGGCGTTGGTGACCAGGGCGAGCACGATCGCCAGCGCACCGGCCGCCACCAGGATCCAGCCGAGCGTACCGCCGTCGACCCAGGCGGTCCCGACGTTGACGACGTCGAACAGCAGGACTGCTCCGAGGACCAGCAGGACGACGCCGAGTCCGATGCCCATGTGCATGACTCCTTCGCGCGTGGATATCCCCGAGACTGACCCCCTACCCCGCGTTGCCGGTCGCCACACAACCGGCACGCTGGTCAGAAGGCGGCTTCGTCGAGGTCCATCAGCGACAGGTCGGTCGCCTCGGCGATGGCCCGCTCGGCGGCGAGCTTCGGGAGCACGTTGCGGGCGAAGAACTGCCCGGCCGCGACCTTGCCCTCGTAGAAGGCCTTGTCCTTGGCCGACACGTCGCCGCCCAGCTTGGCGAGCGCGATCTCGGCGTGGCGCAGCAACAGCCAGGCGCAGACGACGTCACCGAGCGCCATCAGCAGCCGAGTGGTGTTGAGACCGGCCCGGTAGATGTTGCGCGGGTCGCCGCCCTCGGCCTGGGGGTTGGACGACGTCAGCTGAGCGACGAGCGCACCCAAGATTCCCTGGGCGTCCGCCAGGCCGGTGGCGAGCAGCTCGCGCTCGACCTTCAGCCGGCCGTTGCCCGCCTCGGACTGCACGAACTCGCTGATCTGGCCGGCGAGATAACCGAGTGCCTGGCCCTGGTCCTTCACGATCTTGCGGAAGAACAGGTCCTGACCTTGGATCGCCGTCGTGCCTTCGTACAGCGTGTCGATCTTCGCGTCGCGGACGTACTGCTCGATCGGGTAGTCCTGGAGGAACCCCGAGCCGCCGAACGTCTGCAAGGACTCGGTGCCGAGCAGCACCCACGACCGCTCGGAACCGTAGCCCTTGACGATCGGCAGCAGCAGGTCGTTGACCCGCTCCGCGATCTCGTCGTGCTCGCCCTGGTGCCGGGCCACCTCGACCCGGTCCTGGAACGTCGCGGTGTAGAGGACCAGCGCGCGCAGCGCCTCGGAGAACGACTTCTGCGTCATCAGCGAGCGGCGTACGTCGGGGTGGTGCGTGATGGTGACTCGCGGCGCGGCCTTGTCGGTCGCCTGGGTGAGGTCGGCACCCTGCACCCGCTGCTTGGCGAACTCGAGCGCGTTGAGGTAGCCCGTCGACAGCGTCGCGATCGCCTTCGTGCCCACCATCATCCGGGCGTTCTCGATCACCTGGAACATCTGCGCGATGCCGTCGTGCACCTCGCCGAGCAGCCAGCCGGTGGCCGGCTCGTGCTCGCCGAAGGTCACCTCGCAGGTGGTGGACACCTTGATGCCCATCTTCTTCTCGACGTTGGTGACGTAGGCGCCGTTGCGCTCGCCGGTCAGCTCACCGGTCTCGAGGTCGAAATGGTGCTTGGGTACGACGAACATCGACAGCCCCTTCGTACCCGGGCCGCCGGCGCCCTCGACGCCGACCGGTCGCGCGAGCACCAGGTGGATGATGTTGTCGGCCATGTCGTGCTCGGCCGAGGTGATGAAGCGTTTGACCCCCTCGATCCGCCAGGTGCCGTCGTCGTTCGGGTACGCCCGGGTGCGCCCGGCGCCTACGTCGGAGCCGGCGTCGGGCTCGGTGAGCACCATGGTGGCGCCCCAGCGGCGGTCGACCATGTGCCGGGCGATCCGCTGGTCTCGCTCGGTGCCGTTGCGGTAGACGATGTTGGCGAAGCTCGGGCCGCAGGCGTACATCCAGACGGCGGGGTTGGAGCCGAGGACGAGCTCGGCGACGGACCAGATCAATGAGCTCGGCGTCGCCTGCCCGCCGAGTGCTGGGTCGAGGTGCAGCCGGAACCACTCGGCGTCGACGTAGGCCTGGTAGCTCTTCGTGAACGCCTCGGGCATCGTCACCGAGTGCGTCGCCGGGTCGTAGACCGGCGGGTGGCGGTCGCCATCCTCGAACGACGCGGCCAGCTCCTCGCGAGCCAGTCGGTCGACCTCGCCCAGGATGGCCTTGGCCGTGTCGACGTCGACCTCGTCGTACGGGCCCCGCCCGAGAACGGCGTCGCGTCCGAGGACCTCGAACAGGTTGAACTCGATATCGCGGACATTGCTCTTGTAGTGGCTCATCGAAGACCGTCTCCCGGCTCGTGTGGGCCGCGGTGCGGCACTACGTGCTCTTGCTACTCATCGGTAACTTCATTCTCGTACCTGCTGGTAACAAATACAAGCGAATCGCCCGAGCCGTGATGTGACCCCACCCACCCGTCTCGCCGGATGGGACGGAGGGCCGGTGTCCGGTCAGTCGACTTAGTCTATTCAACAGGTCGAGTTACTTCAGAAAGGTTCACCGCGATGCGCAACCTCATCCTGCTGGGTTTCGTCGGGCTGCTGGCCCAGCTGATCGACGGCTCGCTCGGCATGGCGTACGGCGTGACGTCGTCGACCATGCTGCTCGCGGTCGGCATCGCGCCGGCTGCCGCGTCGGCCGCGGTCCACTTCTCTGAGGTTGGCACGACCCTGGTCTCCGGTGCGGCGCACTGGAAGCTCGGCAACGTCGACTGGCGCACCGTCGGCATCCTGGCGTTCCCCGGTGGCGTCGGGGCGTATTTCGGTGCGGTGTTCTTGTCGAACCTCGACGGCGACGTCGCCAAGCCGTGGGTCGCGCTGCTGCTGGCCTCGCTGGGCGGGTACGTACTGTGGCGCTTCCTGCGACTGGGCGGGCGGCGGCCGCAGTTCGCCGGCCGGTTGTCGGCGTACTTCCTGGCACCTCTCGGCGTCGTCGCCGGCGTCATGGACGCTATCGGCGGCGGCGGGTGGGGCCCGGTCGGCACCACCTCGCTGCTGTCGTCGGGGCGCCTCGAGCCCCGCAAGGTGGTCGGCTCGGTCGACACCGCCGAGTTCGTGGTCGCGGTCGGCGGCTCGATCGGTTTCCTGACCGCACTGGGCTCGGAGGGGATCAACTTCGGCTGGGCGGCCGCTCTGCTGGTCGGCGGTGTTATCGCCGCGCCGATCGCCGCCTGGCTGGTCAAGCACCTCGCGCCTCGGGTGCTCGGCGTCGCGGCCGGTGGTCTCATCATCGTCACGAACGCGAAGACTCTGCTCGAAAGCGGCTGGATCGGGTTGGCACCGAACTCCAGCACCGTGTTCCTGATCGTGTCTCTGCTGGCCGTCGCGTGGGTGTCGCTGATCGGTGCTGCGGTGCAAGCCGAGCGGGCGATCAGGCGTCGGGAGCAGGCCGGCCAGCAGGTGGACGTCGCGCCAGTGTGACCGGCGAGTACGCGCGGGCACCTCAGTGCAGTGGTTCTGCCAAGATTGGTGCCATGCGCGTCTCGGCGAAGTCGGACTATGCGCTGCGTGCGCTGATCGAGATCGCGCGTAGTGCGGACACCGACGGTCCGATCTCAGCCGAGCAGATCGGCAAGCGCCAAGACATCCCGCACGGCTTCCTGCAGTCGATCCTCGCCGACCTGCGGCGGTCCGGCGTCGTGATGAGCCAGCGCGGACAGTCCGGCGGCTGGCGGTTGGCCCGCGCACCCGGCGACGTCAGCGTGGCCGACGTGATCCGTGCGGTCGACGGCCCGCTGGTCAGCGTGTATGGGCTGCGGCCGGAGGCGGTCGAGTACAACGAGTCGGCCAAGGTGCTCCAGCCGGTCTGGATCGCTGCACGCCGAAGCCTGCGCGACGTCTTCGAGCACGTCACCATCGACGACCTGGTGACCGGCAAGCTGCCCCCGGCGGTCGTCGCGCTCACCGAGGACGACGACGCCTGGCGTACGCGCTGACTGCCTGCGCGTCAGGCGTCGTGGAGCGCACGGTCGGCCGGGCCGGTGGAGAAGGTGTGGAAGCGCACCTGGAGACCGGCGTGCTGCGGGGCACAGCAGTACGGCCCGGCGTCTGCGGCGAGGTCGGGGTCGAGCGGCACGACCCGGAACATCCGCCACGGCTCGTCGTCGACACAGGCCCGCAGGGTGAGCGCGTCTCCGGCCCGGCTCGCCCGTAGCGTGACGGTCCGGCCCACCCAGTCGGGGACCGGCGCCATCGACCAGTCGGAGTAGCCGTTGGTCGCCACCGCCCCGAGCTGCGGGTGCCCGTCGCTGATCTCGACACCCGCCTTGACCCAG
>WHTB01000033.1 GCA_009379735.1 Propionibacteriales bacterium
CATCTCCTGGTCCCCAACCCCGCGGGTAGCGCGACAAACTGGGTCGACGTCTTTCCGGCGCTGCGGAGGTACGGGCGTGTGGTCGCGGTGGATCTTCCGGGCACGATCGCCGGGCACACCGATTTGCCTGATCGGCGCGCGGCAGGTGTCGAACCCAATGCGCGGTTCTTGCGCGCGTTCACCAGCGCACTGGGGCTGGATAGGGTGGTGGTCCATGGCTGGTCGGCGGGCGGGATCGTCGCGTTGCTCTTCGCCGACATCGCGCCCGACCGGGTCGTGCGGATCGTGCTGGTGACTCCGGCCCTTCCGCCTCCGATCAGCGTCGGCGAATCCCGGTGGTGGCGGACGGTTGGCCGGGTAGGGCTGGCAGTCGCTCCTCCCGTCGCCCGAGGGTTGCTGCGGCTGTTCGGACGCAGGCTTCTCGATCTGAATATTCGGATCCTCGCCGACCCGGCGGGTATTGTGGGCACCAAGTGGGACCTTGGGGGCGGCGACTTAGGGAGGATCTCGCCCGAATTCACCGAACTCACGCGCGACGAGTTCATGGCGCTGCAGCCGAAACAGCTGGATAGCTCCGTCACGGTGATTGCGTCGATCTTCTCGGCGATGTTCGTCCGGCGCCACCGCGTGCAGGAGGCGATGCGCCGTGCGGCTGCGCCCACACTTCTGCTGTGGGGAGACGACGATCGCTTGATAACGCGGAAATGGATCGATGACTGGACGGCGCAGCGCCCAGACTGGAACCTGTCGGTCTTCGAGAATGTGGGCCATGCGCTCCCGATTGAAGTCCCCGATGCCTACGCGCAGGCGGTCGGCGAGTGGATGGCATCGACGCGAAGTTGATCACTGGGGAACGGTTCGCGACACGCCGACGGGTTGATACGTTTCCCCGTGATCACCAATGGGGCGCGTGGGAGCAGGCGCAGGGGCCGGAGCAGGCCGGCGGGCCTGCCAGCCCGCACCGGCGACACCGCACCCGCGACCCCCGACGACTCCACGGCAGCACCGGCGGCGGTGGGCGCCCTGGACCCCACCGCCCTCGCGCGGCTGGCCGAGCTCACCGGCGGTGAGGACTTTGTCGCCACCCTGCTGACCGAGTTCCGCCGTGAGTTGCGCACCCTGGTGATCCGGCACACCGACGAGGAGTGGGCGCGCGCCCAGGCGATGGCCGCGCACCTGGGCGTCCAGAATGTACGACGTACGTCATCACCGAGGACGGGCGAGAGGAGCTCCAGGGCAGGCTCATATTGGTGACGAAGTGGCGGCTGGTGACACGCTTCTTACCGGTACCCCGACTCCGAGGGCGGACCATGAGCGAGCGTTGGAACGACGTGAACGCGCGGCGACTGGAGCGGAACTACCTGTCCGCCCCCGTCGCCGGACGCGACGCCGGCCGACGTCGTGGCGAGGATCTGCGGTGCGCATGCCCAGGTGCTGTCCGCCGCCGAGCTGTCGGTCGGCATGCGGCTCGCCGGCGCGACCCGCACTGATGTCCGCGACGCGCTGTGGTCGGAGCGCGGCCTCGTCAAGACCTACGGCCCACGCGGCACCGTCCATCTGCTCGCCACCCGAGATCTGCCGATGTGGACCGGAGCCCTGTCGGCGGTCCCGGCGACGGCGAGCCCGTTCGCACCGGACGTACGGATGTCTCCGCAACAGACCGACGAGGTGGTCGGTGCGGTCGCCGACGCGCTGGCGGGTGCCGAGCTCACCATCGACGAGCTGGACGAGGCGGTCGTGGCCAGGACCGGGCCGTGGGCGGGTGACCTGGTGATGCCGGCGTTCCAGGTGTTCTGGCCCGGTGGCGTCAAGTCGTCAGCACGGCCGCGCACGCCGGCGCACTGTGCTTCGGGCCTAACAGGGGCCGCAAGGTCACGTACACGAGTCCGCGCCGCTGGCTGCCCGGGCTCCAGCCGTCCGAGGGACAGATCGCTCTTGCCGACGTGGTGCAGCGCTACCTGCACGCGTACGGTCCTGCCACGCCCGCGCACTTTGCGCGCTGGCTGGCCGCGCCGCGTCGGTGGGCGACGGAGCTCTTCGACGCGCTGGCGGGCGACCTGGAGGAGGTCGAGCTCGACGGCGCATCGGCGTGGGTGAACGCAGGGGACCTGCCGGAGGGTGTCGCCCGGCCGCTCTTCCCCGGCCGGGCGTTCGACCGGGCGCTGGCCCGCGGCCAGGCCGGGAACTACCCGGTGCTGCTCGTCGACGGCACGGTGGCCGGGGTCTGGCACCTCAGGCGGTCAGGGCGGCGGCTTGCCGTCACGGTGGAGCCGCTCAGCCGGCTCACTGCCACGCACCGCTGGGCACTCGACGACGAGATGGAGCGGCTCGGTGTGGTGCTGGAAGGCACTGCTGAGCTGACGATCGGCCCGGTCACCGTCGGCCCGCATGCCTGAAACGCGCTAGCCTCGCGACCCCACGACGGCGTCCTGGTTCTCGGGGAAGTGGCACGCCACCTGGTGCCGCGGCGCCAGGTCGACCAGCGGCGGCTCGGTCGTCTTGCAGATCTCCTGGGCCTTCCAGCAGCGGGTGTGGAACCGGCACGCCGGCGGCGGGTTGATCGGGCTCGGCACGTCGCCCTGCAGCCGGATCCGCTCCCGCTCCGTGCGCCGTTTGGTGTCGGGAATAGGCACGGCGGACATCAAGGCCACCGTGTACGGGTGCATCGGGGTCTCGTACAGGTTGTGGCGGTCGGCCAGCTCGACAATCTTGCCGAGGTACATCACCGCGACCCGGTCCGAGACGTGCCGCACCACGGACAAGTCGTGCGCGATCATCACGTACGTCAGTCCGAGCTCGTCTTGCAGGTCCTCGAGCAGGTTGACCACCTGGGCCTGGATCGACACGTCGAGCGCCGACACAGGCTCGTCGGCGACGATCAGCTTGGGCCGCAGGGCGAGGGTGCGGGCGATGCCGATCCGCTGCCGCTGCCCACCGGAGAACTCGTGCGGGTAGCGGTTGTAGTGCTCCGGGTTGAGCCCGACCAGCTCCAGCAGATCCTGCACCGTCTTCTTGGTGCCGGCCTCGGTCTCGACCTTCTGCAGCTTGAACGGCGCTCCGACGATCCGGCCCACCGTGTGACGTGGGTTCAGCGACGAGTACGGGTCCTGGAAGATCATCTGGACGTCGCGACGCAGCGGCCGCATCTTGCCGTTCGAGATGTGGGAGATGTCGTGACCGTCGAAGGTGACGCTGCCGCCGGTCGGCTCCAGCAGCCGGGTCAGCAGGCGGCCGGTCGTGCTCTTGCCGCAGCCCGACTCGCCGACCAGCGACAGGGTCTCGCCCTGGCGTACGTCGAAGGTCAGGCCGTCGACCGCCTGCACCGCTCCGACCTTCCGCTGCAGCACGCCGCGGCGGATCGGGAAGTGCTTCACCAGACCCTGGACCGACAGCAGGACCTCGCCCAAGGGTTGGGGCGCTGCGGTCGGTGTGGTGTCGGCAGTGGTCACGGTCGCTCCGTCATGGCGTCGTTCGGCTGGCTCGCTGATCGCCTCGTGCTCGCTCACAGCTTCGGCTGGATGTCGTCGCGCCAGATCTGGTCGCGCTGGTCGCGGGTCAGGTGGCAGGCCACCCGGTGGCCGTGGCCGACGTCGATCAGCTCAGGCCGCTCGCTCGTGCTCCGACCGCCGGTGAGGTCGCAGTAGGTGCACCGTGGGTTGAAGGCACAGCCGCTCGGCACGTTGATCAGACTGGGTGGCGTGCCCTTGATCGGGAGCAGCCGCTCGGACCGCTCACGGTCTATCCGCGGCATCGAGCCCAACAATCCCCAGGTGTACGGATGCTGTGGCTCGCGGAAGATGTCGTCGGCCGAGCCGTACTCTGCGCACCGCCCGGCGTACATGACCAGGATGTCGTCGGCCAGCTCGGCCACCACCCCGAGGTCGTGGGTGATGATGATCACCGCGGAGTTGAACTCCTTCTGCAGGTCGCGGATCAGGTCGAGGATCTGGGCCTGGACGGTGACGTCGAGGGCCGTGGTCGGCTCGTCGGCGATCAGCAGCTCGGGATCACACGACAGCGCCATCGCAATCATCGCGCGTTGGCGCATCCCGCCGGAGAACTGGTGCGGGTAGTCGTGGACCCGCTTGTCAGGTTGCGGGATCCCCACCCGGTCGAGCATCTCGATCGCGTGCTGGTAGGCCGCCTTTTTACTTACGTCGTTGTGAATCCGGTACGCCTCCACGATCTGGTAGCCGATCGTGTAGTACGGGTGCATCGACGACAGCGGGTCCTGGAAGATCATCGCCATCTTCTGGCCGCGTAGGAGTCGGACCCCCTCCGGGCTGGCACCGACGAGCTCCTCGCCGTCGAGGAAGATCTCGCCGGTGATCTTGGCGGAGCCGCCATGGTGCAGCCCCATCACCGACAGGCTCGTCACGCTCTTGCCCGAGCCGGACTCGCCGACGATGCCGAGGGTCTTGCCCCGGTCGACGCGGAAGGTGAGCCCGTCGACCGACTTGACCAAGCCGTCGTCGGTGGGGAAGTGCACACGCAGGTCGCGGACGTCGAGGAACGACGTCGGCTTCTCGGTGCCGGGTCGGTAGCTGTGCTCCGCGATCTCGGTCACTTCCGCACCCTCGGGTCGACGACGGCGTACAACAGGTCCACGACCAGGCTGGCCATCACGATGAAGAACGCCGCGGTCAGCGTGACACCCATGATCTTGGGCAGGTCGTTGGCAATGATCCCGTCGACGGCGTACTTGCCCAGACCGTTGAGGGAGAACGTCTTCTCGGTCAGGACCGCACCGCCGAGCAACAGGCCGAGGTCGAGGCCGAAGATGGTGAGGATGGGCGTGAGCGCGCCGCGCAGCCCGTGGCGGACGACAACGGTCTTCTCCGGTAGACCCTTGGCGCGGGCGGTGCGCACATAGTCCTCGTTCATTGTCTCCAGCATTCCGGCACGGGTCAGCCGGGCGTACTGCGCGGAGAACAGGAACGCCAGCGTGATCCACGGGAGAACCATCGCGTAGGCCCACTTCGCGGGATTCTCACTCACGGGGACGAACTGGCCGCCGGGCGCCGTCCAGCCGAGTTTGTAGCTGAAGAACGACAGGCACACCAGGCCGGTGAAGAAGATCGGGAGTGATACGCCGGCCAGCGAGACGCTCATCGCGGCCCGGTCGAAGACCGACCCGCGTCTCAGTGCTGACAGCACCCCGACCGACACGCCGAACGTCACCCAGATCAGGGCGGCCCCGGCGGCGAGGGACAGGGTCACCGGGATCCGGTCGAGCAGGTCGGGCCACACCGGCTGCCGGGTGATGAAGGAGTAGCCGAGGCAGGGTGCGGGGCACTGCTCCACGCCCGCGCCGTAGTCGTACTCCGTCCCGATCGCGACACCCTTGGCCCAGTTGGCGTACTGCACGTAGATCGGGTCGTTGAAGCCGAGCCGCTCGGTGGTGACCTTGACGGTCTCCGCCGTCGCGGCCCGGCCGACGTAGCGGGTGGCCAGGCTCTCAGCCGAGCCGCCGATCAGCCGGGGGACCAGGTAGAAGATCGAGAAGGTGATGACGCTGACGACGAACAGCAGCACCACCGCCGCGAACAACCGCCTGATGATGTATGTGATCACTCTGGTCGGAGTCGGTGCCCGGCCCGGACTGAGTCCAGAACCGGGCACCGACTGCCTTCACCTGCCTAACGAGGCTTGCTGGCGGACTGGGACTACTCCTCGACCCCCATGTTCATGTAGTCGTACATGCCGAACGCCTCGCTGACGAAGACGTTCGTCAGGCCCTGACCACGCACCAGCAGGCTCTTGGCGTACACGCCCGGGAAGAAGACCGCCTCCTCCATGACGCGCTTGTCGATCTCGCCCCACAGCTTGTTGCGGGCGTCCTCGTCGAGCTCAAGCAGTGCATCGTCGAGCATCTTGTCGACCTCGGGGATGCGGACGCTGGTGTTGGACGACCCACCGGCCGGCCGGATAACCCGGCTGTCGACGATCTGTGACAGGAAGCCGAAGCCGTCGTTCCAGTCCGCACCCCAGCCGTTGATGGCTAGGCCGAGGTTGTTCTTGACGACGTACGGCGGGTTGCCGGCGAACTGCGAGAAGTAGTCGCCCTGCGGGAAGGGCCGCAGCGTGAGCTTGATACCGACCCGGCTGAGCGCCTGCTGGAACGCCTCGGCGGTCGCCTTCTCGCGCGGCCGCTCGGCACGGTAGGCGATGTTGGTCTCGAAGCCGTCGGGCTGGCCACAGGCCTCCAGGTGCTCCTTCGCCTTGTCCACGTCACCCTTGTTGTCCTCACCCGCGGGGTAGAGGTCGAACTTCTCGTAGCCCGGGATCTGCGGCGGCAGGACGGTGGTGGCAATTTCACCACCGGCGAACTCGCCGCCTTGGGCCGTCTGGTAGGCCGTCCGGTCCATCCCGTACATGATCGCCTTGCGGCAGTCGATGTTGTCGAGCGGCTTCACCGTCGGGTTGATCGAGGTGTACCAGTTCCGCGCGATGCTGGCGTTGTCGGCGTTCTTCTTCAGCTCCGGGTCGCCGAGGATGCGGCTCAGCGAGGCAGGCTGCACGCCGGTGCCGGCGATGTCGATGTGCACGTCACCGGAGATCAGCCGGTTGTCGATGTCGTCGGGGTTGACGTTGAGCGTCACCTCGTACTTGTCCGGCAGCGCCTTGCGGAACTCGTCCGTGCTTTCGTCCCACTCCGGGTTGCGGACGAGGCTGAAGCTCTTGCCGACCTCGAAGTCCTCGAACATGTACGGACCGGACGAGATGATCTCGTTGCGGTACTTCGCACCGGTGTCCTTGGCCTCGGGCACCGGCATCGTCTGGGCCAGCTGGGCCATGAAGTCGAAGCCGCTGAAGGGCGCCTTCAGGTGGAACACGATGGTGTAGTCGTCAGGTGTCTCGATCGCCTGGTCGGTGTTCATGTCCTTGGTGCGGTACGGACCGTCGTACCCCTTGGGCAGGTCGAGGAACGCCTCGAAGTAGGCCGGCCCGTTGGGGAAGGTCGTCTTGTCCGTCGACCGCAGCACGGCGTGCTTGACGTCCTTGGCCGTCACCTCAGTGCCGTCCTGGTACTTGACGCCCTTCTTGATCTTGTACGTCCAGGTCTTGCCGCCGTCACTTGGCTCGCCGAGGTCCTCGGCGAGGTCCGGGACCAGCTCGTTGCTCTCCTTGCCCGGCGCGGGCTTGAACATGAGCAGCGAGCGGCCGTACAGGCGGGCGAAGTTCCAGGAGTAGCCGTAGTAGGTCTCACCCGTGTCGAGCGAGTCCCAGTCGCCGTTGTTGGCGACCTTGATCGTGCCGCCCTTCTTGTCGGACGGGTTGAAAACGCCCTCGACCGCGGCGTTGAAGGCGGGCTCACTGCCCCCACCGCCGTCGCCGTCGCCGTCTCCGTCGGTGCCACCGCCGCCGCAGGCCGCGAGGCCGAACGAGGCGACTGCAGCGAGGGCGACCAGGGCCCTCCATCGCTTGGTGTTCATCGTGCAGTTACACCCCTTCTAGTCGGGAGGTAGGTGGGAGCAGGGAAATTCATTCGCGTTCCTATCGGGTCCGGGGATCGAGTGCGTCGCGCAGCCCGTCCCCGAACAGATTGAAGGCCAGGACGGTGACGAAGATCGCCATGCCGGGCCAGAGCATGAAGTGCGGCATGGTGTAGAAGGCCACCGCCTCGGACAGCATGCCGCCCCAGGTCGCCGTGGGCGGGCGGATGCCGACACCCAGGAAGGACAGCGACGCCTCGAAGATGATGTTGGTCGGGATCAGCAGCGTCGCGTAGACGAGGATCGGGGCCATCAGGTTGGGCAGCAGCTCCTTGAACAGGATGTAGGAGTTCTTCGCCCCGATGCTGCGCGCGGCGTCGACGAACTCGCGCTCCCGCAGCGACAGCGTCTGGCCACGCACGATGCGGCCGATGTAGGGCCAGCTGAAGAAGCCGATGATGAACACCAGCAGCACGATGCGCAGCATGTCGCCGCCGAGCCCGAACGCCTTGTCGGGCACCACGCCGGCAAGGGCGATGGCGAAGACCAACAGCGGGAACGCGAGGAACGCGTCCATGACCCGGCTGATGATGGCGTCGACCCAGCCGCCGAAGAAGCCGGCGGTGACGCCCAGGGTCGTACCGATCAGCACCGACAGCATGGTGGCGAAGAACGCGATCAGCAGCGAGATCCGGGACCCGTAGACCACTCGGCTGAAGATGTCGCGGCCGTTGACCGGCTCGAGGCCCATCAGGTGGTCCCAGCTGATGCCGCCGAACCCGCCGAGCGGGGCCAGCGTGCCGCCGACCGTGTCGATCAGGTCCTGGTGGAACTCGTTCGGCGGATGCCCGAGGAGCCGGACGATGAGCGGGGCGAAGACCGCCATCAGCACCAGCAGCAGCACGATCGCCGCGCCGCCGAGCGCTACCTTGTCGCGTTTCAGCCGCATCCAGGCGATCTGTCCGAGCGAGCGCCCCTCGATCTTCCCGGCACCCACCAGCACAGCCTCGGGCTGCGCGATGCTCGAGCCAGGCTCGACCTCGAGTGGCGTGCTCACGCGATATGGCTCCCCTCGGCGGTGGGCAGGCGAAAACGGCGAATTCCGACGCTCAACCTCGCTCCCATCATGCAACGAGTCAAGTAGCGACAGGGGTGCGTTGCTCAATCGTGACCGCTGGCCGCGGGCCACCCGTCGGACCGCTCAGGCTCCTGGGTCGTGCAGCCTCGTGCGGGCCGTCGGTGGATCGGCCGGTCCGTCGACCCCGGGCTGCGTCCCCGTGTCGACCGCCTCGCCAGGCCGCGGATCGGCCTGCCGATCGGGCTGCGCGGCGGCGCGGATGTCCGGCAGCGGTGGGGGCGTGCCGCCCCAGGCCGGGCAGATGGCCTGGTGGTCGCACCAGCCGCACAGGACCGACCGGTGCGGGCGCCACTCTCCGGTCTCGGTGGCCCGCTTGATCGCGGCCCACAGCGCCTGGACCTTCCGCTCGGTCGCGATCAGGTCGCGCTCCTCGGGGATGTAGCGCAGCATCTCACCGCTGCCGAGGTAGATCAGCTGCAGCATGCGGGGGAGCACACCGCGGGTGCGCCAGACCACCAAGGCGTAGAACTTCATCTGGAACAACGCCTTGGCCTCGAAGTACTCGCTCGGCGCCCGGCCGGTCTTGTAGTCGACTATGCGAACCTCGCCGGTGGGGGCGACGTCGACCCGGTCGATGTAGCCGCGCAGCGTCAGGCCCGACTCGAGCAACGTCTCGACGTACACCTCTCGCTCGGTCGGCTCGAGGAGGCTCGGGTCCTCGAGCGTGAAGTAGCGGTCCAGCAGTGAACGGCACTGCTGGAGCCAGCCGGCCAGGTCGGGACCCTCGTCGCCGAACATCTCGGCGAGCTCCGGGGCTTCGGCCAGCAGGTCTGTCCAGGCCGGCTGGAGCAGCTCGCCGGCCTGCGCCGGGGTGCGCTCGGCGGCCGGCAGGTCGAACAGCCGCTCGAGGACCGAGTGCACGACGGTGCCGCGCACGGCGTCCGGGCTGGGTGTCTCGGGCAGCTTGTCGATCACCCGGAACCGGTAGAGCAGTGGACACGTCATGAAGTCGCTGGCCCGGCTGGGCGACAGCGACGCGAGCCTCTGCTCGGCCGTGTCGGGAGTCTCTACCGTCATGACGACCAGGCTAGTTCACCCCGCCGACAGTGCGGCTGACTCCGCGTGTTCGTCTCGGCGGTGCGGGGCCGGCCCGCCTGGAGTTCGTGCACCCCGCGCCTTGCAAGGCGCGGGTTGTACGGGGAA
Source organism: Propionibacteriales bacterium (assembly GCA_009379735.1). Taxonomy (GTDB): domain Bacteria; phylum Actinomycetota; class Actinomycetes; order Propionibacteriales; family Nocardioidaceae; genus WHTB01. The sequence goes on from WHTB01000033.1 coordinate 9,718, forward strand.
CACGCGGTTACGCCTCGTCCTGGGAGGCGCGAGCGGCGGGGTCGGAAAGGTCAGCAGCTGCGGCGTCGTCCGGCCTGGCGATGCTGTGCGCGTCGCCGATGCGGACTAGCGTGGGGGTGTGGAGTCTGCACATCGAACGGAGCGCGAGCCCGAGCCGCGCCGATCAGAGCGCCCGCCGGGCACCCTTCGACTTGCCCAGATCGCCGGCGTGGACATCTACGTCCGCGCGTCGTGGCTGCTGATCGCGGCGCTGATCAGCGTGCTGTTCGCCCCGCGCATCCAAGACGTCGCGCCGGGTCTCGGCGGCCTGGCGTACGTCGCCGGCCTCGCGTTCGCCGTACTCCTCTATCTGTCCGTGCTCCTGCACGAGCTGTCACATGCGCTGGCGGCGAAGGGCTTCGGCATGCCGGTGCGGTCGGTGACCCTGCACTTCCTCGGCGGTGTCACCGAGATCGAGGGCGAGCCGCCGACCCCGTGGCGCGAGTTCGTGGTCGCGGTGGTCGGGCCGCTGACGTCGCTGGCGCTCGGCGGGCTCGCCTACCTCGCCATCGACCCCGCCCCCGAAGGGCTGTTGACCTTCGTGGTCGAGGGCCTGGCCATCGCCAACATCGTGGTCGGCGTCCTCAACCTGGTGCCGGGCCTGCCGCTCGACGGCGGCCGGGTGCTGCGCGCCGTGGTGTGGTGGCTGACCCGTCGGCCGCACTTCGCGACGACCGTGGCCGGCTGGAGCGGGCGGGTCGTGGCGATCCTCGCGCTGGTCACGCCGATGCTGCTCGGCGCGTTCACGTCGATCGAGCCGCATCTGTTCGACTACTTCCTGGCCGGCGTGATCGGGCTGTTCCTCTGGGAGGGCGCGTCACAGGCCCTGCTCGGAGCCAAGATCCGGCGCAAGCTGCCCGGGCTGCACGCCCGCACGATCGCCCGCCGGGCCATCGGCGTCGAGCGTGACCTGCCGCTGGCGGAGGCGATGCGCCGGGCGGAGGCCGAGCAGGCCGGCGGCATCGTCGTCCTCGAGACCGACGGCACGCCCAGCGGCGTCGTCGTCGAGTCCGCGGTCAGCGCGACGCCCGAGGAGCGCCGCCCGTGGGTCAACGTCGGCGCGGTCTCCCGTCCGGTCAAGCCTGGCCTGCTGCTCGAGGCCGACCTGTCCGGAGAGGCGCTGCTGCTCGCGATGCAGGCGACACCGTCCAGTGAGTACGTCCTGGTCGAGCCGGACGGCCAGATCTACGGCGTGCTCGCGACCGCCGACGTCGACGCCGCGTTCGCCGCCGTCTAGTGGGTCCTGGGTCTCCGCAGATGTCCGAGCAGCCGGTGGGTCCGATGTCCGGCGTGCGCCGTGGACCCCTCCGCGCGGGGGAGTGGGTCCGCCTGACCGACCCCAAGGGCCGGCGTCACAACATCTGCCTCGAGGTGGGCAAGCGGTTCCACACCACGAAGGGCGGGATGGACCACGACGCGATGATCGGTCAGCCCGAGGGCATCGTCGTCCGCAGTGCCGGCGGCGTCGACTACCTGGTACTGCGCCCCCTGTTGAGCGAGTACGTCACGTCGATGCCGCGCGGCGCCGCCGTGGTCTACCCCAAGGATGCCGCCCAGATCGTCGCGATGGCCGACATCTTCCCCGGGGCTCGGGTCGTCGAGGCTGGCGTCGGCTCCGGCGCGCTGACCTGCTCGCTGCTGCGAGCCGTCGGTGAGCACGGGCTGGTCTCGTCGTACGAACGCCGCGAGGACTTCGCCGAGATCGCCCGCAACAACGTGGCGACGTTCTTCGGTGCCGACCACCCCGCCTGGCGGCTGACGGTCGGCGACCTGGTGGCCACCCTCCCGGCGAGCGAGGACCACGAGGTGGACCGGGTGGTGCTCGACATGCTGGCCCCCTGGGAATGCGTGGACGCCGCGGGGGAGCGGCTCGTCGCGGGCGGCCTGATCTGCGCGTACGTCGCCACGACCACCCAGCTGTCCCGGATGGTCGAGACGCTGCGCGCGCACGGAGAGTTCACCGAGCCGCAGTCGTGGGAGACGCTGGTGCGCTCCTGGCACGTCGAGGGGCTGGCGGTCCGCCCGGAGCACCGGATGAACGGTCACACCGGGTTCCTGGTCACCGCCCGGCGGATGGCACCCGGCGTCCTGGCGCCCGAGAAGCGCCGACGGCCGGCGCCCGGGGCCTACGGAGATGACTACTCCGGACCCCGCCGAACAGGTGTCGATTCCGACACAGATGGGTGAGCGCGGTGGGACCTCACCCGTTCGCGGGTATCCGCAGGTAGGGTCGTGTGACAGGCAAGGCACGACGCCCGAAGGGCCCCTGCTGTGGAGGTGATGGCGGTGTCGATTCACGATGACCCCAGACGTACACCCGAGGAGCTCGCAAGCCAGGTCCGCTTCCTTGAGCAGGAAGTCACCGAGCTTCGCCGGCGACTCACGTCCCACCCGTCACACTCGCGCGCGGTCGAGCAGCGGCTCGCCGAGACCCAGGCCTCGTTGGCCCAGATGAACGCCCAGAACGAGCGGCTCGCCGAGACACTGCGGGAGGCCCGCGACCAGATCATGACGCTGAAGGAGGAGGTCGACCGGCTGGCGCAGCCGCCGGCCGGGTTCGGCACGTTCCTGCAGCGCAACGACGACGACACGGTCGACATCTTCACCGGCGGCCGCAAGCTGCGCGTGAGCGTCAGCCCGTCGATCGACCTCGACAAGGTGCGCAAGGGCCAGGAGGTCATGCTCAACGAGGCACTGAACGTCGTCGCCGCCCTCGACTACGAGGAGATCGGCGAGGTCGTGATGCTCAAGGAGCTGCTGGCCGACGGCGAGCGGGCGCTGGTGATCGCCAACGCCGACGAGGAGCGTGTCGTCCGCATCGCCGAGCCGCTGCACGGGAGCAAGATGCGGGCCGGCGACTCGCTGCTGCTCGACGCCCGCGCCGGGTACGTCTACGAGCGCATCCCGAAGAGCGAGGTCGAGGAGCTCATCCTCGAAGAGGTCCCCGACATCGACTACGAGCGGATCGGTGGCCTGCGAGGTCAGATCGAGCAGATCCGCGACGCGATCGAGCTGCCGTACCTCTACCCGGACGTGTTCGCCGAGCACGAGCTGAAGCCGCCGAAGGGCGTCTTGCTGTACGGCCCACCCGGCTGCGGCAAGACGCTGATCGCGAAGGCCGTCGCCAACTCGCTGGCCAAGAAGGTCGCCGCGAAGACCGGCCAGGAGGGCAAGAGCTTCTTCCTGAACATCAAGGGTCCCGAGCTGCTCAACAAGTACGTCGGCGAGACCGAGCGGCACATCCGGCTGGTGTTCCAGCGGGCCCGTGAGAAGGCCAGCGAGGGCACACCGGTGATCGTGTTCTTCGACGAGATGGACTCGCTGTTCCGTACCCGCGGATCGGGCGTGTCCTCCGACGTCGAGAACACCATCGTGCCGCAGCTGCTCAGTGAGATCGACGGCGTCGAGGGCCTCGAGAACGTCATCGTGATCGGTGCGTCCAACCGTGAGGACATGATCGACCCGGCGATCCTGCGCCCCGGCCGGCTCGACGTGAAGATCAAGATCGAGCGGCCCGACGCCGAGTCGGCCCGCGACATCTTCTCGAAGTACCTCACCCCCGGCCTGCCGTTGCACGACGACGACCTCGGGGAGTTCGGCGGCGACCGGATGTCCTGCGTCAACGGCATGATCCAGCGCACCGTCGAGCGGATGTACACCGAGGTCGAGGAGAACCGTTTCCTCGAGGTGACGTACGCCAACGGCGACAAGGAGATCCTGTACTTCAAGGACTTCAACTCCGGCGCGATGATCCAGAACATCGTCGACCGCGCCAAGAAGATGGCCATCAAGGACCTGCTCGACAACGAGCAGCGTGGCCTGCGGGTCCAGCACATGCTGCAGGCCTGCATCGACGAGTTCAAGGAGAACGAGGACCTGCCCAACACCACCAACCCCGACGACTGGGCCCGCATCTCCGGCAAGAAGGGCGAGCGGATCGTCTTCATCCGCACCCTGATCTCGGGCAAGCAGGGCACGGAGGCCGGCCGGTCGATCGACACGGTGGCCAACACCGGGCAGTACCTCTGATCGATGGCCGGTCTCGATCACCCTGTTCGCCAGCGGGGCGACGGTCGGCGAGAACAACGTCGCGGGTGTCGCGGTGGTGTGGCTGGGCATCGTCGGCGTCAACGTCGCCCACGCCTGGGGTCTCCGACGGCCCTCGTAGGATTGGCCCGTGGACTTCACCTTCCGGACCTACGAGCACCCGGACGTGCGCGAGCTGACCGCCGCCGTCGAGGAGGAGTACCGCGATCTCTACGGGGGTGACGGCGACACCGCACCGGTCGACGTCGCCGACTTCGAGCACCCGACCGGCTGGTTCGCGGTCGGCTACCTCGACGGGAAGCCGGTGGCGATGGGTGGCTGGCGCAGGCACCCGCCCGGCCCGGTCCCCGGGGAGCGGCCCGGTGAGATCAAGCGGATGTACGTCGTCCCCGAGGCGCGTGGTCGCGGGCTGTCGAGGCTGATGCTCCTCGCGATCGAGGACTCTGCCCGGGCGGCCGGCATCGACTGGCTGGTGCTCGAGACAGGTCTGGAGCAGCCGGCCGCGGTCAGCCTCTACCGTGCGACCGGCTACGTCGATATCCCCCATTTCGGCTACTACGCCGACGACGACCGGGCCGTCCACCTCGGCAAGGACATCACCAAGAACCTCACCGAGGCCGCACCGGCGTCAACGGGGGAGCGTGCGTAACCAAGCGCCCGCGCAGGCGAGCGTGTCCGGCACGAACGTCCACGGCTCGAGCGTCCCGTCGATGTGGCCGACCACCTCCTTGACCGGCACCCAGGCGCCCCAGGCCACCTCCTCCGGCTGGTGGCGGACCGGCCCGTCGTAGGTCGCCTCGAAGATGAACCCGACGTAGTCCTCCACATCGTCGGCGTAGGAGGTCTCCCACAGCGGCCGGATCGGGACACCGGCGATGCCGAGCTCCTCGGCGAGCTCACGTCGGGCCGCGTCGCTCGGGTCCTCGCCGGCCAGGACGCAGCCGCCGGCCGCGAAGTCGTACAGGCCGGGGTAGACGTCCTTGGTGTCGGTGCGGCGGTGGACGTAGATCGAGCCGTTGCCGTCGTGCACGACCACCGCGGTCGTGGCGTGGCGGAGGTTCTCGCGGCGGACCTGCGAGCGCGGCGCCTGTCCGCAGGGCCGGCGGTCGGCACCGTACAGCGCGAGGATCTCATCCATGCCACCCATCATCCCAACCGGCCAGCGGCCCGCGCGCTCACGGTGCCTGCGGGCGGCGCGACGTTGAACCAGCCCTCCACCGCGTAGGCTCGTGAACATGAGTGTGCGACGCGTGATGGGCACCGAGACCGAGTACGGCATCTCGGTCCAAGGGCAGCCCACCGCCAACCCCATGCTCGCGTCCTCGCAGATCGTGAACGCCTACGCCAACGCGACGGTGCGGGCCCGGCGCGCACGGTGGGACTTCGAGGAGGAGAGCCCGCTGCGGGACGCGCGCGGGTTCGACATGAGCCGGCAGGTCGCTGACCCGAGCCAGCTGACCGACGAGGAGCTGGGACTCGCCAACGTCATCTTGACCAACGGGGCTCGCCTCTACGTCGACCACGCGCACCCGGAGTACTCGACACCGGAGTGCATGAGCCCGCTCGACATCGTCCGGTGGGACAAGGCGGGGGAGCAGATCATGCTGGCGGCCTCCAAGCGCGCCGCGCAGGTGCCGAACAGCCGCCCGATCCTGCTGTACAAGAACAACACCGACAACAAGGGCGCGTCGTACGGCGCCCACGAGAACTACCTGATGCCGCGGCGCACACCGTTCGCCGACATCGTCCGGCACATCACGCCGTTCTTCGTGAGCCGGCAGGTGATCTGCGGAGCGGGTCGGGTCGGCATCGGCCAAGACGGCGCGGTCAACGGGTTCCAGATCAGCCAGCGGGCCGACTACTTCGAGGTCGAGGTCGGCCTGGAGACGACGCTCAAGCGCCCGATCGTCAACACCCGCGACGAGCCACACGCCGACCCGGAGAAGTACCGGCGTCTGCACGTCATCATCGGCGACGCCAACCTGTCCGAGATCTCGACCTACCTGAAGGTCGGCACCACGTCGCTGGTGCTGGCGATGATCGAGGAACGCTTCCTCCCGGGCGACCTGGGGTTCGCGCATCCGGTGAAGGAGCTGCGCAGCATCTCCCACGACCCGACTCTCCGGCACCTGGTCGAGCTCAAGGACGGTCGGCGGGTGACCGCCGTACAGGTGCAGCTGGACTACCTCGAGCACGCCCGCAAGTTCGTCGAGGACCGCTACGGCGCCGACGCGGACGAGCAGACGGTGGACGTGCTGGAGCGCTGGGAGTCGGTGCTCACCCGGCTGGAGCGGGACCCGATGGAGTGCCGTCGCGAGCTCGACTGGGTCGCCAAGCTCGGCCTGCTGAGCTCCTACCGCGACCGCGACGGGATCGACTGGGACCACCCCAAGCTGCACCTCGTCGACCTGCAGTACGCCGACATCCGCCCGGAGAAGGGCCTCTACCACCAGCTGGTCAGGCGCGGCTCGATCGACCGCCTGCTCACCGACGCCGAGGTCGACCACGGCGTGGCACATCCGCCGACCGACACCCGGGCGTACTTCCGCGGCCGCTGCCTGCAGCAGTACGCCGACCAGGTGGCCGCGGCCTCCTGGGACTCGGTGATCTTCGACCTGCCCGGCCGGGAGTCGTTGCAGCGGGTGCCGACCATGGAGCCGCTGCGGGGGACCGAGCAGCATGTCGCCGGACTGCTCGACCGCTGCCGAACCGCGGAGGAGCTCGTTCGCGCGATCACCGGATCCAGGTAGGGTCGAGTGCAGGCGAACGTATGACCGATTGCGGTCGGGAGGTGAGGACAGATGGCACGTGACGGAGGTCAGCAGCAGAAACGTCCGCAGCGGTCCACAGAGACCGAGGAGGCGACCGAGGTCGCGCCGAGCGAGGACGTGGCCGAGCGCAAGGAGAAGCTCGACGACGACATCGACTCGATCCTCGACGAGATCGACGAGGTTCTCGAGTCGAATGCCGAAGAGTTCGTGCGAGGGTTCGTCCAGAAGGGTGGAGAATGAGCAGACCGTCCGACTCGCGGCTCCCCGCGTCCTTTCTGACGCCGGGGAGCTCGTCGTTCGCGGACTTCCTGGCGCAGCAGTCACCTGAGCTGCTGCCCGGGCGACGTACCCCACCCTCCGGGCAGGTCGACGTACCGCACGGCACCACGATCGTGGCGGCGACGTTTCCCGACGGCGTGATCATGGCCGGCGACCGCCGCGCCACGATGGGCAACGTCATCGCGCAACGCGACATCGAGAAGGTCTACCCGGCCGACGAGTTCTCCGCCGTCGGGTTCGCGGGTACGGCCGGGCTCGGGGTCGAGATGGTGCGGCTGTTCCAGGTCGAGCTCGAGCACTACGAGAAGATCGAGGGCACCACGCTCTCGATCGACGGCAAGGCCAACCGGCTGGCCACCTTGATCCGCGGCAACCTGTCGATGGCGATGCAGGGCCTGGCCGTGGTGCCTCTGTTCGCCGGCTTCGACCCGCAGGCCGTTGGCGGGCGGATCTTCTCCTATGACGTCGCCGGCGGCCGCTACGAGGAGACGGCGTTCCACGCGGTCGGCTCGGGGTCGCTGTTCGCCCGTGGCTCGCTGAAGAAGCTGTACCGCGAGAACCTCAGCGAACGCGAGTGCGTGATGGCTGTCATCCAGTCGCTGTACGACGCCGCCGACGACGACTCCGCGACCGGCGGCCCTGACCTCACCCGGCGGATCTTTCCGATCGTCGCGGTGGTCACTGCCGACGGCTTCCGCCGGCTTCCCGACGCCGACGTCGGCGCGATCGCCGACGAGGTGGTCGCGGGCCGGATGCAACGCCCCGACGGCCCCGCTGCCCAGCTGATCTGACCCGGCGAGAAAGGCCTCCATGACCACCCCGTTCTACGTCTCGCCCGAGCAGCTGATGAAAGACCGGGCCGACTACGCGCGCAAGGGCATCGCCCGCGGCCGCAGCGTGGTCGTCCTGCAGTACGCCGACGGGATCGCGTTCGTCGCCGAGAACCCCTCGCAGGCGCTACACAAGATCAGCGAGATCTACGACCGGGTGGCGTTCGCCGCGGTCGGGCGCTACAACGAGTTCGAGAACCTCCGCATCGCCGGCGTCCGCCTCGCCGACCTCCGTGGCTACTCCTACGACCGGGCCGATGTCACCGGTCGCGGGCTCGCGAACGCGTACGCCCAGACCCTCGGCACGATCTTCTCCAGCGGCGGCGAGAAGCCGTACGAGGTGGAGATCTTCGTCGCCGAGATCGGGGAGAGCGTTGACGAGGACCAGATCTACCGGCTGACCTATGACGGGTCCGTCGCCGACGAGCAGGGCTACGCCGTGATGGGTGGGCAGGTCGACTCGGTCAACGAGTACCTCTCCACGAACTACTCCGCCGGGCTGTCGCTCGAGGACGCCGTCCTGCTCGCGTCGGCGGCGCTCGGCCACGACTCGCAGCAGCCGCGCACGCCCGACCCGGAACAGCTCGAGGTCGCCGTGCTCGACCGCGCACGCAGCCAACCGCGCAAGTTCCGGCGGATCCGCGGCGAGCGGGTGACCGCACTGTTCGGCGGCGCCGACGCCGCCGCGACCGCGGATGACGAGACACCGGCAGCAGCGGACGCGACCTCGGACCCGGCGGAGCCGACCACCGAGCCGACTGCAGAGTCGGCGGGTGAGACGACCGCGGAGCCGAATGCGGAGCCGACGGATGGGGAAGCGGACGGCGCCGCGGAGGACAGCATCGATCTGACCGACCTGCCGCCCGACCCGCCCGAGCCGACCGCCTGACCGTCCGGGCGCCCCTTCTCGCGCGCGCTGGGTTGACCTCGGGGGTCTGCTGCCGTTGACTGGCGCGTTCCGCAGGGACAAACCAGACACCGGGGCTACGCAACGCGCCAGTCGATGAGGTGGGGTGCCGGTCCCGTACCCCAGCGCGCGGCACGACGTCCGAAGCCTGGAGCCCTCCAAGGCTCTGCTCTTCGGACGTTGCACCCCGGCAGTGAGCCAGCGGGTCGACGTGACCCGGAGGGGTTCGCCCCGACAGTGTCACCATCGTGGGTCGGTGCGGTCGACGCATCTTCGGTGCGCCAGGCAGGTCGGTCCGCCGAGGTGAGCCTGGCGGCGCCGGCCCGGGTCGCCCACTGCCGTACCCGACGAGTTTGCGGTCGACCGCGGCTCGCGACGCAAAGTCGTCGGTTACGTTTCGTGCCCCAAGTGGCCGGACCGGACAAGACCGCACCCGCGAGGCAGCGAACCGGACCCGCTGGCGGCAGACCACCCACATCCGCAAGAGCCCCCATGGGCTCGCTTCGGCTCGACCCTGCGTACCAGCCCGACGCGACCGGCCGGGCGGGTTCGCGGCAACGGTGGAGGTGTCGTACGACGAGGGCGAGACCTGGGCCTACGCCCCGGTCACGTCGACCGGTGATCGGCTCCAGGCAGCGGTCCCCGCTGCGCCACCGCCCGGGTCACCGTGACCGATGCCGTCGGCAACCGTCTGACCCAGCGGATCGACCGGCCTGGCGGATGGTCGACTGACCGACGAGGGAGACGGGTTGGCGAGTCCGTGGATGCGTGCTTTGGCTTCCGCGTAGGGTGACCACGTGGACCGCCGGATCTTCGGGATCGAGAACGAGTACGGCGTCACCTGCACCTTCCGAGGGCAGCGACGCCTCTCGCCGGACGAGGTCGCCCGCTACCTGTTCCGGCGGGTGGTCTCGTGGGGCCGCAGCAGCAACGTCTTCCTCCGCAACGGCGCCCGGCTCTACCTCGACGTCGGCAGCCATCCCGAGTACGCCACTCCCGAGTGCGACGACATCATCGACCTGGTCACGCACGACAAGGCGGGAGAGCGGGTCCTGGAGGGCCTGCTGGTCGACGCCGAGAAACGGCTCGCCGACGAGGGCATCACCGGCGACGTCTACCTGTTCAAGAACAACACCGACTCGGCCGGCAACTCGTACGGCTGCCACGAGAACTACCTCGTCGGCCGGCACGGCGAGTTCAGCCGCATCGCCGACGTCCTCATCCCGTTCCTGGTCAGCCGGCAGATCATCTGCGGCGCCGGCAAGGTGCTGCAGACACCACGCGGTGCGGTCTACTCCGTCAGCCAGCGGGCCGAGCACATCTGGGAGGGCGTATCGAGCGCCACCACGCGGTCCCGGCCGATCATCAACACCCGTGACGAGCCGCATGCGGATGCCGAGCGCTTCCGCCGTCTGCACGTCATCGTCGGCGACTCCAACATGAGCGAGACCACGACGATGCTCAAGGTCGCGAGCGCCGATCTCGTGCTGCGGATGATCGAGGAGGGCGTCGTCATGCGCGACCTCACGATCGAGAACCCGATCCGGGCGATCCGCGAGATCTCGCACGACCTGACCGGCAAGCGGACGGTGCGGCTCGCCAACGGCCGGGAGGCGAGTGCCCTCGACCTGCAGGGCGAGTATCTCGGCAAGGCCCGCGACTTCGTCGACCGCCGTGAGCTCCACTCACCGGTCATCGACCGCGTACTCGACTTGTGGGAGCGCAGCCTGAAGGCGGTCGAGTCGCAAGATCTGTCCCTGGTCGAGCGTGAGATCGACTGGGTGATCAAGTGGAAGCTGATCGAGCGCTACCGGGAGCAGCACGGGCTGCCGCTCAGCCACGCCCGGGTCGCGCAGCTGGACCTCGCGTACCACGACATCCACCGCGGCCGCGGTCTCTACTACCTGCTGGAGGCGCGGGGGGCGGTCGCGCGGGCGACCACCGACCTGGCCGTCTTCGAGGCGAAGTCCGTGCCGCCACAGACCACCCGGGCCCGGCTGCGCGGTGAGTTCATCCGCAAGGCGCAGGAGCGCCGCCGCGACTTCACCGTCGACTGGGTGCACCTCAAGCTCAACGACCAGGCCCAGCGCACGGTGCTGTGCAAGGACCCGTTCCGGGCCCACGACGAGCGCGTCGAACGGCTGATCGAGTCGATGTGACTCTCCGCGGTTTGGAGCATGCAGTTAAGGTGTGGGCTGATCGTCACCCGTCTTTCAATGCTTTGGGGTTCCCACGTGCGTCGCCTGCTCCCGCTAGTGCTCGTTCCCGTCTTCCTCGTCTCCGCCTGCGGTGGTGGCGGTGAGGCTGAGTCGAAGACCTCTGACCGTGATGACAAGGCGCTCGCCGACGCCGTGACGGTGTCGGGCAAGGACGAGCCCAAGCTCAAGGTCGACAAGAAGTACAAGGCCAAGAAGCCCGCGACCGCGCTGGTCGACGAGGGCGACGGCGCCGACACCACGAAGGGCGCCTCGGTCCTGGTGGACTACGTCGCGGTCAACGCCAAGGACGGCAAGACCTTCGACAGCACCTACAAGACGGGTCAGCAGCAGACGTTCCTGCTGGACGAGAAGCAGTTCCACCCTGATCTGGTCAAGGGTCTCGTCGACCGCAAGGTGGGAGACCGGGTCGCGATGGGGATGAAGGCATCCGACCTGATCCAGGACGAGAACCAGCTGAAGCAGTCCGGCATGGCCGCCGAGGACACCCTCGTGTTCCTGTTCGACATCGCCAAGGTCAGCGACCCGAAGCCGCTGAAGGCGATCGAGGGCGAGACCGACAAGCTGCCCGCCGACCTGCCCCAGCTCAAGCTCGACGACAAGGGCACGCCGACCGGCTTCAGCAAGAGCGCCAAGACCGCGGCCGCCCCGAAGAAGCTGGTCACCGAGGTGTTGGTCGAGGGTGACGGCGACGCCGTCGAGCCCGGCGACCTGGTCACCTTCCAGTACCTCGGCCAGATCTACCCGGCCGGCGAGATCTTCGACCAGTCCTACACCCGTCCGACACCGGCCGTGTTCCAGATCGGCACGGGTGGCCTGATCAAGGCCTGGGACGCCGGTCTGGTCGGGATGAAGAAGGGCAGCCGCGTCGTCCTCGGGGTGCCGCCGGAGCAGGGCTACGGTAAGCAGGGCAGCCCGCCGGCCATCCCGGCCAACGCGACG
>WHTB01000039.1 GCA_009379735.1 Propionibacteriales bacterium
GCGTGTTCATGCCACGCTCGAGACCGCGCCGTGCCTCCTCGTTGAATGCAATGAGTTTTGGCATAACTCCGCGAGTCCTCCCGCGTCGGGGCAACGGAAACAGCCCGGCTCGACGCCCGCGACGGCGGACCCCGCATCGCCGCGAGCCCTTCCGCGACGACCCGAGGCCTCGATCGATCCGGCCCAGGTACTTGTCACTCTCGTGATGAGAGTGCTAGCCCAGTTTTAGCACTCGGATGTGGCGAGTGCAAATGGTGCATCGACCCCGGCCATCGGCGTGCGGCACCCTGAGTCGATGATCACGGACCCCGAGCCCGACTGCTGGCTGCATCCAGACGTCGAGGTGCGCCCCTCCCCGATCGCCGGGAGAGGGCTCTTCGCCCGGGCTGCCATCTCGGCCGGGTCCGTCGTGTCGCGAGTCGGCGGCCGCCTCGTGTCCAGCGCCGAGCTGCGCCGAATGTTCGCGGTGGCCGCCGCCGACCCGGCCCATGCGTACATCGACACCATCACCGTGGCCGAGGATCGCCACCTGGTGCTCCCGCCAAGACATCCCAGCGGATACGGCAACCACAGCTGCGACCCGAACCTGTGGTGGGTGGACGCGTACACGCTGGCGGCGCGGCGCGACATCGCTGTCGACGAGGAGGTCACCAACGACTACGCCGCGAGCACCGGAGCCAACGACTTCTCGATGATCTGCCAGTGCGGTTCGCCGATGTGTCGCGGCACTGTGTCCGGCCGCGACTGGCAACGGGCGGAGCTGCAGCAGCGGTACGGCGAGCACTGGGTTCCGGCCCTGCTCGCCCGCATCCGGCGCAATGGCTGACGGTGCCCTCACGACGTGGTGTCCGCGTTGACACGGGGACTGGCCACCGGCATCCGGCCACACGCGCAGTCTCGTAACCGACGAGTTCGCTGTCGACAGCCACGTTTGACCGCACACTCGTCGGTTCCCGTGGTCGACCGGACCGCCACCGGTCATCGAGACCGGGGATCCAGGGCAGCAAACCGTACGCCGGTCGCGAAACCGACCCACACATGCAGCAGGAGAACCCCAACTGGGTGAATTTCGACGTGCCGACGTGCGAGTACGAGGATCGCCGACCGGTCAGCGCCCGCCGCTCACGTCGAGGGTGGTCCCCGTGACGTATGACGCCTCGTCGGAGACGAGCCACGCGATCGCGTCGGCCACCTCCTCGGCGGTGCCGCTGCGCCCGAGCGGGGGTCTTCGGCCCGAGCCGCTGCCGCCGGTCACGAGTGCGATCCGCGTACGCCCTGGGTCCATGGCCGACAGCCTGCCAGCAGCACGGCGGACGAGGGGTTGACGGGTCGGCGCGGAGCAACCTAACGTCTTTGACGTCCACACGGGAGCCTCGAGCACGAGGCTGAGAAGAGGCTGACGCTGTCTCGACCGTCGAACCTGATCCGGGTAATGCCGGCGCAGGGAGATCGGAGAGCCAATGTCATCCAGACCCATCGCCCGCTGTCACCTCGTCACCGACACCCGTGACCGGCGCGACCCGCTGACCGACGTCCAGGCCGCGCTACGCGCCGGCATCCGACTGGTGCAGGTCCGCGCCAAGCAGGGCACCGACCGCGACCTGCTCGCCCTGACCCGCGCCGTGCTACGGCTGGCCCGGCCCCGTGACGTGACCGTGCTGGTCGACGACCGGGCCGACATCGCGCTCGCCGCCGGGGCGCACGGTGTGCACGTCGGCGTGGGCGACCTCCCGGTCGAGGAGGTACGGCGGATCCTCGGGCCGGGCGCAGTGATCGGTGCGACGGCACGTGACCCTCAGGCGGCCCGGGTCGCCACCGCCGCCGGGGCCGACTACCTCGGCGTCGGGCCGGCGTACGCGACCACCTCGAAGGCCGGCCTCCCCGACCCGCTCGGGCTCGACGGCGTCACGGCGGTCGCCCGCAGCACTCGACTGCCAGTGATCGCGATCGGCGGCATCGGACCGGACGAGATCCCCGCCCTGCTGCAGCGCGGCGTCCACGGGGTGGCGGTCCTGTCGGCCATCTCCGGCGCGGCCGATCCAGGGGCGGCCGCGACCCAGATCCTCAAGACCCTCGACGTCTGATGCGCGTCGCCGTCATCGGCGGCGGCGTGGTCGGGCTCTCCATCGCCTGGACGTTGTCGCGCGACCACACCGTCACCGTGCTCGACCCGCAGCCCGGCCGCGGCGCGTCCTTCGCGGCGGCCGGGATGCTCGCGCCGGCCGGCGAGGCGTGGTACGGCGAGGACGACCTGCTGCGCGCCGGCCTCGACTCCCTGGGCCGCTGGCCCGAGTTCGCGGCAGATGTCGCGGCCGCGTCCGGCGTCGACCCCTGGCTGCGCCGCGAGGGGACGTTGCTGGTCGGTGCCACCGAGGACGACGCGGCGGATGTGGACCGCGTCGTCACCCTGCTCGAGACGCACGCGGTGCCGACGCGCCGGCTGGCTCGGCGCGAGGCCCGGGCCGCCGAGCCGGCCCTCGCACCAGGGGTACGCCGGACCGTGGAGGTGCCGGGCGACCTCAGCGTCCACAACCGGCGGCTGATCGACGCGCTGGGCGCGGCCTGCGCCACGCGTGACGTCCGCACCGTCGGCGCCGCCGCTGACGTCGACATCGATGCCGGTCGCGCCGTCGGCGTACGGCTGCGCACCGATCGCAGCCGGGTCACGGCCGATCTCGTCGTGGTCGCCGCCGGCTGCGGCCTGGCCGGAGTCGGCGGCGTGCCCGGTGGGATCCGCGACGCCGTCCGCCCGGTCAAGGGCCAGATCCTGCGGCTGCGGTCGTCGTACCCCCTCGTGACCCGAACGGTGCGCGCACGGGTGGACGGGTTCCCGGTGTACGTCGTGCCCCGGCGCGACGGCGAGATCGTGCTCGGCGCGACGACGGAGGAGCAGGGGTACGACCAGCGGGTCACCGTCGACGGGGTGCACGACCTGCTGCGCGCCGGCATCGCCGTCGTACCCGGGTTGCGGGAGTGCGCGCTCACCGAGACACTCGCGCGGCTGCGCCCCGGCACCCCCGACAACGCGCCGCTGGTCGGCCCGACCTCGACCGAGGGACTGGTCGTCGCGGGCGGCCACTACCGGGGCGGTGTGCTGCTGGCGCCGCTCACCGCGGCCGCGGTCGAGGCGTACGTCGACGGCTCCGTCCCGCCGGCCGCCGCCAGCGCCCTCCACCCCGCCCGCCTGGAAGGAGCAGTGAGATGAGCATCCACGTCAACGGCCGTCCGACCGACCTGCGCACCGGACTCACCGTGCAGGAGGTGCTGACCACCCTCAACCTCCCCCGGCGCGACGTCGCGGTCGCGGTCGACGGCGTGGTCGTGCCGCGGTCCAGCTGGTCCGAGTCGACCGTCGGCCCCGACTCGTCCGTCGAGGTCGTCACTGCGATGCAGGGAGGATGACCATGACCACCGAACCGCTGCAGATCGCTGACACCAAGCTCCGGAGCCGGCTGTTTCTCGGCACCGGCGGCATCTCGAGCCTGGCCGCGCTCGCGGCCTGCATCGCCGCGACCGGCACCGAGCTGGTGACGGTCGCGATGCGCCGCGTCAGCGCGGGCAGCTCACCGCTGCAGGTGATCCGGGACGCCGGCGCGCACGTCCTCCCCAACACCGCGGGGTGCTTTACCGCGGCCGAGGCCGTGCTGACCGCGCAGCTCGCCCGCGAGGCGCTGGGCACGACCAGGATCAAGCTCGAGGTGGTCGCCGACGAGCACACCCTGCTGCCGGACACCGTCGAGCTGCTTGACGCCGCGGAGCGCCTGGTCGACGACGGGTTCGACGTTTTCCCTTACACGACTGACGATCTGGTCACGGCCAGGCGGCTCGCTGACCTCGGCTGCGTCGCGGTGATGCCGCTCGGCGCGCCCATCGGCAGCGGCCTCGGGATCTGCAACCCGCGGGCGATCGAGGCGATCTGCGACGCGGTGGACGTGCCGGTGGTGCTCGACGCCGGCGTCGGTACGGCCTCCGACGCCGCGCTGGCGATGGAGCTCGGCTGCGACGCCGTACTCGCGGCGACGGCGATCACCCGGGCCGACGACCCGGCCCGGATGGCGGCCGCGATCGGGGCTGCGGTCGAGGCTGGGTGGCTGGCCCGGCACGCCGGTCGCATCCCCCGGCGTACGACGGCCCTGGCCTCCAGCCCACTCGACGGGCTGGTCGGCTCATGACGCTGCCGCGCCTGCTGCTGCTCACCGACCGCCACCAGCTGCCCGCCGGACGCGGGCTCGTCGACCAGGTGACGCTCGCGGTCGAGGCGGGCCTGCGTGCGGTGATCCTGCGCGAGCGGGACCTCGAGGACCGTGAACGTGCCGAGCTCGCCTTCGACCTGACCCAGCTGCTGGCCGCAGTCGACGGGCGGCTGATCGTCGCTGCACCTGAGCTGGGCAGCCCGCACGGCGTCCATCTGCGCGCGGCAGACCCGTGGCCACGCACCCGTCCACCGCTGGTCGGACGGTCGTGCCACGACGCCGCCGAGGTGCAGCGAGCCCGCACCGAGGCGGTCGACTACCTGCTGGTCTCCCCGGTCGCCCGGTCGGAGTCCAAGCCCGGGTACGGTCCACCGCTCGGCCGACGGACCCTCCAGCGGCTCGCGTCTTCCCGCGACGTCGCCGGACGACCGGCGGTGTACGCGCTCGGCGGGGTCGGCCCCGGCACCGCGGCAACCTGGATCGCGGCCGGTGCCGACGGCGTCGCCGTGATGGGTGCGGTGATGCGTGCCGACGACCCACGCGTCGTCGTCCGCGCGCTGCTGGCCGAGTCGCGTGTCACCGACCGGGCCTTTCCCCACGGGACGGATGACACGCGACTGGGAGCGCAGCCATGACGCCGGCCACCGCTCTCACCATCGCGGGCTCCGACCCGGGTGGCGGCGCCGGCCTGCAGGCCGACCTGACCACGCTGGCCGCGCTCGGGGTCCATGGCACCAGCGTCGTCACCGTCGTCACGGCCCAGAACACCGTGGGCGTGCAGGGACTGCACGCGCTACCGGTCGATGTGGTCGACCAGCAGCTGCGCAGTGTGCGGGAGGACCTGCCGCCGTCCGCCGTCAAGTGCGGCCTGCTCGGCACGCCCGGCCTCGTCGCGCTGGTCGCCGAGGCGGTGCGCGACGGGCTGCCGCCACCCGTCGTCGACCCCGTGCTCGTCGCGACCAGCGGCGACGGCCTCACCACGGGAGACGTCGTCGCGGCGTACCGGGACGAGCTACTCCCCGGCACCCTGCTGCTGACACCCAACACCGACGAGGCCGTGGCACTGCTCGGCGGCGGCGTGGTCACGACCCGCGCCGACCGCCGGGCGGCCGCCGGCGCCCTGCTCGCCCTCGGCCCACGCGCCGTCGTCATCACCGGAGGCACTGCTGACGGCGACTGCGTCGACGTCTACGCCGACGCCGCCGGGGTGACCGAGCACGTCAGTCCCGCCGTCCACACCCGTAACGACCACGGCACCGGGTGCACGTACTCGGCCGCGGTCACCGCCCACCTGGCCCGCGGCGCCACCCTCTTGGTCGCGTGCGCGAGCGCGCAGTCGTTCGTCCGCCACCAGCTCGAGGTTTCCCGCGGCTGGCGTCTCGGCGCCGGCCGCGGCCCCGTCGCCCATCTCATCGACCAAGGAGCGTCATGACCGTCCACCCGTCCCACCGCGCGGTGTACACCGAGGGCTCACGCCCCGATATCCGCGTCCCCTTCACCGAGATCAGCCTGGACGACTCCGACGGGCCGACCGGCCCGATTCCCAACGAGCCGTTGCGCGTCTACCGAACGGCCGGCCCCGGCAGTGACCCCAGCAGCGGGCTCCCGCCCCTGCGCGCCGGCTGGGTCGCCGACCGCGGCGACGTCGAGGAGTACGACGGCCGGCGGCGTGCCCTCGCCGACGACGGACGCTCAGCCGTCCGCCGCGGCGCCGCGACGGCTGAGTGGAAGGGCGAACGACGTACCCCGCTGCGAGCGGTCGACGGCGTCCGCGTGACCCAGATGCACTATGCCCGCAAGGGCGTCGTGACCCCGGAGATGGAGTTCGTGGCGATCCGCGAGAGCTGCGACGTCGATCTCGTCCGCGAGGAGGTCGCCGCCGGCCGCGCGATCATCCCCGCCAACGTCAACCACCCGGAGATCGAGCCGATGATCATCGGCAAGCGGTTCCTGGTGAAGGTCAACGCCAACATCGGCAACTCGGCCGTCACCAGCTCGATCGAGGAGGAGGTCGCCAAGCTCACCTGGGCGACCACGTGGGGGGCCGACACGGTGATGGACCTGTCGACCGGCGACGACATCCACACGACCCGGGAGTGGATCGTGCGCAACTCGCCGGTGCCGATCGGGACCGTCCCGATCTACCAGGCGCTGGAGAAGGTCGACGGTGAGGCCGACCAGCTGACCTGGGAGATTTTCCGCGACACCGTGGTCGAGCAGTGCGAGCAGGGCGTCGACTACATGACCATCCACGCCGGTGTGCTGCTGCGCTATGTGCCGATGACCGCCCGGCGCATCACCGGCATCGTCAGCCGCGGCGGGTCGATCATGGCCGGCTGGTGCCTGGCCCACCACCAGGAGAACTTCCTCTACACCCACTTCGACGAGCTGTGCGAGATCTTCGCGAGGTACGACGTGTCGTTCAGCCTGGGCGACGGGCTGCGTCCCGGCTGCGTCGCCGACGCCAACGACGAGGCCCAACTGTCCGAGCTACGCACGCTGGCCGAGCTGACGTCGAGGGCCTGGGAGCACGACGTGCAGGTGATGGTCGAGGGCCCGGGACACGTACCCCTGCACCTGGTCGAGGAGAACGTCCGGCTGCAGCAGGAGTGGTGCCACGGCGCGCCGTTCTACACGCTCGGCCCGCTGGCGACCGATATCGCGCCCGGATACGACCACATCACTTCGGCGATCGGCGCCGCGGCGATTGCCATGCACGGCACCGCGATGCTCTGCTACGTCACGCCGAAGGAGCACCTCGGCCTGCCCAACCGGGACGACGTCAAGACCGGGGTCATCACGTACAAGCTGGCCGCGCACTCCGCCGATGTGGCGAAGGGACACCCGGGCGCTCGGCGGTGGGACGACACGCTGAGCAAGGCGCGCTTCGAGTTTCGCTGGCAGGACCAGTTCGCGCTGTCGCTCGACCCGCACACGGCCGAGGCGTTCCACGACGAGACGCTCCCGGCCGAGCCGGCCAAGACGGCGCACTTCTGCTCGATGTGCGGACCGAAGTTCTGCTCGATGCGGATCAGCCAAGACGTCCGGCGGTACGCGGCCGAGCACGGGCTGGACTCGGCCGAGGCGATCGAGCGCGGGATGGAGGAGAAGTCCGCGGAGTTCGCGGACCTGGGCAAGGACGTCTACCTCGCTCCGTCGTCGATCCCGGTCGGCGCCCCCGACTAACCCCTCCGGTTGAGTGGGACGAATCCGACGCGACACGCCGGCGTGTCCGTCGAAAACGTCCCACTCAACCGGAGGGGTCCGAGGGCGGTGAGACGTTTCAACCAAGTCGCCCTGATATGTCCTGCGCTTCGGTAGCCGAAAAATGCACCGTAAGGGGCTATTGACCGGCAAGTAACAGCCCCGCTACGGTTGAACTACCTCGTGGGTGCGACGGGGTCTGGATCGGGGCGCGACTATGTCGCGTCCCGATCTTTTTTGGCTGCCTGGAGGACGGCTGCCATCCCGGCCGCGTAGGCGACCGGCACCGACGGCAGCACCTCGGCGTAGAGACCCGGCTCGACCAGCTCCAGCTCGCTCAGCACCTGCGCGCCGTCGTCGAGCCGCATCAGGTCGGCCCGGGCGTACGGCAGCCGCACACCGAACCGCTCCTCGACAGCCCGCAGAGCACCAACCGCGAGCTCGGTCGTCTCGGGCGTCAGGGCATCCGGCAGCGTCTCGCCGCCGTACTCCTCGTGGACCCGGATCTCACCACGGGCCGGGCGCTTCACCGCTGCCGCGACCGGCACCCCGTTGATGACGTAGACCGACCGCTCGCCCTCCGTACGCACCGACTCGACCAACGGCTGGACGACCAGATCCACGTCGTCACCGCAGACCGCCTCGCCGCGGGGCAGGATCCGGACGCCGACCCCGCTCGCTCCGACCGCGGGCTTGACCACCAGCGGCTCGACCGCGCTCATCGTCGGGCCCGCACCGGCCGGCACGGTGTACGTCGGCACGGTCGGCACCCCGAGCGCCGGCAGCTCGGCGAGGTAGCCCTTGTGGGAGTTCCAGCGCAGGACCGCCAGCGGGTTGACCAGCGTCGTGACGGCATCCACCCGGGCCGCCCAGCCGAGGAACTCGGCGTGCCTCGTCTGGTAGTCCCAGATGCTGCGCACCGCCACCAGTGGGGCCGCCGCCCAGTCGACGTCCGGGTCGTCCCACACCGCCCACTGCGCGTCGACGTCGAGGTCCTTGAACGCGCGGTCGATCGGCCGACCGTCGGTGCACCCATCGGGGCACCCGGCGTAAGTCGCGAGCCAGATGTCGGGCATCCGGCCATCTTGTCAGGCAGCAGGTGCGCCCCGCCGCTCGATTTCGTCGGACGAAGGTGGCGGGCTGCTCAGCCGCCCGCGACGGCGGGGATGACCGAGATCTGCGCGCCGTCGGCGGTGGCGGTGCCGAGCCCTTCGGCGAAGCGCACGTCCTCGGATCCGACGTACACGTTGACGAAACGGCGCAGCTCTCCCTGCTCGTCGACGATGCGGCCCTTGATACCGGGGAAGCTGGCATCGAGCGAGTCGAGCACCTCCGACAGCGTCGCGCCATCGACACTCACCTCGGACTCGCCCTTGGTGTAGGTGCGCAGGATTGTGGGCACCCGGACACTCACGCTCATCGGTGCGGCTCCTCAGATCAGGTTGGCTGCTGTGAAGGCAGAGTACGTCGGGTCGATGGTCGCCGCCGGGCCGACCCGGTCGGCGATCGCGTCGAGCGTCTTGAGGCCGTCGCCGGTGTTGAACACGACGGTCTCCGCCTCGGGGTCGAGCCGACCCGCCTCGACCAGCTTCCGCAACGTCGCGACCGTGACGCCGCCGGCGGTCTCGGCGAAGACCCCCTCGGTCCGGGCGAGCAGGGTGATGCCCTCCCGTACCTCCTCGTCCGTCACGTCCTCGACCGCACCACCGGTGCGGCGTGCGACGTCGAGGACGTACGGTCCGTCGGCGGGGTTGCCGATCGCCAGCGACTTGGCGATCGTGTCGGGCTTGACCGGGCGGACCACGTCATGGCCGGCCTTGAACGCCGCGGACACCGGCGAGCAGCCGGTCGCCTGGGCGCCGAAGATCTTGTACGGCGACTCGTCGACCAGGCCGAGTGACACCAGCTCGCCGAACCCCTTGTCCACCTTGGTGAGCTGCGCACCAGACGCGACCGGGATGACGACCTGCTGCGGCAGCCGCCAGCCGAGCTGCTCGGCCACCTCGTACCCCAGTGTCTTGGAACCCTCGGCGTAGTAGGGCCGCACGTTGACGTTGACGAACGCCCAGCCCTCCTCCTCGCCGGCGATCTCCGAGGCGAGCTTGTTGACGTCGTCGTAATTGCCCTTGACCGCGACCAGCGTGCCGCCGTAGACCGCTGTCGTGAGCACCTTGGCCCGCTCGAGGTCGTGCGGGATGAAGACAACCGTCTTGATGCCGGCCCGGGCCCCGGCCGCGGCGACGGCGTTGGCCAGGTTGCCGGTCGACGGGCATGCGAAGACCGTCATGCCGAGCTCGCGGGCGGCCGACAGGGCCTGCGCGACGACGCGGTCCTTGAACGAGTGGGTCGGGTTGCCGGAGTCGTCCTTGACCCAGAGCGTCTTCAGGCCGAGCTCGCGGGCCAGGTTGTCGGCTTTGATGAGCCGGGTGAAACCGGGCTCCATGTTCGGCGACTCGGTGATGTCGGTCGGCACCGGCAGCAGCGGCTGGTAGCGCCAGATGTTCTTGGGGCCCGCCTCGATCTGCGCACGAGTGATCTCCGGGAACTCGTAGCCGACCTCGAGCGGGCCGAAACATTCCTCGCAGGCATAGAACGGTCCGAGCGGTTGCTGGTGGCCGCACGCGCGACAGGTCAAGCCGACCGCGTTGCCGAAGGCGCCCTCACGCAAGGTGGTCGGGGTCGCCGGCTGGGTGCCCTGCTGGGTGCTGAGAGTCATGCTCACGAGGCCTCCTCCTCATCTCTCCCGAGCCGGATCTCGGCGCGGGACGGACGTGGCACCAAGATCCGCGCGGCCTCTGCAGATGGCTGCCGAGAGAGCTGCTGGCTGGTTGCCGGGGCTTCGTCGGGCCGTGTCCCTCTGCCCCTCTCGATGAGCTTGGGTCAGCCTAGAGGGGACGCTCCGCAGACCGCGAATCAGGTCCGCGATATGGGATAGGCCGCCATATGACGAGACAGCATCACTGGGTACGGCGGGCGGCGTGCCGCTCACGGGCAGCGGCGGCGGTGAGCGGGTAGCCGCCGTCGGCCAGGTCGGCGAGCCGTTCGAACGGGTTCAGCGTGCCGGGGTTGCGGCAGACCACCCAGGAGTACGCGGCGCCGAGGACGTACAGCGGGAGCATCGGCAGGCCGAGGCAGACGGCGTACTGCCAGGCGTGCCGCTCCTCGTGGGCGAGCAGCCGGGGTCGCTCGAGCACCCACGGCGCGGCCCGCTTGCTGATCACGACGGAGCCGATCGTCATCGCGTTGGCCTGCAGCAGCGACAGCCGGAACTCCCCGGCGACGTAGATCCCGCGCGGGCCGCGGGTGAGGCGTGCCCCGCCCACCGTGCCGATCAGCAGGCCGAGCGGCGTGGACAGGTTGACCCAGTTGACCGCGCGCCGTACCTGCCATCCCTCCACCGGTCGATCAGGTCCGATCGGCGAGGTCGCGCGACAGGGCTCGCAGCCAGGCGACCACACCCGCGGGGCCGTCGACGAGCAGGTCGGCGCGGTCGGCGAGCACGCGCTCCTCGCTCGACCCCGAGCAGACCAGCAGGCCGGCGATCCCTTCGGCGCGCATCGCGTCGACCGCGTCGAACGCCGCGACATCGCCGAGGTCGTCGCCGGCGAACGACACCGCCCGCGCGCCCGTCTCGCCTACCAGCGCACGCAACGCGCCACCCTTGTCGATGCCGTGCGGGCGCAGCTCGAGCACCAGCCGCCCCGGTTCGACCGCGAGCCCGGCGGCTGCGGCGAGCTCGGCCAACGGACCACGCAACCGGTCGAGCGCGGCCGCCGGGTCGGGCAGCCGGCGGGTATGGACCGCGACCGCCGAACCCTTGTCCTCGACGAACGCCGCCGCCGTGTCCGCACCGGCGAGCACCGTCGGCAGCTCCCGGCGTACCCGCGCAAGACCGGGATCCGGCGCCGGCGCGTGCACCTCACCGCTGACGGCGTCCCAGCGTTCGAGGCCGTAGTGGCCGAGCACCCGCACGTCACCGTGGCCGGCCAGGTCGGCGAGCCCGAGGCGGGCCGCCGCCACGCCGGCCGGACGCCCGGTGATCACGGCGACGTGCCCGACCCGAGCGGCGACGTCGGCCAGGGCGTCATGGGCGTCGGGGTGCGCGGCCGCGGCATCGGGATCGGCGACGATCGGTGCCAGCGTGCCGTCGAAGTCGAAGGCCAGCAGGGCGTCTGCGGGGTCGGCACGGACGGCGTCGAGCCAGGCGGTCCCGGCAGGCGTGGTCGGCTGCACGAGAGTCGAGGGTACGCCGGCGGTCAGCCGCGAGATCAGGTCGCGTCGGTGGTGAGGATGACGGTGAGTCGGTCGAACTTCATCGGCGCGACTGCGCCCCTGGTGCGCCCGATGCCGAGCGTCTTGGCAAGCTGCTCGGCCGCGTCGGCCATGTCGTCGGGGTAGTAGACGGTGCTGGCGGGGATGTTGCCGCGCCAGTTGTCGATGCCGACGACCTGCCAGCCGGCGTCTTGCAGCTCGGCGGCCTTCGAGCTGGCGAGACCGCTGACGCCCGACATGTTGTAGACCTCGACGTAGACCTGCGGCACTGCGTCGTCCCGAGTCGGCGTGGCCTTCGGCTTCGGCTTGGTGGCCGGCGACGGGGTTGGGGTCGGGGCTGGGTCGGCCGTGGTCGCGACCGCGGCCGGTCGCTTGGCGGCGACTGCCTTGTCGTCGCTCGGGCTGTCGAACAGGAACCCCGCAAGAGCGGCCCCGAGCGCGAGCACACTCACCACGGCGACCACGGTCGACGTCACCCGACCGGCGGCGTCGCGGCGCATCGGAGTCAGACCTCGAAGCCCAGGCGGCGGGCGGAGCGGGCCCGCTGGCGGGCCGAGCGCAGCCGGCGTAGCCGCTTGACCAGCAGCGGGTCGAAGGCCAGCGCGGACTGCTGGTCGAGCAGGGAGTTGAGCACCTGGTAGTACCGCGTCGCGGACATGTCGAACTGCTCGCGGATCGCCTGCTCCTTGGCACCGGCGTACTTCCACCACTGCCGCTCGAAGCTCAAGATGTCCTGGTCACGCCGGCTGAGCTCCTGGGCGGCGCGCGCGGCCTCACCGGTCGTGGCCATGCTGGCGGTGGTCACGGCTTCGGTGCCTGACATAGGGACTCCATACGGTTGCGGTGCGGTGCAGGCACCATCGTAGGCGACGAACAACACCAGTGTCATTTGCCCCGGTTCGACGCGCCGGTACGTATTTTGGCGCACCTGCCGCCGCCCGCCAAATCCGTTGAGTGGGACGTTTCCGACCGACACGCCGGCGTGTCGCGTCGATAACGTCCCACTCGACGGGGGGATGGGGTCAGCGGGGCGTGGACTGCAGGAACGAACGGACCGCGGCGTTGAACCCGTCGGCGTCCTCCACGCCGCACTCGTGCCCGACGCCCGGCAGCACCACCAGCGTCGACCCGGCGATCTGCTCGTGCAGCGCGCGGGCGACCGGCAGCGGCGAACGCTGGTCGAGCTCGCCGTACAGCAGCAGGGTCGGTACCGCGATGCGGGGCAGGGCCGGCCGCAGGTCGGCCTCGGCCATCGCCAGCAGCATCGTGGTCGCACCGGCCGGGTGGAAGTCGGCGATCATGGCCGCGATCTCTTCGGCACTGCCCGGCGGCGCCGCCGGGGTGACCAGCGTCGGCAGTACGGCGTCGATGACCGCAGCCGGTGACTGGCCCACCAGGTCCAAGAAGCCCTCGATCCGCGCCCGTACCTCCTCCGGCGGCAACGAGCCGGCCCACCCGGCGTACGCCGACGCGAGCACCAGCGACCGGACGAAGGCCGGATGCCGGTGGCACAGCTCGAGCGCGAGCGAGCTACCCCACGACAGCCCGAGGACGTGCGCCCGCTCCACGCCGATGCTCCCCAGCCAGCCCGCCAGGCAGTCGGCGTAGTCGGCGATCCGCCAGGTCGACGGCGGCACGGCGGACAGGCCGCAACCCGGCGCGTCCCAGGCCAGCAGCGTGAACTCGTCGGCCAATGCTCGTTGCCGACGCCATGAACGGCTGTCCGACAGCCCGCCGTGCAGCAAGACGAGCGGCGGACCGTCGCCGTGCCGGGTGTACGCGACCTGCAGACCGTCGACGTGCGCTGTCTCCATCTCGCCGCCCTCCTCCCGACGTTACGCCGCGCCGGACGACCCCGCTACACGGTGACGCGCCGACGGACACCCGGTGGAGTGGGACGGGCGGCGTTGCCACAATCGAGCCCGTGACTTCACCCGACACCATCGGCTGGGGCATCGTCGCCACCGGCAACATCGCGCGCGCCTTCGCCGCCGACCTGGCGTTACTCCCGGACGCCCGGGTCACGGCGGTCGGCTCCCGCTCGCTCGAGTCGGCGAGCGCGTTCGCCGCGGAGTACGCGCCCGGCGCGACGACGTACGCCTCCTACGGCGAGGTCGCCGACGACCCGGACGTCGACATCGTCTACGTGGCGACACCGCACGCGCTGCACTACACCGACGTGCTGCGCTGCTTCGATGCCGGCAAGCCGGTGCTCTGCGAGAAGGCACTGACCCTCAGCGCGCGCACGTCGGCGCACCTGGTCGAGCAGGCACGACGGCGCGGCCTGTTCTTCATGGAGGCCATGTGGATGCGCTGCAACCCGCTGGTCCAGCAGATCCGCGACCTGGTGCGCGATGGCGGGCTCGGCCGCGTCGTGCAGGTCCGCGCCGACCTCGGCTTCGCGGCCGACCTGCCACCGACGCACCGGCTCGTCGACCCGGCCCTCGGCGGCAGTGTCTTGCTGGACATGGGCATCTACCCGCTCACTTTCGCGCACCTGATGCTCGGCGACCCGTCGACGGTGCATGCCGTCGCCGAGATCTCGGACCGCGGCATCGACCTCAACACCGCCTTCGTGCTCGGGTACGACGACGGGGCGGTGGCCGCGCTCAGCTGCTCGACGACCGGGTGGACGCCGTGCACGGCCTCGATCGCGGGCGACGCCGGCCGGATCGACGTCCCGACGAGGTTCCACTGCCCGCAGCGCTTCAACCTGCGCCGGGGCGACGACACCGAGACGTTCACCCTCAACACCCACGGCCGCGGCTACACCTACGAGGCGGTCGAGGCGATGCGCTGCCTGCGTGACGGGCTGACAGAGAGCCCACTCGTGCCGCTCGACGACACGCTCGCGATCATGCGGGTGATGGACACGATCCGCGGCCAGCTCGGCGTGCGCTTCGCCGAGGACGACCTCACCCTTTGACGTACGACAGCTTCTCGGCCACCAGGCCGTTGCGCAGCCGCAGCACGTCGACGCCGCGCACCTGCCCGGGCAAGCCGTCGGCCTCGGACCACGAGAACCGCCAGCGCAGCACCGCGCGGTCGCCGGCGACGAACGACTCCTCCGCGGCGAACGTCGCGTCCCGCGTACTGCCGAACAGCTCCTCGAACGTCGCGCGTACGGCGGCTGCACCCTCGACTCGGACGCCGTCCGGTGCCGGGCTGGTCGACTCGAAGACGCAGTCCTCGGTCATCAGACGCATCACCTCGTCGACGTCTCCTCGGCCGAAAGCGGCCGAGAACCGGGCCAGCGTGGCGTGGTCCGGAGTCCAGCCGGCGTCGCGGCCGAACGCTGCCAGCAGCGCCACCCCCGGGTCGTCGGCGGCCGACTGCCGCGGCCCGATCGCGCCACCGGCCCGGTACAGCTCCTCCCGGTCGACGAACCAGCGCGACACCTCCGCGACCAGCGTGGCGTCGAGCCTCGTGTCGCCGCCTGTCGCCGCCGCCAGGTCCCAGCCGTGGATGAGGTGGTCGGCCGCGACCTGCATGACGTACTCCTCGACGGCCTCGTCGCCGTACGACAGATGCACCTTGCCGCCGTCGGGCACGCGTGCGACGACCTCGGCGACGGCGTCCCCCGCGGCGGTGCGGGCTGCCGCGGCCGGCTCGGTGCCGAGCAGGTCTCCGTCGAGCGAGTCACCGACGTCGTCGATCGTGCGGCCGCGGAGCAACGGCACCATCCAGCGGTCCTCACCGGCCACGTGGTTGACCAGGTCGCGCACCGTCCACTCGGTGCACGGAGTCACGGCGTCCCACTGGTCGTCGCGCACCTCCGCGAGCCGGGCGGTCCACTCGGCGACCGTGCGCTGATGCAGCGTCATCACGTCCATAGGTCCCTCCCTCCCGCCGGCTCTTCCAGCGTGCTCCGCCGCAACCGTCGCGTCCACCACCGGGTCCCGGGGTTCTTCGCCCATCGGTCGGATGCGAGATCATGCCGTCGACAGCCCGACGCCGTGAGGGGGGCCTGGTGCTCTACCGGATCATCAGACTGGTGCTGCTGCCGCTGGTCCGGGTCATCTGGCGGCCGGTCGTGGAAGGGCGGGACCGTGTTCCGCTCGAAGGTCCCGTCATCTTGGCCAGCAACCACCTGTCCCTCGTCGACAGCATCGTGATCCCCCTGGTGGCGCCGCGGCGGGTCTCGTTCCTGGCCAAGGCCGAGTACTTCACCGGCCGCGGCGTCCGCCGGCGGCTCTTCGGCTGGCTGCTCAGCGCGCTGGGGGCGATCCCGGTGGATCGGGGAGCGCACCGGACCGCGCAGGCGTCCCTCGAGTCGGCCCTTCGGGTGCTGACGGACGGCGGCGCGTTCGGCATTTACCCGGAGGGCACGCGTTCGCGCGACGGCCGGCTCTACCGCGGCAAGACCGGCGTCGCGTGGCTCGCCCTGACGGCCGGCTGCCCGGTCGTGCCCGCGGCGCTCGCGGGTACGGACCGGATCCAGCCGGTCGGCTCGTGGATCCCCCGAGCCCACCGGGTGACGGTACGGTTCGGGCCACCGCTGGTTTTCTCCGAGCTCCACGGCCAGGCCCGGTCCGGTCTGGTCCGCCGCCAGGTCACCGACGAGATCATGGCTGCCATCGCCGCCCTGTCCGGCCAGGAGCGCGCAGCGACGTACAACGATGGTCCTGGGACCGAGACCTGACCGAGGTCGGCGCCAGCCGCCATACATAGCGGCGAGATTGCGCGCACGTTGACCCGGATAACATGGCCGTACGGGCGATCTGTCCGTCGAACGCCGACTCGAGCGAGCAGCCCACCTATGGAGTTCAAGCAGATCGGTGCCAGTCATCCTGCTGTGAAAGATGTCCTGGCTATCCAGAACAACACCGCTCCAAACCGCTTCAAGCTGTTCGTCGCGGAAGGGCTGTGGGCCGCACGGGTCGCGCTCGACACCGACCTGCGGGTGGACACGTTCTTCTGGTGCCCGGACCTGGTGCACTCCGACGAAGCCAAGAAGCGGGGCCACGAGCTGTCCGAGCGCGCGCGGCGCACGTTCCAGGTTTCGGCGAAGACGATGAAGCGTCTGGCCGAGCGCGGCAATCCCGACGGAATTCTGGCGACGGTCGAGATGCCGATCTGGCGACCGGAGGAGATCGAGCTGCCGCAGTCGGCACTCGTGCTCGTCACCGACGGCATTGAGATCCCCGGCAACCTGGGAACGCTGATCCGTACACTCGACGCCTGCAGCGCCGACTTGCTGATCATGACCAACCGGCGCACACGAATGTCGCATCCGAAGGTGCTCCGGGCGAGCCAGGGCATGTCGGTGCGGGTGCCGCACATCGAGTTCGACGAAGTCAGCGCCACGATCGACTGGTTGAAGTCGCGGCAGTTCACGGTGTACCTGGCCGACACCGATGAGAGCGTCGACTACCGCACCATCGACTACTCGGGGCGTACCGCGCTAGTGGTGGGCAGTGAACGCTACGGCATTACCAAGCCGTGGTACCAGCACGGCTTTGCGCGAGTCGGCGTACCGATGCTGGGCTACGCCGACAGCCTCAACGTGTCCGTGTCGGCCTCGGTGATGCTGTACGAGGCTCGCGCGCACAAGGACGGCTGGTAGAACTCTCAGCCGACCGGCGCCCCAGTCCGAACCATTGCGGCACCTTCGTGTACGTCTCGGCAATGCCTGACCGAGGTCGGTGCCGGGTTGTCGAGTTCGACCCGGGTGACGGGGCAGGAGACACTACTGTCAGGAAAAGCCACGCGAGGGAGGTCCGACCCGTGCCCACGAAGACCAGCAGCCGGTCCACCCGAAGCAAGGGCCGCAGCAGGTCGACCAGCCCGATGGTCGTCGTCGCCAACCGGCTGCCGGTCGACCTGGTCGAGAACGAGGACGGCACGGTCGCGTGGCGCCGGTCCCCCGGTGGCCTCGTCACCGCCCTCGAGCCGGTGCTCCGCCGCCACCACGGCGCCTGGATCGGCTGGCCCGGTGGCGGCTCCGCCGACCTCGAGCCGTTCGAGGAGGACGGCCTGTCGCTCGTGCCGGTCGGGCTGTCGGACCAGGAGGTGGAGGAGTACTACGAGGGATTCTCCAACGGCTCCCTGTGGCCGCTCTACCACGACGTCATCGTCGCTCCGGAGTTCCACCGGGAGTGGTGGGACTCGTACGTCACGGTCAACCGGCGGTTCGCCCGGAAGGCGGCCGAGACGGCCGCCCCCGGCGCCGTGGTGTGGGTCCACGACTACCAGCTGCAGCTCGTCCCGCAGATGCTGCGCGAGCTGCGGCCCGACCTGCGGATCGGCTTCTTCCTGCACATCCCGTTCCCGCCGACCGAGCTGTTCCTCCAGGTGCCGTGGCGGCGCCAGATCATTGAGGGCCTGCTCGGTGCCGACCTGGTCGGCTTCCAGGTGCCTGGGGCTGCGGCCAACTTCGTCCGCCTCGTCCGCAACCTGACCGGCAACAAGACGCACCGTGACCGGGTCACACTCGCCGACGGGCGGGTCGTGCACGCCAAGGCGTACCCCATCTCCATCGACTCGCAGGGACTTGAGCAGAAGGCCCGGCATCCGGCGACCCAGGCGCGGGCGAAGGAGATCCGCGAGGAGGTCGGCAACCCCGCCCGGATCCTGCTCGGCGTCGACCGGCTCGACTACACCAAGGGCATCCGGCAGCGCCTACGCGCCTTCGGCGAGTTGCTCCGCGACGGCCTGGTCAGCGTCGACGACGCCGTGTTCATCCAGGTGGCGACGCCGTCGCGGGAGCGCGTCGAGCAGTACCGCGTGCTGCGCGACGACATCGACATGCTGGTCGGCCGGATCAACGGCGACTTCGGCCGGATCGGCAGCCCAGCGATCAACTACATGCATACGTCGTTCGACCGCAACGAGATGGCCGCGCTGTTCCTGGCCGCCGACGTGATGGTCGTGACTCCTCTACGCGACGGGATGAACCTCGTCGCCAAGGAGTACGTCGCCTGCCGCTACGACCACGACGGCGCGTTGTTGCTCAGCGAGTTCGCCGGCGCCGCCGCGGAACTCAAGCAGGCGTTCCTCGTTAACCCGTACGACATCAACGGGCTGAAAGAGGCGCTGCTCGGCGCCATGTCGGCCGAGCCTCGCGAGCTGACCAGGCGGATGAGGGCCATGCGGCGCTACCTCCTGGAGCACGACATCGACCGCTGGGCGGCCGAGTTCCTGGACGGCCTCGCCGACCCCGGATCACACGACAAGGACTGACCGATGAGCGTTGCGCCACTGGCCAAGCTGCTGCCCGGCATCCCCGGCCTGCCGTCACTCGAGCAGCTGCTCGCCGCCGGCGCGAACATCGGACACAAGGTGCTGTACGGCGGGCTCGCCGACCTGCGGCCGATGCCGCGCACGCTGATCGACGACGGCACGCTGCGCGAGGTCTACCACTACCGGGCGGGGGCCGGCTCCCACCCGACCGGGTTGCCGGTGCTGCTCGTGACGCCGCTCGCCGCGCCGGCGCTGTGCTTCGACCTGCGGCGTGGCTGCTCGCTGGTGGAGCACCTGGTCAAGCTGCAGCGGCCAACCTACCTGGTCGAGTACGGCGAGGTGAGCTTCGCCGACCGGCGACTCGGCGTCGAGCACTGGATCGACGAGGTGCTCCCCGCCGCCGTGCGGGCCGTCAGCGAGCACGCCGGCGGGCAGCCCGTGCACCTGGTCGGGTGGAGCCTCGGCGGCATCTTCGCGACGCTGACGGCGGCCGACCACGGCGACCTGCCGATCGCCTCGGTGACCGCCCTGGGCTCGCCGTTCGACGTGTCGCGGGTGCCGTTGATCGCGCCGTTCCGTCCGCTGGTCAACCTCGCCGACGGCGCGGTGCTCGGCGGGATCTACCGGGTGCTCGGGGGTGCACCGAAACCGTTGGTGCGCAGGGCATTCCAGCTGTCCAGCATCGACAAGCTGGTGACGAAGCCGTTGGCCGTGGTCAGGAACCTCGACGACGCGGAGTTCCTCGCCCAGATCGAGGCGGTCGACCGGTTCACGGCGAACATGATCGCCTATCCGGGCCGCAGCTTCGGGCAGCTCTACCACCGCTTCCTGCGGGCGAACGCGCTGGCCAGCGGTGGCTACGACCTCGACGACCGGCGGATCGAGCTGAGCACGCTCGACAAACCGCTGCTGGTGCTGGCCGGGTCTGGCGACTCGATCGCGCCGATCGCCTCGGTGCAGCCGCTGGTCGAGATGGTGCCGCAGGCGTCGCCGCGGTTCGAGGTCGTGCCCGGCGGGCACCTCGGCATGCTCACCGGCCGCGCCGCCCGAGGCACCACCTGGAAGATCCTCGACGGGTTCATGACCGGCATCGACGCCGACCATCTGCCCGCCGCGGACGCACCGCGACCTGAGGCCGACCAGGCGACCACCGACTCGGCACCGGCGACGGCGCCGATCGGCATGAACCGCAAGCGCCGGCACCCCTCGGCCGCCACCCGCTCGGCGCTGACCCCGAAGCGCTGACCCGAAGGGCCGGCCGACCTGGGCCGCTGGCGACCAGTCGCGTGTCATGTCGCCCGCGGCGTCGGGCCCAGAACATGCCACGCGACGCAGGCGGTCAGAGCGGCTTCTCGTACAGCCGCACGGACGACGCGAGCTTGTCGTACCGGTACGGCCGCTGCTCCCCCGTCGCGGCGAACCCCACCCGCTGCCAGAACGGCTCCGCGGCAGCGGCCGTCGTGTCGACGACCGCCAGCCGGGCCGTGGTCGCCTCGGGCCAGCGCGACCGTACCCACTCCTCGGCCAACCGCCACACCTCGCGTCCGACGCCTTGCCGCTGCAGCTCCACCC
>WHTB01000344.1 GCA_009379735.1 Propionibacteriales bacterium
CGGTGTCGCCGACCCTTGGGCCGCGGCTGGAGAAGTCGGCCAGCTGGTCGGACTTGTCGACCGCGCCGACGGTCAGTGCCGCGTCGGCGCTGCCGGGCGAGCCGATCGTCTCGTCGGCCCCGTCGTTCCCGGCGGCGATCACGAACAGCGTGCCGTAAGCGGCGGTGAGGTCGTTGACCGCCTGCTCGAGCGGGTCGATCTCCGGGCCGTCCGTACCGCCGAGGCTGAGGTTGACCACGTCGGCGCCGGCGCGCGCGGCCCAGTCCATGCCGGCGAGGATCGCCGAGTCGGCGCAGGACTCGCTCTCGCAGACCTTGCCGATTAGCAACGTGGCGTCCGGTGCGACGCCCGTGTACTGCCCGGTGCTCGCCGCGCCGGTCCCGGCGATCGTCGAGGCGACGTGGGTGCCGTGCCCGACCGTGTCGTTGGCGTCCGGCGCGGCCGAGAAGTTGCGGACCTCGCCGAGCTGGCCGGCGAAGTCGGGATGGGTGGCGTCGATGCCGGTGTCCAGGACGGCGACCTTCGTGCCCTGGCCGGTGTAGCCCGCGGCCCACGCCTCGGGTGCTCCGATCTGCGGGACGCTCTGGTCGAGCAACGCCTGGCGCCTCCCGTCCAGCCAGACCCGCTGGACCCCGGCGCGCAGCGTACGGGCCCCGTCGGTCGACGGCTGGGACTGCGTCAGCGACCGCCAGAGCTCACCGGTCGACGCCTTCGGCTGGCGTACGACCGTGGTGTCGAGACTCGTCAGCCGCCGGGTCACCCGGGAGTCGGCGCCGGCCAGAGCCGTACGAGGCTCTGGTCCTTGCACGAGCAGGGGGAGGTCGGCGCGGGCGTCGTCGTACCCCAGGTCGATCAGCCCGCTGACATCGAACAGCCGCGGGTCGAGCCGCCCCGTGCCGAGCAGCGTGAGCGCGTCACTGGGTACGACGTGGATCCGGTCGCCGACGCGCCGGCGCTGGAACCGGATGTGCTCACGGCCGACGCCCG
Source organism: Propionibacteriales bacterium (assembly GCA_009379735.1). Classification (GTDB taxonomy): domain Bacteria; phylum Actinomycetota; class Actinomycetes; order Propionibacteriales; family Nocardioidaceae; genus WHTB01. The sequence continues at coordinate 988 of WHTB01000344.1, forward strand.
GCCGGACCTGCGTCAGCACCTCGTCGCCGCGCTGGTGGACGTCCACCCGGTCGCCGGTGAGCAACGTGACCGTCCAGCGCTCGGTGGTCACGGCGGCGCCGATCTCCGCCGCCGGCTCGGCCGGCGCTCCTGGGGCCGCGGCCCCGAGCAACAAGACGGCGGCCGCCAGGACCGGTACCGATCGACGTGGTCTCACTGCCCTACCCCCTGCCGGTGCGACGGCTTCCGAGCCATGCCTACCACCGGAACCGGCCGCGCAGGGTGGCGAATCGGCGCCGTGGCGGGAGTGTGCCAGGCGGCGGTCGATAACGATCCGACCACTGGTTTCGCAGTTGAGCCCCTCTCACCGCACAGTTAGAGGACGCAACTACCAGTCGAGGAGCCGTGACCAGCCCGAACGTTCGTCGCCGCGTGCTCGCTGTCGCCGCAGCGATCGCGGTGATGCTCGGGATCGCGGCGTACGACCCGGCCGGAGCCGGTCCCGAGCGAGTGGGCGTGCAGTGGGTCGGCAGCTGGGCCGTCGCGGTGACCGCGCCGTCGCCGGGCGGGTTGTCGGCCCGGGGCGTCGACAACGCGACCCTGCGCCAAGTCGTCCACCTGTCGGTCGGCGGCGACGCCGTACGCGTCCGGCTGTCGAATGCCTTCGGTGCCCGGCCGCTGCGCGTCGGTGCGGTGACGCTCGCGCCGCCGGACGGTGGGCCGGTCGGTACGCCGACGATCGACGCCGAGCGGGCCGTCCCGGTGACCTTCGGCGGCCGGTCGACGGTGACGATCGCGCCCGGTGCCGAGCGGCTGTCCGACGCCGTCGGCCTGCCGATGCTCGCCGACAGCGACCTGGTGGTGAGCATCTACTTCCCGACCGCGACCGGGCCACTGACCCAGCACGCGCTGGGCTCGGCGACCGGGTTCGTGGCCGCGGGTGATGCGACCCGGTCGCCGGGTGGCGTCTACCGCCGCTACGGCACCGCCCGGCTCGCCTTGTCTGCCATTGATGTGCAGAGGGACGTGCAGAGCGAGGTCGGGTCGGTGGCGTTCTTCGGTGACTCGATCACCGACGGGTTCGGCTCGACGCTGGACGCCAACGGGCGCTACACCGACGTGCTGACCGACCGGATGCTGGCGCTGCCCGAGGACGACCAGTTCGGCGTGCTCAACGTCGGGATCAGCGGCAACCGGCTGCTGTCGCACCGGTACGCCGCCGGGATGTCGGGGCTGTCACGGTTCGACCGTGACCTGCTGGCTCGGTCGGGTGTGCACACCGTCGTGCTGCTCGAGGGCGTCAACGACATCAACGGCGCCGGGGGGTCGTTGCGTCCGCGCGACCTGGTCCGCGGGTACCTCGACTTCATCGCCCGGGCGCACGAGTCCGGGATCCGGGTGGTCGGCGCGACGCTCACTCCGTACGAGGGCTGGTCGTCGTTCTCCCGGGCCACCGAGGCGGACCGCCGGGCGGTCAACCGGTGGATCCGTCGCTCCGGGGCGTTCGACGCGGTGGTCGACCTCGACGCCGCCGTCCGTGACCCGAGCCGGCCGACCCGGCTGCTGCCCCGTTTCGACAGCGGGGACCACCTCCACCCCAGCGACGCCGGGTACGCCGCGATGGCCGCCGCCTTCGACCTGGCCGACCTGCAGCCGACGCCGTAACCCCGGGTGGCGGCGCTAGACGCCGAGGTAGGCGAGGACGGCGAGGACCCGCCGGTTGTCGTCGTCATGGACCGGCAGGTCGAGCTTGGTGAAGATGCTGTTGGAGTGCTTGCTGACCGCCTTCTCGGTCACGAACAGCCGCCCGGCGATCGCCGCGTTGGACCGGCCCTCCGCCATCAGCGCGAGCACCTCGCGTTCGCGCGGGCTCAGTCGGGCCACCGGCTCGTCGGCCTGCCGGCGGGCGAGCAGGGTCGAGACGACCTCCGGGTCGAGCACGGTGCCCCCGTCTGCCACCCGGCGCACGGCGTCGACGAACTGCGCCACGTCGGTGACCCGGTCCTTCAGCAGATAGCCCACGGCGCCGGCTCCGTCGGACAGCAGCTCGCGCGCGTACAGCTGCTCGACGTACTGCGAGAGCACCAGCACCGGCAACCCGGGTCGTTCGGCGCGAGCCTCGATGGTGCAGCGCAGACCCTCGTCGGTGAACGACGGCGGGAGTCGTACGTCGACCACGGCGACGTCGAGCTCGAGCTCACGCAGCGCGCGCCGCAGCTCGGGGGCGTTGTCGACCGCCGCGACAACCGTGAACCCGTTCGCCTCGAGCAGCCGGGTCAGCCCGTCCCGGAGGAGGGCGAGGTCTTCGGCGATGACAACTCGCACGGCACCTCCATGGACACGGAAGTCGGCCCTCCGGCGGGGCTCGACAGGTCCATCGTGCCGTCAAAGACCGCGAGCCGTCGCGCCACCCCCGCCAGCCCGGATCCCTTGTCCATGGCGGCGCCGCCGATCCCGTCGTCGACGACGACGAGCTGCAAGCGGCTGTCGCGGTGGCCGATCGACACCCACACCTGGGTTGCCGCGCTGTGCTTGCCCGCGTTGGCCAGACACTCCGCGACCGCGAAGTAGGCCGCCGACTCGATCGGTGCGGGCGCCCTGCCGTCCATGTCTACGGTGATCGTCACCGGTATCGGGAGCGAGATCGCGAGGGCCTCGACCGCACCGGCCAGGCCGCGGTCGGCCAGCACCGGCGGGTGGATCCCGCGGACCACCGAGCGCAGGTCGCTGAGTGCGGCAGTGGTCGTGGACCTGGCCTCGACGAGCAGCCTGCGGGCCGCATCCGGGTCGCCCGCGAGAAGGTCGTCGGCCATGCCCAGACTCATGCCGAGGGCGACCAGCCGGGCCTGCGCGCCATCGTGCAGGTCGCGCTCGATCCGGCGGAGCTCCGCTGCCGAGAAGTCCACGGACTCGGCCCGCGACTCGGTGACCTGCTGCACCCGCTCCGCGAGCTCCTCGGTCCGGGCGCGGCCGAGCAAAGCGCGATCGATCCGGGCTTTGGCCCGGACGAGTGCCGGCGTGACCCACCACCACAGCAACGCGAACA
>WHTB01000181.1 GCA_009379735.1 Propionibacteriales bacterium
GGGCCTTGCTGTCCAGCACTTCGTTCACAAACGGCATTTCGTCCGGCATCGTCTCGTTGAAGAGGATGCGGCCGACGGTGATCTCGACCACCTCGTTGTTGGTGCGCCGGTCACGCACGCGGATCATGGCCTGCAGCTCAAGCAGTCCCAGTTCGTGGGCCAGGATGGCCTCCTGGAAGCTGCCGTAAGAGCCGTGGTTGGCGGCCTTGGGGTCGAACTGGCCCTTGGCACCGTCTCGCACTGCCGTCATGTAGTAGCAGCCGAGGACGATGTCCAGGCGCGGCGCAACCATCGGGTCGCCGGACGAGGGGCTGAGCAGGTTCTTGGTCGCGAGCATGATCTGGCGCGCCTCAGCGACTGCCTCGCGGGACAGGGGCACGTGGACGGCCATCTGGTCACCATCGAAGTCGGCGTTGAAGGCCAGACACACCAGCGGGTGGATCTGGATCGCGCTGCCTTCGACAAGCACAGGCTCGAAGGCCTGAATGCCGAGGCGGTGCAGCGTCGGGGCTCGGTTGAGCAGGACCGGCCGGGTCTTGATCACCTCATCCAGGACGTCCCAGACCTCAGGCCGGGCACGCTCGACGATGCGCTTGGCACTCTTGATGTTGTGTGCCAGACCTCGGTCGACCAGGGCGTGCATGACGAAGGGCTTGAACAGCTCAAGCGCCATGCGCTTCGGCAGACCGCACTGGTGCAGCTTCAGCTCCGGGCCGACGACGATGACCGAACGGCCGGAGTAGTCGACGCGCTTGCCGAGCAGGTTCTGGCGGAACCGGCCCTGCTTGCCCTTGAGCATGTCGGACAGCGACTTGAGCGGCCGGTTGCCCGGCCCGGTGACCGGGCGGCCGCGACGGCCGTTGTCGAACAGCGAGTCGACGGCCTCCTGCAGCATCCGCTTCTCGTTGTTGACGATGATCTCGGGCGCGCCGAGGTCGAGCAGCCGCTTGAGCCGGTTGTTGCGGTTGATCACCCGGCGGTACAGGTCGTTCAGGTCGGAGGTCGCGAAGCGGCCACCGTCGAGCTGCACCATCGGCCGCAGGTCCGGCGGGATGACCGGCACGCAGTCGAGCACCATGCCCTTGGGGCTGTTGGTGGTGGTGAGGAACGCCGACACGACCTTGAGCCGCTTGAGGGCACGGGTCTTGCGCTGGCCCTTGCCGGTGCGGATGGTCTCCCGCAGCGACTCGGACTCGGCCTGCAGGTCGAAGTCCTCGAGCCGCCTCTGGATCGCCGCTGCGCCCATGAAGCCGTCGAAGTACTTGCCGAACCGGAACTTCATGTCCCGGTAGAGGATCTCGTCTCCCTCGAGGTCTTGGACCTTGAGGTTGCGGAACCGCGTCCAGACCTCCTCGAGCCGGTCCAGCTCACGCTGGGCCCGGTCGCGGAGCTGCTTCATCTCCCGCTCGGCGCCCTCCTTGACCTTGCGCCGGACGTCGGCCTTCGCGCCCTCGGCCTCAAGCTCGGCGAGGTCCTCCTCGAGCTTCTTGGCGCGGGCCTCGATGTCGCTGTCACGACGCTGCTCGAGCGACTTGCGCTCGACGTCGATCTTGCCCTCGAGCGAGGGCAGGTCGCGGTGCCGCGCGTCCTCGTCGACGTGCGTGATCATGTACGCCGCGAAGTAGATGACCTTCTCGAGGTCCTTCGGAGCCAGGTCGAGCAGGTAGCCGAGCCGGCTCGGGACACCCTTGAAGTACCAGATATGGGTGACCGGCGCGGCCAGCTCGATGTGGCCCATCCGCTCACGGCGGACCTTCGAGCGGGTCACCTCGACGCCGCAGCGCTCACAGATGATGCCCTTGAAGCGGACGCGCTTGTACTTGCCGCAGTAGCACTCCCAGTCGCGCGTGGGGCCGAAGATCTTCTCGCAGAAGAGGCCGTCACGCTCAGGCTTGAGGGTGCGGTAGTTGATGGTCTCCGGCTTCTTCACCTCACCGTGCGACCACTGCCGGATGTCATCGGCCGTGGCCAGGCCGATGCGAAGCTCGTCGAAGTAGTTCACGTCGAGCACAGTTACTTCTTTCTGCTAGGAAGAGTGTGGGTCTGAGGGCGTGGGACGGTCTGCTCAGACCTCATCGACGCTCATCGCACCCTCGTTCGGGCGGCGTGAGAGGTCGATCCCCAGCTCTTCTGCGGCACGGAAGACGTCCTCGTCTGTCTCCCGCATCTCCACGGCGGTACCGTCGCTGCTCAGCACCTCGACGTTCAGGCACAGCGACTGCATTTCCTTGACGAGAACCTTGAACGACTCCGGGATGCCCGGCTCGGGGATGTTCTCGCCCTTGACGATCGCCTCGTAGACCTTGACCCGGCCAAGGATGTCGTCGGACTTGATGGTCAGCAGCTCCTGCAACGCGTACGCGGCGCCGTAGGCCTCGAGGGCCCAGACCTCCATCTCACCGAAGCGCTGGCCACCGAACTGGGCCTTACCGCCGAGCGGCTGCTGGGTGATCATGGAGTACGGACCGGTCGAGCGAGCGTGCAGCTTGTCGTCGACCATGTGCGTGAGCTTCAGGATGTACATGTAGCCCACCGACACCGGGTCCGGGAACGGCTCCCCGGAGCGGCCGTCGAACAGCTCCGCCTTGCCGTCGCCGGCGACCATTCGGTCACCGTCGCGGTTCGGGCGGGCCGAGGCGAGCAGCCCCTGGATCTCGTCCTCACGAGCACCGTCGAAGACCGGGGTGGCCACCAGCGTGTCGGCCGGCGCTTCGTGGGCACCGATCACCTTCAGGCGCTTCTGCCACTCTTCCTTCTCGCCGTCGACCTCCCAGCCGGACTTCGCCACCCAGCCGAGGTGGGTCTCGAGGACCTGGCCGACGTTCATCCGGCCGGGCACGCCGAGCGGGTTGAGGATCACGTCGACCGGGGTGCCGTCCGCCATGAACGGCATGTCCTCGACCGGCAGGATCTTCGAGATGACGCCCTTGTTGCCGTGACGGCCGGCGAGCTTGTCGCCGTCGGAGATCTTGCGCTTCTGGGCGACGTACACGCGGACCAGCTGGTTCACGCCCGGGGGCAGCTCGTCGCCCTCCTCACGGTCGAACACACGGACGCCGATGACGGTGCCGCTCTCGCCGTGGGGGACCTTCAGCGACGTGTCACGCACCTCGCGCGCCTTCTCGCCGAAGATCGCGCGCAGCAGCCGCTCCTCGGGGGTCAGCTCGGTCTCGCCCTTGGGCGTGACCTTGCCGACGAGGATGTCACCGGTGCCGACTTCGGCGCCGATCCGGATGATGCCGCGCTCGTCGAGGTCGGCGAGCATCTCCTCGCTGACGTTCGGGATGTCGCGGGTGATCTCCTCCGGACCCAGCTTGGTGTCACGGGCGTCGACCTCGTGCTCCTCGATGTGGATCGAGGTGAGGACGTCTTCTTGCACCAGACGCTGGGAGAGGATGATCGCGTCCTCGTAGTTGTGGCCGTGCCACGGCATGAAGGCGACCAGCAGGTTGGTGCCGAGCGCCATCTCGCCCTGGTCGGTGGCCGGGCCGTCGGCGACCGGCGTGCCGACCTCGACTCGCTGACCCTCGACCACCAGCGGGCGCTGGTTGATGCTCGTGCCCTGGTTGGAGCGGCGGAACTTGGCCAGCCGGTACGTCGTGCTCGTGCCGTCATCGTTGCTGGTCTCGACCAGGTCGGCCGACACCTCGCCGACGACACCCGCCTGCTCGGCGACCACGACGTCACCCGCGTCGACCGCGGCCCGGAACTCCATGCCGGTGCCGACCAGTGGAGCCTGGCTGCGCACCAGCGGGACTGCCTGGCGCTGCATGTTGGAGCCCATCAGCGCGCGGTTGGCGTCGTCGTGCTCGAGGAACGGGATCATCGCCGTGGCGACCGACACCATCTGGCGCGGCGAGACGTCCATGTAGTCGACCTCGTCGGCCGGCAGGTTCTCGACCTCGCCGTGACGCTGGCGAACCAGCACCCGGTCCTCGGCGAACCGGCCCTTGTCGGTCAGCGGGGCGTTGGCCTGCGCGATGACGAAGCGGTCCTCCTCGTCAGCGGTGAGGTAGTCGACCTGGTCGGTCACCTTGCCCCTGACGACCTTGCGGTACGGCGTCTCGACGAAGCCGAACGCGTTGACCCGGCCATAGGTCGACAGCGACCCGATCAGGCCGATGTTGGGACCTTCCGGCGTCTCGATCGGGCACATCCGGCCGTAGTGGGACGTGTGGACGTCGCGCACCTCGAACCCGGCCCGCTCACGCGACAGCCCACCGGGGCCGAGCGCCGAGAGCCGACGCTTGTGGGTCAGGCCGGCGATCGGGTTGGTCTGGTCCATGAACTGGCTGAGCTGGGAGGTGCCGAAGAACTCCTTCAGCGCCGCCACGACGGGGCGGATGTTGATCAGGGTCTGCGGCGTGATCGCCTCGACGTCCTGCGTCGTCATCCGCTCGCGGACCACCCGCTCCATCCGGGCCAGGCCGGTGCGGAGCTGGTTCTGGATCAGCTCGCCGACCGTACGCAGCCGGCGGTTGCCGAAGTGGTCGATGTCGTCGGCCTCGACGACCAGCTCACCGCGCGGGCTATCGAGGGTCGCGCGGCCGTCGTGCAGGGCCACCAGGAACCGGATCGTCGCGATGATGTCGTCGACCGTCAGCGTCTGCTGGTCGAACGCCTGCTCGGAGCCGAGCTTCTTGTTGATCTTGTAGCGGCCGACCTTGGCAAGGTCGTAGCGCTTGGGGTTGAAGTAGTAGTTCTCGAGCAGCGTCTGCGCGGCCTCGCGGGTCGGCGGCTCACCCGGACGGAGCTTGCGGTAGATGTCGAGCAGCGCGTCGTCCTGGCCGGACGTGTGGTCCTTCTCGAGGGTGAGCCGCATCGACTCGTAGTCGCCGAACTCCTCAAGGATCTGGGCGTCGGTCCAGCCGAGGGCCTTCAGCAGCACCGTGACGTTCTGCTTGCGCTTGCGGTCGAGACGTACGCCGACCGTGTCGCGCTTGTCGACCTCGAACTCGAGCCACGCGCCGCGCGACGGGATGATCTTTGCAGTGAAGACGTCCTTGTCGCTGGTCTTGTCGATCGAGCGCTCGAAGTAGACGCCCGGCGATCGGACGAGCTGCGAGACGACGACACGCTCCGTGCCGTTGATGACGAACGTGCCCTTGTTGGTCATCAGGGGGAAGTCCCCCATGAAGACGGTCTGACTCTTGATCTCACCGGTCTCGTTGTTCATGAACTCGGCGGTCACGAAGAGCGGCGCGGCGTACGTGACGTCGCGCTCCTTGCATTCCTCGACGGTGTTCTTCGCCGGCTCGAACCGATGGTCGCGGAACGAGAGCGACATCGTGCCGGAGAAGTCCTCGATCGGGGAGATCTCCTCGAAGATCTCCTCGAGGCCCGACTTCGTCGAGACGTCGGTGCGACCGGCTTCCTGCTGGGCCGAGACGCGGGACTTCCACGCCTCGCTCCCGCTCAGCCAGTCAAAACTGTCGACCTGGAGGGCCAGAAGATCAGGAACCTCGAGGGGCTCTTTGATCTTGGCGAATGAAACTCGCTGGTTGTTCGTGCTGGTGGTGGTGCTGTCCGTGGCGTTGCGACCGGCGGCCAAGAGGGGTCCTTCCGAGGGCTCGCGAACTCATCCCAGCGCATGCCAATGTCGACCCCGACGGGGTTGGAGGCGAACAGATGGCAGCGCAAAGAAGCAGTTTAGCCGATAGGCCGACTGCTGTCGAGCCGTCCCCGCGGCCTCGGTCACATGACGTGGCTGACGTCAGGACCCTCGCCAACGGTGGGACTGCCCGAGAGCATGACCCGTCGGCCGGACGGAGTCAAGGATTCTCGGCCGCGTTTGAGCCGTTCCGCCCTATTTTCGACCGCTAATCGGACACGGTCGGGAGCCGGATCACAGCCCCTTGAGGTCGCTCACGACCCAGGCACCGTCCTGCCTCACCATCGTCAGCACGGCCCGGTTGAGCGCGGTCACCGGCTCCTTGCTGCCGGCTGACTCGGTGGTCTGGTTGACGAACACCAAGACGTCGGTCCGCTCCGCACCTGCGTCCACGATGCCCGAGCTCAGCACCTCGGCGGTGACGACCGCCTTCGTCTCCTTGGCCGGCGGCGCGACCACGGACTCCATCGTCTTGGTGTAGTCGGCGGCGTACCTCTTAGTGAGCAGGGGGGAGGTCGCCGCGATGTTGTCGTCGATCTTGGCGTGGTCGTAGCTGAGCAGCGCGACCGCGGCCTTCTCGGCACTCGCCGGAGCTGACCTCAGCGCGCTCTGAAGTGCCTGGGCCCGGTCTTCGCGCGCGTTGGCGTCGAGCCGGGCGCGGACCAGCAGCGTCGCCTCGACGACGAGCGCGACGAGCAACAGCGCGGCCACGACCCACAACCACCACCTCGGCCCGCTGCCGGCCGCGGTGGCGGTCGCGTCGCCCTGGCCGGCCGTCGGCTTGGGCGTCGGCGCCGGCTTGACCCGCTGGTCACGCTTCGTGGTCGGCGTGGCCGCTTCCGGGGCGGACGGACGCGAGCGCTCTCCGGCGATCCGGCGGCGCGGAGCCGGGTTGGCCGAGTGTGGCTCGTTCTTGTACGTCGTAGGCATGGCGTCAGCTCTCTCAGACCGGCTTGAACTCGTCGACCAGCCAGTCACTGCCGGCGTCGTCGCGGACCAGGTCGACCCGCCAGCGGAAGTGCCGCGCCCGCTCGCCGTACGACGAGGTGACGTCGGCGTCGCAGACCACGAGGACGACCGCGGAGTCGGCGTCGAGCGACGACACGCCCGCGGACTTCACCTCGCCCTTCGAGGTGACCTTGGCCTGTTTCATCTGCGACACGATGTCGTCGATGGACTTGCTGAAACTCTTGTTGAAGGTCGGAGTGAGCAGCGGCTCGACGTTCTTGCGGTAGCCGTCGACGTCATCGGCGGAGTAGGTGTTGACGTTGGCCGCGAACGACGACGCGACCCGCTTGACCTCGTTGCGCAGCGCCAGGTCGGATGACGGCGTGCTACCGGCGCCGGCGTCGCGGACGACGACCAGGACCACGCCACCCGCGACGACGAGGAGCGCGAGTGCTGCCACCACCATCGCGAGGGCTCGCTGGGTCAGGAGCGGTCGGCGAGCGGTGCGAGCAGCATCCACTTCCACGACTCCTCTCCGGCGATCTTCGCCGCGTCGGCAGAGGTGACGACTTCCTCGACGTCACCGGTCGCTGGTGACACGGTCTTGGTGGACAGGTCGTACTGTGCCACGACCGGCGCGCGGTTCTTCGCCGGGGGCGCATGCTGGGCACCACGGGGGTTGGACTTGGACTGGGGCTCGGCGCAGTGCGCTGCTGTGTTGAACGGCACCTCGGACAGGTCCTGAGGCTCGCGCTCCTTCGTGGTCTCGTAGCCGCCTTCACAGACGTGCGGGTCGGCGGTCAGGATGAGCCCGAAGTGCGCGTCGTGCAGTCCGGTGACCTTGTCCTTGGCGGCGACGCTGAACGAGCCCTCGACCACGTAGGGATAGAGGACCAGGACCTGCTCCAGACCGTCGAGCCGGGCCACGGTGATCTCACCGGTCGTGACGAGGTTGCTGATCAGCACCGAGAGCGTGTCGGCGTTCTCGGCGATGAAGTCGCGCAGGTCACGGGCCGCCACGGCGCCGTCGTCGATCACCGACCGCACGGTGGCGTCGCTGTCGACCAGGGTGTCGGAGAGCAGCCGCAGGTTCTTGGCGAACGTGCGGATGTGCTCGGCGGAGTCGACCTGGGTCTGCAGGACACCCTCGCCGTCGGCGAGCAGACGCCTGGTGAGGTCGAGGTTGTCGTCGGCGGTGTCGATGAACGAGTTCGACGTGTCGATGATCCGGCCGAGGTCGTCGCCCGTGCCGTCGAAGGCCAGGCCCAGCTCGTCGACCACCGTCTGCAGGTCCTGCTTGTCCACGGAGTCGACCAGGCGGTCGATGTCGACCAGCATCTCGGGTGTGGAGATCGGGGTGCGAGTGTCGGCCCGCTTGATGTCGGAGCCGTCCTCGAGGTACGGCGGCGCGGAGTCGCGCTTCGGCTGCAGGTCGACGTACTGCTCGCCGAGCGCGGACTTGTTCGCCACCACGGCGACGACGTCGGACGGGATCGAGTCGGTGTCGTTCTCGATCGCGAGGTCGACGAAGACGCCGTCCTCGGACAGCCGCATCTTGTCGACCCGACCGACACCGACGCCCCGGTACGTCACCTCCGCACCGTCGAAGATGCCGGCCGACTCGGCGAAGTTGGCGCTGACGGTGTAGTCGGTGTCCAGGACGAGCCGGTCGAGCCGGGCGTACTTCGCGCCGACGTACGACACACCGATCAGGGTGATCAGCACGAACACCATCAGCTGGAGCTTGGTGGTCCGGGAGATCATCGGGCCACCCCCTGCAGCAGCATCACGGCAATGTCGGCGTCATAGCCCTGTGCGGCGGCCCGCGACCTGACCGACTCCTCGCCGCCGTAGCTCGGAGCCGTGCGGCACAGCACGAGGAGCTTGCAGCCGGAGTCCGGTGCAGGGGGCGGAGCGCTCGGCGCCGGACCGCTGTCGGGCTCGACGGAACCGCCACCGGACTGGCCGCCCGGAGCGTCCGGCGCCTCGGGTGGGACGTCTGCCCCGAGCAGGTTGCCGAGGTCGGGCAGCTCCGGGAGACCCGGCACCACCAGCGGCTCGGTGAGGTCGACCTCGAGGCGTACGTCGAGGTTGACGAAGTCACCCATGTGCAGGTTGCGCGCCTCGGCCGGCGAGGTGCCCACCGTGGCATCGACGAACGGGTACGTCAGCAGTACCTCGAACGACTGCGGCAGCTTCTCGCCCGCGTCGGCCAGCTCGGTCATGATCGGTGCCAGCGACTTCAGGCTGCTCACGGTGTCCGCCTTGGACTGGCGGATGACCTTCGTACC
>WHTB01000109.1 GCA_009379735.1 Propionibacteriales bacterium
ACGGGCTCGCCTTCCCGAACGGGATGGCCGTCACGGCGGACGAGTCCACGCTGATCGTGGCCGAGTCGTACGCCGAGAAGCTGGCGGCTTTCGACATCGCTGCCGACGGAACGCTCAGCAACCGCCGGGTGTGGGCCACAACCCCGGGCGACCATCCGGACGGGATCTGCCTCGATGCGACCAACGCCGTCTGGTACGCCGATGTCGGCAACCAGCACTGCGTGCGGGTCCGCGAGGGTGGCGACGTGCTCGCGACGGTTGACCTCGACCGCGGCGCGTTCGCGTGCGCTCTCAGTCGGGGCGCCGATCCCCAGCTGTTCGTCGTGGGCCAGGAGTGGGGCGGGCCCGATGCCGTCGGCGGTGCGACCGGCCAGGTCGTCGCGTTTCCGGCACCCGCACCGGGCGCGGGCCACCCGTGACGGCCAGCTAGCCGCCGGTGCGGACCGGTGTCCCCTCCACCACACTCAAGTCGGTCGCCGGACCACTGACGGTCACGGTCTGCGGGATCTCCTGCCAACCACCACCGTTGACCCGCCACTGCGCCGTGTACGTCACATCCACCGACGGCCGCACCGTCACACCCGCATCGACATACTCATGCACCACATCCTTGACCGGGTACGGACCACCAGCCGTCTCAGTCCGCGCCGACTCCCCATCCCCGAACACCCACCCGAAACTGCTCGCCGTCGCCCGCACCTCCACCCGCTGACCCAACAACCGCAACCGCCGCTCGAACCCCTCCGGCTCGGCATAGAAAATCGTCTCGAAGTTCACCAACGTCTTCCCCGCCGGCTGCACTCGCACCGCCAACGCCGGCAACCCCACCCGCCTGATCTCCCGCAACACCAACTGCCACGTCACCCGCGGCCGCGGCACCTGCACCCCCACCCGCGGCGGATCATCCGGATCAAACGTGATGCACTCGACTCCCAACGACTCCCACGATCCACGCGGAACGTACCGACCTCCAATGCGCTCGGAGGTTTGAACCCAGTGCTCGGCGAGAATCCCCGACCCCCGCGTGCATGCCCTCGCGATCCCGCATTGATCAGCAGCGTTCGGGCTGTTGCCTATCGAGTTGATGCCGCACGTCGCGCTCCATCGATGCTGAGTCGTGACGGCCGGCTGTGAGTCATCGGTGCGATCGACGTCAGAGACAGGATCCGGGACAAAGTGCGGACTCCCACCACCGTTCGAATCGCACGTCAATCCGAAGTAGAACTCCTCGTCGGCTCCGCCGGCGGATCCTTCGCATCGCGGACCTGACGCAGCCGCGTCCGCAGCGAGCCCAAACACCTGGAGGCTCAGCACGACCGTCACGACAGTGTGGATCAATGCCCTCATCACGAGCGCTCCATTCTGACAACCGCCCACGAATCTCCTCGCGGCTGAAGATGCACAGCTACCCGTTCCTTACTCGACTCGGTGTGTCTCGCCGGCGCTGTCGAGCTCGAGCGGAAGTCCTGGTCGCCAGTCGCGATGTCGAAGCTGACGATCCAAGGCGACCGAGAGTCGGGCTTGAAGACGGACTGCGACTGCACCGACCAACCGTCCCCGCGGATATAGCCGCCGTCGTTGTATGTGCGGTCCGTGCCTTCGATGATGTTCAAGCACGATTTGCATGACGGCAACGTGATGGTTTGGAGTATGTCGGTCTTGCCGGAAGCCGCCGTGTAGTTCAGCACCTCGACGAAGTAGCGGGCGAACGCGATCGCTCCCTTGTCGGTCTTCGCAATCGCCGGTTCGGTGGGCGGTTGTGCCGTCGGCGTTGGGGACGGCGAGGCCGACTTGCTGGCGCTGGGCGTGGCGGTCGGCTTCGCCTTCGGCTCGGCATCGTCGGAGCAGCCCACGACCAGGCCCAGCACCAAGACCACCACCGCGATCCCACGCAACGACCGCACCCCGGCCTCCTCACGCCGCACCCGAAACGACGCCCTAACCTACCCATCCCCGTGTCACCGCGTAAGAGCGTCGTCACAACCTGTGGATAACTCACCACCGGCGCGCAGGCAGCACGACGAAGTGAACGAAACTGCTGTCTCGCCGGCCAGATGACAGCAATTTCGTTCACTTCGTTTCGGACAGTCAGCCGAGGGTCAGCCGGCCGACCACCCAGCGGCCCTGGTCGCGAGCGACGTCGATGACGGCCTCGTGCCGGCCGCCGCGGATGGTGCGGACCGGCGACCCGGCCGACTCCTTCACCCGCTGCTGCGACGCCCGTACGGTGAACGACACCGACCAGGTGCGTGAGTCGATCCGCGCCGACGACGTGCTCAACGCCCGCAACTCTCCACCCCGCACCCAGCCGCCGGCCGCCGACAGGGCGCGGGTCTGTTCGACCAGCGCCGTGCATCCGCTGCAAGCCGCCAGGCTGACCTCGTCCAGCAGGGTCGGGTCGCCGACGATCTGCACGTACGCCACCAGCTCCAGCACGTACTCAGCAAACTCCAGCGCACCGGCCCGGTTGTCACCGCCGGCGACAGCGGGCGGCGGGGTCGGGGCCACCTCGTGCGAGGGCGCCAGCGAGGGCGGGGGCGCTGCGGTCGTCGGGACGATCACAGGTACCGGTGGGCCGGTCGGCGCGTCCTCCGCGGCGGTGCCGGACCCGCCGATGGCGTCACCGCCACGCCCACACGCCGCCAGCACCAGCAGCACCAGCACCAGCAGCACCGCCCGCGACGCGCCCGACACGTCAGCGCGGCGCCGCAGCCGCAGCGACCGCCGTGGACCGCAGCGTCTCCACCATCGTGTCGGGGTCGCCCGCAGCGAACACCGCGGACCCGGCCACGAACACGTCGGCACCCGCCTCGGCGCAGCGCTCGATGGTGTCCATCGACACTCCCCCGTCGACCTGCAGCCACACGTCGCCGCCAGACCGCGCGATCAGCTCACGGGCCGACCGGATCTTCGGCAGACACACGTCGAGGAACTTCTGCCCGCCGAAACCCGGCTCGACGGTCATGATCAGCAGCAGGTCCAGCTCGGGTAGCAGATCGGCGTACGGCTCGACCGGCGTCGCCGGGCGCAGCGCCATCCCGGCCCGCGCCCCGAGCGAGCGCAGCTCACGGGCCAGCCGAACCGGCGCTGTGGCCGCCTCGACGTGGAACGTCACGCTCTCCGCGCCGGCATCGACATACGCCGGGGCCCACCGGTCGGGATCCTCGATCATCAGGTGGCAGTCCATCGGCTGTACGGCGACCTTGCCGAGCGCCTCGACGACCGGCAGGCCGATGGTGAGGTTCGGGACGAAGTGGTTGTCCATGACGTCGACGTGCAGCCAGTCGGCATGCGACACGGACTCCGCCGCCGCCTGCAGGTTCGCGAAGTCGGCCGCCAGGATGCTCGGTGAGATCTGAATGCCCATCGAGCCCAGAGCCTAACGGCCGACCCGGTCACCCCGATCCGCTGGTCAGCGCACCCGGAGCCGGTGCACCCCACCGCCGATCGTCCCGGCGAACAGCCAGCGACCAGCGGCGTCGATGGTCAGCGACGTCACCGCGAGGTTCTGCAGACCGCCGGACACGTTGTCCCAGGTATGGCCGCCGTCGGTGCTGCGCAGCACGCCGCGCCCGCCCTTGACCAGCCCGTTGGCCGCGTGCGA
Organism: Propionibacteriales bacterium; assembly: GCA_009379735.1. Lineage (GTDB taxonomy): Bacteria > Actinomycetota > Actinomycetes > Propionibacteriales > Nocardioidaceae > WHTB01. The sequence goes on from WHTB01000109.1 coordinate 3,605, forward strand.
CCGCGTTGCCGCGAACATCGTGTCGGCCCGCGTCGGCGACACGACGAGGTCGCTGACCTGCAGCGGCAGTCCGCCGGTGTCCGCCGTACGCCAGGTCGACCCGGCGTCGTCGCTGACCGCGATCCTCGACCCGCCGGTGATGACCCGCGCGCCCTGCACGGCGATCGACGCCACCGACCCGTCGGCGACCTTCACCACGCTGGCCCCGAAGTCGTCGGACCGGTAGAGCCCGTCCGCGCTGCCGAGCCAGAGCCGCTCGGGTTCGGCTGGATCGGCGGCGACCGCGGTGAACTGCCGGTCGTGCATCAGCTTCTTCCAGGTGTCGCCGCCGTCGCGGGTCACGAAGACACCCCGTCCGCGCAGGCTCCAGAACGTGATCGCCACGGTGTCGGGGTCGTGTGGGCTGACCACCATCCGGTACGGCACCTCGGTGGTGCGGGTACGCAGCTGCCACGTCGCCCCGCCGTCGGTGCTGCGATAGACCCAGAACTGCGACAGCGCGTCCTTGCGGATCCGCCAGACGGTCGACGGGTCCGACGGGTCGACGGCGACCTGTCCGACCCTGGTCCCGATGCCGGCCTCGTACCCCGACAGACCCCACTCGCGCGTCTGCGCGTCGACCCGGCCGGACGGCAGGTCGGTCTGGTACACGTCCCAGTCGCTGCCGGCCACCAGCCGCGGACCGTCGGCGCCCTCGGCGATCGCCAGGTCGTGGACCGTCACCCCCTGCACCCCGATCCGCTTCCCGTCGCCCCCGGACGCGTCGGTACGGAACAGCCCGCCGCCGCGTGAGCCCCACAGCAGAGCGCCGTCAGCCAGCCTCCGGACGTCCTCCTCGATCGCGCCCTTGACCGGCTGGTCCACCGCCGCCCAGGTCGCGCCGTGGTCCGCCCCGATGAAGTGCTGCTGCTTGTACGTCGTGACGACGTAGTCGCCGCCGGTCAGCATCAGGTCGAGCGACCCGCCACCCGGCACGACGTACCGCTCGACCCACGACCCGCCGCCGTCGACCGTGGCGAGCACGCGCTGGTCGGCGGTCAGGATCGCCACCTCCGCCTGGTCGGCGGCCAGCGCCCGGACCGAAGCACCGGACGACCCGTCGGCCGGCTCGTACACCTGCTCGCTCACGGCACCCGCGCCGCTCGCGATGTCGCGGACGGCCCACACCCCGTCGTCCGTGGACAGGTAGAGGTCGTCGCCGTGCATCGCGGCCTCGAGGTCGTCACCGACGGCCGGATGCGGCACCGACGTCCAGCTGTCGCCGTCGTCGCCGCTGACCAGGACCGTGTCGGTGGTCACCGCCGCCAGGACCTCGGTGCCGGGATCGCTGACCAGCGCCGTGATGTGGACATCGGGCACGTCGAGCGTCTGCCACGTCATGCCGGCGTCGTCGGTGCGCAGGACCCGTCCCTGGTACGTCGGGTCGAGGAGCTCGAAGCTCGGCCAGCCGGAGTTGCCGCTGACGGCGTACCACATCCGCTCCGGGCGCTCGGCGTCGACGACCAGGGATCCGGTGCCTGCGCCGACCGGGAGCCGTCCCCGCTGCTGCCAGGTCCCCCCGCCGTCGTCGCTGAGCCAGGGCGGGGCACTGCGCTGCACCGTCATCGCCAGCCGGTCGTCGTCGGCCGGCGTCAGCGCGACCGTCCCGCCCTGCGAGTTCGGCCCGACCGGCTCCCAGCGTGAGCCGCCGAGGCGGTTGTCCGGCGGCACCACCTCGAACGCGTTGTCACCGACCAGCCGCTGGCCGGTCGACGCCCAGGCCCGGGCGTCGACCTGGTGCGTACCGACCTTGGCCCCTTCGATGGACGCGCGGTACCACTCACCGTGGTCGCGGCGGGTCGTCACGTCGAACGGCTGGCCGTGCGGCGGCGTCACCGTGACGACCGGCGGCGCCGACGCGGGCAGGGGGCTGAACACGAACACCTCCGACGTGCCGTCGCTCGGGTCGGGCGACGCCTGCACGACGAGCGTGCGGACAGCGAGCAGGTACGGCACGCGGAGCGCGGGCGCGTCACCCGTCGGGTCGGCGACCACCCAGCCGGAGAGGTCGCTGTCCCGGTCCGGCCGGTCGCCCTCCACCCGCACCGTGACGTCCGCGTGTCCGCCGGCGGGCACCGTGACCGAGGTCGGCGAGACCGTGGCCGTGCCGACGGACCCGTCGGCCCGCTCCGTGCTGAGCGACAGTGCGACGGCCGCGGCCCCATCGTTGTGCAGGCGTACGGACTTCGCGCCGGCCACTGTGGTGGTGCTCAGGTCCGCGAGGCCGAACGACACCGACGACGGCGACGCCGACAGGCCGGTCGTCGCGGCGGCCGCCACGTCCAGCCGGCCGGCGCCCTGGGCCGAGGGCGGGGCGTCGCCGGACCGCTGCGCGGAGCCGATCAGCTGGCTGCTGACCCGGCGGGCCGGCAGGTCCGGCCGCAGCTGGCGGACGAGCGCGGCCGCGCCGGCCACATGCGGGGCGGACATGCTCGTACCCGACAACCGGAAGACTCCCTTGGCCCACTGTCCCAACGGCCAGGTCGACCGGATCTCGACACCCGGCGCGACCAGGTCGGGCTCCAGCGCGAACGTGTCGGTCGGTCCACGGGAGCTGAACGGCGCCACCTCGTCGGTGACGTCCACACCGGACACGGAGATCTCCACTGGACCGTCGGCGAGGTAGCGCGTGAGCTCGTCCCACTGCGTGTCCAGCAGCGATATCACGACGATGTCGTCCATCCGGAAGCTGTCGCCTGAGTCGTCCGCGCCATGTTCCGTGCCATTGTCTTCGCGGGGCTCCTCGGCCAACACCGGTCCGCTCGAGCTCTCGTACGCCAGAACCGCGAGCGCGCCCCGGTCCTCGGCCCGCTTGGCTTGCGCGATCAGGGACGGCGAGACGCCGGTGACGTCGCCCGGGATCCTGGCCCGGTACGCCACGACCTTGCCGGCCACGTCGCCGACCCGTTCGTAGTCGGCGTCGGTGCCGAGGCCGACGTCGACCAGCGCGCCGGTCACCGGCTCCGCGGGCGGGTTGGCGGAGAACGGGGCGCGCCGGATCTGCAGCGGGTGCTGGTGCGGCGAGACCACGGAGGCCCGTGGCTCCCTGATGCCGCTCGTCGAGGCGCCGACCGACACGACGCCGTCGGCGCGGGCGGGCGTCCCGACCGTGTTGGCACCGGGACCCGCGTTGCCGGCCGACGCGACCACCACGACACCGAGGTCGACGGCAGCGGTCGCGGCGCGGCCGAGCGGGTCGGTGCCGTCACCGGGACCGCCGAGGCTGAGGTTGACGACGTCCGCGCGGTGCGGGTTGGCCGGGTCCACGGCTGCTTCGAGACCGGCGATGATGTCGGACTCGAACCCGGCGCCGTTCTTGCCCATCACCTTGTACGCCGTCACGCTGGCGCCGGGCGCCACGCCGGTGACCTCTCCCCCGCCGGCACCATCTTCGGCAGCATCACCCGCGATGATGCCGGCCACATGCGTGCCGTGCCCGTTGTCGTCCATCGGGTCGTCGTCGTCGTTGACGAAGTCGTGGCCCGCGACCACCTTGTGACCCTCGCCGAAGGCCCCGCCCAGCGACGGGTTGGTGTAGTCGACTCCTGAGTCCAGCACCGCGACTGTCATGCCGTCGCCGCGCACCTTCACGCCACTCGGGTCGGACTTCTCCCACACCTCCGGCGCACCGACCAGCGGCACGCTGACGTCGGTCGTGGTCCGCAGCACCCGGTCCGGCACGACGTCGGCGACCCCGGGCAGGGCGGCCAGTGCAGACTCGTCGGCCGGCGCCAGCTCGACCGCGACCGCGTTGACCAGGTCGACCGAGCCACCGCGCCGCCGCACGTCGAGGCCCGCGTCCCGGGCGGCCGCGAGGACCCGCTGCTGCCCGGCCCGCAGCACCGTTCGCCGGTCACGGACCCGGTCGGGGCGGGCCGGGTCCGTGACCGGTGAGTCGAGGGCAGGAGCGGCTTCGAGCAGGACGATCATCCGCTGCGGGTCGGCAGCCGGTGCGCCGGACGCGGCCGGGGAGCCGGGGCTGAGGGTGGCGAGTGCGGCGGCCGTCGCGACCGAGGTGAGAACGGCCGGGATCGACGCGCGCAGGCGAGTACGACGTGGGTGCATGGGACCAGTCCTAGACCCCCGTGTGACCGAGCGGCAACGATTTGTGCTGGCCCCTTGCGGTCGGTGGCACAACTGGGCCAGCCTCGGCACGTGGACGACGAGGCGGAGCCACCGGCTGGGGCCGACAGCGCACTGGCCGCGGTCGGCGTGGCGCCGTTCGACGAGCAGGTCTACCGGGCCCTGTTGGGCGCCGCGGACGCGACGCCGGCCGAGCTGGCCGCCGAGCTCGGCTGCGCGCCCGACCGGGTGGACCGAACGTTCGCCCGGCTGCGGGCCCTCGGACTGGCCAGCCGGCTGTCCGGACGTCGTCGGCGCTACACCGCGGTCGAGCCCGACGCCGCGCTCGAGGCACTGGTGCGGAGGCGGACAGCCCAGCTCGAGCACGTGCGTACGACCGCGATCGAGCTGTCGTCGGTCTTCCACGGCGTGCAGCGGTCCACCGGCCGCGGCGGCACGGTCGAGCTGTTCGACGGGCCGCAGGCACTCGGCCGCTGGTTCGTCCGGCTCCAGCAGCAGGTACGCGAGGAGATGCTGGTGCTCGACCGGCCGCCGTACGCGCTGGCCGCGACCAACCCGGTCGAGCCGGTCAGCCTCGCGCAGGGCGTGGCCTGGCGGGCGATCTACACCCCGGAAGCGCTGGAGGTCGGCGGGGCCCTGCAGGAGATCACCGAGCTGGCGTCGCAGGGCGAGCAGGGTCGGGTGCTTCCCGGGCTGCCGCTCAAGCTGGCGATCGCCGACCGGCGGATCGCGCTGCTGCCGCTCAGCCTCGACCTCGAGCACACCAAAGTCGCGCTGATCCGCGAGTCCACCCTGCTCGACGCCCTGCTCGACCTGTTCGAGACGCTCTGGCAGCGCGCCGTCCCGATCGGCGCCGACGCCGCCCCCGACACCGGCCTCAGTGACGAGGACCGCGCACTCGTCACACTGCTCGCCAGCGGGCTCACCGACTCCGCGATAGCGCGCCAGCTCGGCCTCTCGACCCGCACGATGCGCCGGCGCACCCGGCGGCTCTTCGACGACCTGTCGGCCGGCAACCGGTTCCAGGCCGGCGTCCAGGCGATCCGCCGCGGCTGGATCTAGCGCCGCCGCAGCAGCGCCAGGAACATCGCGTCGGTCCCGTGCCGGTGCGGCCACAGCTGCACGTACGGACCGTCGCTGAGGTCGGGTACGCCGGGCAGCAGCGGGCGCGCGTCCTCGACGACCACGTCCGTACGCGCAACGGTCACGGCAGCGATCACCCCGCGGGTCTCGGCCAGGTGGGGCGAGCAGGTCACGTAAGCCACCACGCCACCGGGACGGCAGGAGTCGAGCGCCCGGCCGAGCAGGTCCTGCTGCAGCGCCACCAGGCCAGGCAGGTCCTCCGGCTGCCGCCGCCAGCGCGCCTCCGGGCGGCGGCGTAGCGCCCCCAGCCCGGTGCAGGGCGCGTCGACCAGCACCCGGTCGAAGGCGTCCGCCGCCCACGGCGGGCGGGTCCCGTCGGCGACCATAACCGTCGCCGTGTCGCCGACGGCCTGCCGGACGAGGGCGGCCCGGTGCGGTAGCCGCTCGCCCGCCAGCAGGTGCGCGCCCCGGCGCGTCGCCAGGGCGCCCAGCAGGGCGGCCTTGCCGCCGGGGCCTGCGCACGGGTCGAGCCAGCGCACGTCCGGCCCATCCAGCGGCGCGGCCGCGAGCGCGAGCGCGACCAGCTGCGAGCCCTCGTCTTGCACGCCGGCCCGACCGTCACGCACCGCGGAGATACTCCCCGGGTCACCACCGGACATCGTCGCGGCGTACGGGGACCAGCGGCCGGCGCGCGCTCCGGTCGCGACCAGCTCGGACACCTCGGACCGGCCCGGGCGCGCCACCAGCGTCACCTGCGGGGCCTCGTTGTCTGCCGCCAGCACGGCTTCGGTCTCCCCCCAGTCGGCACCGACCGCGTCCGCCATTGCCTCGACCACCCACCGCGGGTGAGAGTGGCGGACGGCGAGATGCCCGGGGAGGTCGGCGGTCCGGTCGGGTGCGACCGCATCCACCCATTGGTCCAGTCCGCGGGCCGCCACCTTGCGCAGGATCGCGTTCACCAGCCCGGTCGGGCGGGCGCCGACGACATCGCGGACCAGGTCGACCGACGTGCCGACGGCAGCATGCGGAGACGTGCGCATCGCGAGCAGCTGGTGGGTGCCGAGGCGCAGCACGTCACGTACCCGGGGATCCAGCGGGTGCGCGCTGAGCGAGTCGAGGACCGCGTCGTACGTGCCCTGGCGGCGGAGCGTGCCGTGGGTCAGCTCGGTCGTGAAGGCGGCGTCGCGGCCGGTCAGTCGGCGCTCGCGGAGCAGCCGCGGCAGGGTCAGGTTGACGTACGCATCCTGCTCCCGGACCGCGGTGAGGATGTCGTGCGCGGCGCGGCGTGGCTCGTCGACGGTCGGCACGTCAGGACTCCTCACCGAACTGCTCGCCGGGCTCGATCCTGGCACCGCGGGCCCAGGCGTCGGCAGCCATCTCGGCCTTGCCCTGGGGGCGTACGTCGGTCAGCAGGACCGGCTCGGTGCCGGTGCCGACGACGACGGCGCGCTTGCTCACCGCGACCTCTCCCGGCGCCAGGCCAGCCGTCTCGGCGCCGAGCCGCACCGGACCGACCTTGAGCCGCTGGCCGCGTAGCGACGTCCAGGCGCCGGGCGCCGGAGTGCAGCCGCGGACTCGACGGTCGATGACGACGGCCGGCCGGGCCCAGTCGATGCGGGCGTCGTGGACGGTGATCTTGGGCGCCAGCGAGACACCGTCGATGGGCTGCTCGCAGGCCGCCAGGTCCCCGCGCTCGATGCCGTCGAGGGTTTGGGTGAGTAGGCCGGAACCGTGCACCGCCAGCCGTTCGAGCAAGCGCCCGGCGGTGTCGTCCGGGCGTACCCGCTCGGTGAGGACCCCGAACACCGGCCCGGCGTCGAGCTCGGGCACCAGCCGGAACGTCGTCGCTCCGGTGATCTCGTCCCCCGCGATCAGGGCGTGCTGCACGGGCGCGGCGCCGCGCCAGGCCGGAAGGAGGGAGAAGTGCAGGTTGACCCAACCGTGCGCCGGCACGTCGAGCGCTGGCTGCGGGATCATCCCGCCGTACGCGACGACCGGGCAGCAGTCGGGAGCGAGCTCGCGCAGCCGGTCGAGGAACGCCGGGTCGCGCGGGCTGGCCGGGGTGAGGGTCTCGACGCCGTGCTCGGCCGCGAGCTCCGCGACCGGCGACGCGACCAGCCGGCGCCCGCGGCCGGCCGGCGCATCCGGGCGGGTGACGACCGCGAGCACATCGTGGTGGGACACGAGCAGCGCGCGCAGGGCGGGCAGGGCCGCCTCGGGGGTGCCCGCGAACACGAGCCGCACTAGAGCCCCAAGCCGAAGGTGTCGTGCGGTGAGACCTTCACCGTCGGTGGACCTGCGGCACCCCAGTCCGCCTCGCGGATCGCCCGCATGGCCTCTCGCCGAGCCTCCCGGTCGAGCCGGTCGACGAACAGCACGCCGTCGAGGTGGTCGGTCTCGTGCTGGAGCGCACGGGCCAGCAGGTCGGAGCCCTCGATCACCACCGGCTCGCCGTACATGTTCATGCCCTTGGCGACGACATGCAGGGCACGTCGGCAGTCGAAGGTGAGGTCCGGGATCGACAGGCAGCCCTCGGGCCCGAACTGCTCCTCCTCGGACAGGTCGAGGTCGGGGTTGACCAGGTGGCCGAGCTCGTCCTCGACGATGTACGTGAACACGCGCAGCCCGACCCCGATCTGTGGCGCCGCCAGCCCGGATCCGGGCGCGGACCGCATGGTGTCGGTCAGGTCGGCCACCAGGGTTCGCAGCTCCTTGTCGAAGTCGACGACCGGAGCTGCCTCGGTGCGCAGGATGGGGTCTCCGAAGAGCCGGATCGGCTTCACGGACACGGCAGGTTGCTCCTCGTGCGGTGGACTGGTGCGGGCTGGTGCGGCGGCCAGTCTACGGTCGGAGCACGCCCCGGTCGGTCAGCTGCCCACGCAGGACCTCCGCGCTGGTGAACACCTCGGCGTCCAGCCCTGCGCCGCGTGCCGCCTCGACGTTGGCCGTCACGTCGTCGGTGAAGAACGTGCGCTGCGGGGTGAGGTCGAAGCGGTCGAGCAGGATCGCGTAGATACACGGGTCGGGCTTGACGACGCCCTCCACGCCCGAGACGACCGTGCCGTCGAACTCGCCGAGCGCCGCGAACGCCTCGGTCGCGACGTCCCACTTCTCCGCGGAGAAGTTGGTCAGCGCGTAGACCGGCAGGCCGGTGGACCGGAGCTGCTGGAGCACGGCGACGGTGTCGTCGTACAGCCCGGCGACAGTCTCCAGCCAGCGCTCGTCATAGGCCCGGATCCAGGCCGCCCGGTCCGGGTGCCGCGCCGTCGCCTCCGTCACGGCGTCAGCCCAGCGGCGTCCCTCGTCCTGCTTCCGGTTCCACGCCGGGCCGCACACCTCGGTGAGGAACCACTCGCGCTCGGCCGCGTCCTCGATGACCTTGCCGAACAGGTGTCGAGGGTCCCAGTCCATCAGGACGCCGCCGATGTCGAGCACGACGGCGTCCAGGGCGTGCGCAGATGACATGGCGCGACTCTATGCACATCGGTCAATGCACGCCGGGATGGGTCAGCCGGCGAGACCAAGATCGTGGGTGTCGCCACGTCGGTCGACAACGTAGACGCGGCCCTGTGGCGTGCGCCAGACGAACAGGCCGGTGAACGGCTGTTTGACTTCCCACCCCTCAGCGTGGGTCTTGAAACGATGCTGCCGCCGGCGCAAGGGTCCGCCGTTGTCGATGCTGGTGGGACCACCCCGGTTGCGTGGGACGGTGTGGTCGATGTCGTCGTCGGCCCGCGATCTGGTGTCGGCGTAGGGGAACGGGTTGAACGTGTTGGCCATCAGCACGGCCTCGCGCAGTCGCCCGGTGAACTCGTCGGACGCGGAGACGGGCTGGTCGTCGAGGTCGACGACGGGCTTCACCACGATGTGCGAGTGGCGCAGCCGGTCGAAGCACTGCTCGGCGGTGATCG
>WHTB01000391.1 GCA_009379735.1 Propionibacteriales bacterium
GAGGAGAGCTACAGCGACGCGCTGGCGTACGTGCTGCGCAAGGAGGGCTTCGAGGTGTCGATCGCCACCACCGGGCCCGATGCGCTGAGCGAGTTCGAGCGGACCGGTGCCGACATCGTGCTGCTCGACCTGATGCTCCCCGGGCTTCCCGGCACCGAGGTGTGCCGTCAGCTCCGGCAGGTGTCCTCCGTACCCGTGATCATGGTCAGTGCCAAGGACGCCGAGGTCGACAAGGTGGTCGGCCTCGAGCTGGGTGCCGACGACTACGTCACCAAGCCGTACTCCCCGCGCGAGCTGGTGGCCCGGATCCGCGCCGTGCTGCGCCGCGGCCAGGAGGTCGACGTCGCGCCGCCGACCCTCGAGGTGGGACCGGTACGGATGGACGTCGAGCGGCACGTGGTCACGGTCGACCGCGACGAGGTCCGGCTGCCGCTCAAGGAGTTCGAGCTGCTGGAGATGTTCCTGCGCAACTCCGGGCGCGTACTGACCCGCGGCCAGCTGATCGACCGGGTGTGGGGCGCGGACTACGTCGGCGACACCAAGACGCTCGACGTGCACGTGAAGCGGCTGCGCGCGAAGGTCGAGCCGGACCCGGCGCACCCGCGCTACCTGGTCACGGTGCGCGGCCTCGGGTACAAGTACGAGGCCTGAGTACGGCCGGGTGCGGAACTGCCAAGACCGGTCGTCACTCGGTCGGCTCGGCGACCTCCACGTCGGCGTAGTGACCGTCGTTGGCCACCACCGGCACCTCGAACGTAATGGTGTCGCCGTTCTGGAAGTCGAGCGACACCTCGACGAACGCGCCGGGCGTCAGGGCGTCGCCAGTCAGCGACACCGACGGCTCGTCGGCGAGCTGCACGAGCTCGCCGGCCGGGAGCTCCGCGCTGTCGCCGGCGATCGCGACGGTGATCTCGGCGTCCTTCTCCGTCACGGTGACGCCGACCAGGGAGTCCTCCTCGTCGGCCTGGTTGACTATCGCACCCACCAGCGTCCCGGCTCCGGACTCGTTCGCGACGATGAAGACGTCGAGGGCGTCGATGTCGGTGTCGCGGTCGTTGACGCCGACGCTCGGGGTGTACGGCTGCAGCACCGGGCTGCCGAAGTTCGAGGCGCACGCGGACAGCACCGGCAGGGCCGCGGCGGCGGCCACGACGACGACGCTGCGGCGGAGGCGATCGGTGGCGTGCGGCACGTCGAGGGTCCTCTCCAGACGGTGCCGGGCGTCCGACCTGAGACGCCCGGGATTGACCGCGCTCAGACTATCGACAGCGGCGCCGCGACGCTGCACCAGGACGCCGATCGGGACCGGCGGCTGCCGCAGAAGGCACGGGAATGCGGACTTTGTCAAGCCCTGATTTGCCTTCTGACCTGCACAAACGCCGAAGAAGCGGCCTCCGGCGCGTGGTATCCTGGTGCTCTGGAAAGGGGTACTTGGCACATGACCTTCACAGTCGGAGAGACGGTGGTTTACCCCAACCACGGGGCCGCCGTCATCGAGGACATCGAAACCCGTCAGATCAAGGGCGAAGACAAGACCTACCTGGTGCTCCGCATCGTCGCACAGAACGATCTCGTCGTTCGCGTGCCTGCGTGCAACCTCGACCTGGTCGGGGTACGCGACGTTGTCGACAAGGAAGGTCTCGAGCGTGTCTTCGAAGTGCTGCGCGCCGAGCACACCGAGGAGCCCACGAACTGGTCACGGCGATACAAGGCCAACCTGGAGAAGCTGCACTCCGGTGACGTCATGAAGGTCGCGGAGGTTGTCCGCGACCTGTGGCGCCGGGAGCGCGAGCGTGGGTTGTCGGCCGGCGAGAAGCGGATGCTCGCCAAGGCCCGGCAGATCCTGGTCTCCGAGCTGGCTCTTGCAGAGCACACCAACGAGGACAAGGCAGAAGCACTGCTCGACGAAGTACTGGCTTCCTAAGGGCCTGGCTTCCTGACGGCTCGCTTCCCTGAGTTGACGGCCCCCGGTTCCCACCGGGGGCCTTCGCTTGTCTGGTTGGGTGTACGTCGTGCCCACTGCCGCGATTGTTCCTGCCGCCGGGCGAGGTGAGCGCCTCGGCCCCGGCGCCCCCAAGGCGTTGCGCGAGCTGGCCGGTGAACCGCTGCTCGTGCACGCCGTGCGTTCCCTCTGGTCGGCCGGCTGCGTCGATCTGGTCGTGGTAGCTGCGCCGCCGGGATCCGTCGCCGCCGTGGAGGCCACGCTGCTGACCGCGGTGGAGGACCTGCGGCTGGTCGTGGTCGAGGGCGGCGGCACCCGGCAGGCATCCGTCGCGGCCGGCCTGTCCGCGGTGCCGGGCGACGTCGAGATCGTGCTCGTGCACGACGCGGCGCGGGCGCTGGTCCCGGCCGAGGTAGTGGTACGGGTGGTCGACGCGGTGCGCGCCGGCGCCGGGGCCGTCGTACCCGTGCTGCCGGTGACCGACACCATCAAGCAAGTCGACGCCGATCGCGTGGTCGCCACCGTCGACCGGTCGTCACTGCGCTCCGTGCAGACGCCGCAGGGGTTCGCTCGGGCGGTGCTCGAGTCGGCGCACTCGGCTGGGCACTCCGCTGGCGGTCACGACGCGACCGACGACGCGTCCCTGGTCGAGGCGATGGGGGGCGAGGTGGTGGTCGTCGAGGGCTCCACCGAGGCGTTCAAGGTCACCCGGCCGCTCGACCTGGCGCTGGCTGAGGCGGTGCTGCGCTCGCGTCCGAATGCTCCATGACCGGCACGGCGAACCCACCCCTTCGCGTCGAGGTTGCGTGAATGTCGGAAATCCTCGCGCCGAGGTTGCACGGATGTCGGAAGTCCTCGCGCCGAGGTTGCGCGTATGTCGGGATCCCTGGGAAGAGTGAGCCTCTGTTGGGCTACTCGCAGCGAAGGGGGACGCACCTCTTCGCGCTGGCCGGATAACGGTCGGGGAGGCGTGACAAATACGTCACGCTTTCCCTGCCGTTGTACGAGTTCGACCGCAGGGGGCGAGCGCGTGCGCGACATGGACGATCTCGGGGTCCTCGTCGCCTGATCGGGCCCGACTTCGTCCATCTGGAAAGAAGCGAGCCGCCGGTGGCCCAATCGCGCCAAGGGAAAGACGACGTCGCCGACCCGCACCTCCGACATCTCCCCGGACACGGGTGCAGCGCAAGCCCCCCGAATACTCGCGCCGAGGTTGCACTTATGTCCGCGCCTGCCGTCGAGATACGCGCAACCTC
>WHTB01000068.1 GCA_009379735.1 Propionibacteriales bacterium
ACGAGCGATCAGGTGAACGCCGCCGAAGCCGACGCGCCCGACTGGTTGTGGCGGGTTCTGGGTGGTCCCGGTGAGTGGGCCGACGATCCCGCCCCGGCCATCGATCAGGCCGACGTCGTCGTGATTCAGGCTGGTGAGTCCGCGGTGGCCGACGTGGCCGCGCGCCGCAAGCCGGCGATCGTGGTCCCGGCCGCACGCCCCTTCGACGAGCAACGAGCGACGGGCCGTGTGCTGGCGGCGGGTGAGTGGCCGGCGTGGGTCGAGGGACGCTTCCCGCGGTCCGGCTGGTCGGAGCTGCTCGAGCACGTGGCGAGCATGAACGGGCACCAGTGGCGACGCTGGTGCGACGGGCACGCGGCGGACCGCATGACGGAACTGTTGGTGTCGTTCACGCAGCGGCGGAGGAGGAGCGCATGAACCCCGTGACGGCGGTCGTGACCATCGCCCACGGGCGGCACCGGCATCTGCGCCAGCAGCACGCGTCGTTCGCGGCCTGCCGCTGGCGGCCTCGCGCAACGAAGGATTCCGGACCGCGCTCGAGCTCGGTGCGGACGTGGTGGTGGTCGGCCCCGACGTCCTGTGGTCCGGTCCGACGACGTACCTCACGGAGACCGCCGACAGGGACTTGGACAGGCAGGCGGCGGAACCCTTGCCCGGGCCTTCTGCACGAGCGCTCGTCCAGGTTCCACGTGTAGAGGACGAACCGGGCTGGGGTGGAGCGCAGCACGTCCACCTCGGTCTCCACCGGCAGCAGAGAGACGACCTCGACGACGTGCACCCGCTCGCCGTACGGCGCCAGCATCTGGCGCAGGCCTTCGACGACGACCTGGTAGTCGTTCATCAGTGCCAGTCGGATCGGCCGACCCGTCGGAGGCGTGGCCAGCAAGGGGTCAGGGACGAGGGACTCATGGCCCTGGTACCCAGAAGTGCCTCGCCCATGACAGCAGTTCACTCTCTAGGGTGAACTCGGCCGAGGAGCGGAGGACCCGCTATGCGAGATCTCGACGAGCTCGAGCTGCGCGCCCTCGCGTACGTGGACCAGCGCGAGCTCGTACGGGACCTGGCCGACCTGGTCGCCGTCCCGTCCGTGAGCGGTAGGGACGCCGAGAGCGACATACTGCACCACGTAGCCAAGCAGCTCCGAAGTCTCGACCTTGAGCTCGACCTGTGGCGCCTCGATCTGGCGGCGCTCACGGCGGATCCGCGGCCTGGGCTGGGAAGTTCCCCGGACCGAGGCGTGGGGACTGGTGGCCACGGCCACGGCCACGTCGAGTCCGGCCTCCCGGCGCTCGTGCTCCAAGGGCACGTGGACGTGGTGCCTCCTGGTGACCTGACCCTATGGTCAGGCGACCCGTTCACGCCGCGCCTGCACGGGGGTCGTCTGCATGGGCGAGGACGGTGGACATGAAGGGCGTGGTCGCCTGCTTGGCTGCCGTCCGCGCCGTGCGAGCAGCGGGAATCCGGCTGCGCCGACCCTACGCCCTACACGTGGTCGTGGGCGAGGAGGACGGCGGCCTGGGCGCCTTCGGCACCCTGAAGCGCGGCCACCGCGGTGCGGCGTGCGTCATCGCCGAGCCCACGAGCGGGACCATCACCACGGCCAACGCGGGCGCGTTGACTTCGAGCTGGCCGTGACCGGCCGCGCCACGCACGCCAGCACCTCCTATGCCGGTGTGAGTGCGCTCGACACCTACCTGCCGGTGCACGCCGCGCTCGCCGACCTCCAGCGACGCCGCAACGCGATGGCCACCCGTTGATGGACGAGTACCCGATCGCCTACCCGCTTTTGGTCGGTCGGATGACGTGCGGCGACTGGGCGAGCAGCGTGCCGGACCGTTTGGTGGCCGAGGGACGGATCGGGGTGGCCCTGGACGAGGATCCGGGCGCGCTGCGCGCTGCCGTGGAGGAGGCCGTGGCCGACGCCGCTCGATCGAACCCCTGGCTGCACCACCACCCTCCGACGGTCAGGTGGACCGGAGGCCAGTTCGCCAGTGGGCGGTACGCGGGTGACGACGGCTCACTCGGGCAGACCGTGGCGCGCGCCCACGCCGACATCACCGGCGGACCCCCGCCGCGAGAGCGCGGCGCCCTACGGGAGTGACCTGCGGCTGTACGCCGCGGCAGGGGTGCCCACGCTGCACTACGGCCCGGGCGACGTACGCCTGGCGCACGGTCCAGACGAGTCGGTGGCTGTCGAGGAGCTGGTGACCGTTGCCGAGGGGTTGACGGTGGACCCTGCTGCGCACCTGCGGCTGACGCCTCGCCCGGGCTGACGACTACCTGCGGAGACCGGGGGTACCAAGCCGTCAGCGACGGTCACCGGACCGCCACAGCTCAGGAGGGAACCACATGAGCAACAGGATGACTAACCCCACGACGGCCGAGGGCACGCGCTCGCTGCTGCGCACCTCGGCCCTGGTGGTCGGCGCCGTGTTCCTGCTGGTGGGCGTGCTGGGATTCGTCCCGGGCGTCACCACGCACTACGACGACATGACGTTCGCCGGCCACATGAGCGACGCGAAGCTCCTGGACGTGTTCCAGGTGTCGGTGCTGCACAACATCGTGCACCTGCTGTTCGGCATCGCCGGGATCGCGCTCAGCCGTCGCGCGGACACCGCCTTCACCTACCTGGTGGGTGGCGGTGTGATCTACCTGGTGCTGTGGATCTACGGCCTCGTGGTGGACGAGGGCACGGACGCCAACTTCGTGCCGGTGAACGAAGCCGACGACTGGCTGCACCTGGTGCTGGGCCTCGGGATGATCGCCCTGGGCCTGATCGGACGCAACAGGGATCGCTCCACCACACGAGCAACGATCTAGCCGGAGCAGGGCGAGAGCCACTCCGCGTCAGAAGGCGTAGCGGACGCGGCAGGTGGGCAGCTTGTCGGCCAGCAGGTCGGTGAGCTGTCCCACCCAGCGCGCCTTCCAGGCGCTCATGTAGGGACGTACCACTGCCCGCTCTCACTGCGCTTGGTCTGTTGCAGATCGGGTCGCCACAGCAGGTCCTCACCGCGGGGGTGCCACCCGAGGTTGACCTCGTGCAGCCCCTCGTTGTGGGTCAGGAAGATGATCTCGGCTGCGAGCTGCGCACGGGTGCGCTCCGTCGTGCTGTCGGCGACCTGCTCGAGGAGCTCGGCCCAGTCGGCCAGCCAGTTCTCGTGCACGATGACCGGGCTGACGTTCAGGTGCACCTCGTAGCCCGCCTCGACGAAGGAGTCGAGGCGGCGATGCGGTCACTGACCTTCGAGGTGCGGATGTCCACCAGCTTCGAGGTCTCTCCGGGCATCAGGCTGAACCTCGAACGTGTCGTGCAGCGTGATGTCGACGAAGGTGGCCAGACCTTCGCCGGGACTCACCGGTACCAGCATGATCTCGTCGTACGGCGCCAGCATCACCGCCAGACCACGGGTGACCAGCTCGGACTCGTAGGCGAAGGCGACCCTCAGCGGACCCAGTCGCGTGCCCCTCGATGTCATGGCGGATTCGTACCCACATTCGTCGAGGTGAGACCTCGCAGCACCCAGTGAGCGGTAGGCCGCATAAGTGCGGCCCGCTTGGGCACCAGAGCGTATGCGCGAGCCCGAGAGGCCCCCCACCACTCATCCCCGTGTCACCGACGTGTGGGGCGAGCGGACACCGGACACCGTACGCCGCAGGGCACTCGTGGCCCTCCCGGCCCGACCTCGAGTTCGACGACGGCCTCGAGCCCGAGGACGTGGACACCTGGGTGGCCTCCGCGTGCCTGCTGTGCAGCAACGGCTGCGGCCTCGACATCGCGGTGAAGGACGGGCGCATGGTGGGAGTCCGGGGCCGCACCGAGGACCGGGTCAATCATGGCCGGCTGGGTCCGAAAGGACTGTACGGCTGGCGGGGCCAGCGCCTGGGTCGGCTCACCCGTCCTCTGGTCCGCGAGGCGGGGTGACTCGTCGAGACCTCGTGGGAGGAGGCCATGGGACGGGTGGTGGCCGCCAGCCGCGGGCTCCTGGGGGAGAAGGGGCCGCTGTCACACGCGTTCTATACGTCGGGCCAGCTGATGACCGAGGACTACTACACCCTGGCGGTCCTGGGGAAGGCCGGCACCGGCACCCCGCACATGGACGGCAACACCCGTCTGTGCACCGCCACTGCGGCGGCTGCGCTCAAGGAGTCGTTCGGCACCGATGGGCAGCCCGGTTCCCACGCCGATATCGACCACTGCGACGCCCTGTTCAGCTTCGGCCACAACGTGGCCGCCACCCAGACGGTGCTGTGGACGCGGATGCTCGACAGGCTCGACGGCGCGGATGCTCGACAGGCTCGACGGCGCGGACCCGCCGCGCCACGTGACGGTCGACCCGCGGCGTACCCCGGTGGCCGAGCGGTCCGAGGTGCACCTGGCCATCCACCCGGGCACCAACCTCGCGCTGATGTACGGCCTGACGCGTGAGGTCGTGCATCGGTGCTGGGTGGATGAGGAGTACGTCGCGGCGCAAACCCAAGGCTTCGGCGCTGTGCGAGGTGGTCGTGCCCTACGACCCGCAGCGCGTCGCCGACATCTGCGGGATCACGGCCCGTGACGTGGAGGCCGCCGCGGAGGTCTTCGGCACCTCTGAGCGAGTGCTGTCCACGGTGCTGCAGGGCTTCTACCAGTCCCACCAGGCCACCGCTTCGGCGATCGGGGTCAACAACCTGCGCCTGCTCCGCGGCATGATCGGCCGGCCGGGTGCAGGCATCCTGCAGATGAACGGTCAGCCGACCGCGCAGAACAACAGGGAGGCCGGCGCCGACGGCGACCTGTCCGGATTCCGCAACTGGCAGAACGATCAGCACGTCCGCGAGCTAGCTGGCCGAGCTGTGGGACGTCGACCCGATGACGATCCCGCACTGGTCGGAGCCGACGCACGTCATACAGATCCTGCGGTACATCGAGCAGGGGTCGATCGGCTTCCTCTGGGTCTCCGGCACCAGCCCGGCCGTGTCGTTGCCCGAGCTCGCCCGGGCCCGCGAGCTGCTCGCCTCCGAGTCGTTGTTCCTGGTCGTCAACGACGGCTACCCGACCGAGACCACCGACTTGGCCGACTTCGTGCTGCCCTGCGCCTGTGGGGTGAGCGGCCGGGCACGTACACGAACGTCGGCCGCACCGTGCACCTGTCGGACAAGGCTGCCGACTCGCCGGATGGGTTTCACCGGGAAGAGTGGCCGGCCGATCCCCGCCCGGGACAACTACGAGTACGCCTTCGAAGCGTGGAAGGAGTGTTCGCGGGGGCGCCCGTGCGACTACTGCGGCCTCGGCTACGACTTGCTCCGTGAACGCGGCGGCATGCAGTGGTCGGTCACGGAGGAGGCGCCTGACGGCACGGAGCGCCTGTACACCGATGCTGTGTTCAACACCGGCCACGACTACTGCGAGACCTACGGCCACGACCTCGCTACTGGTGGTGCGGTCACCACGCAGGCCCACACCGCCGCTCGGGCCGACGGCCGCGTGCACGGCTCAAAGTCGTGCCGTGGACGCCGCCGCCGGAGGACCCTGACGGCTCGTACCCCTTGCGGCTGACCACGGGGCGCACCGTGCACCACTTCCACACTCGCACAAAGACGGGTCGAGTGGGAGCCCTAGCGGAGGCGGCGCCGGAGGCGTGGGTGGAGATGTCTGCTGTCGACGCGGAGCGCAGCGGCGTCGCAGACGGGGAGCTGGCCGTCGTGGAGTCGGTGCGCGGGCGGAGCGTGGTCCCGGTCCGGATCACAGGCATCCGCGAGGGCACGGTGTTCGTGCCGTTCCACTACGGCGACCTCGACCCTGTGCCCGACGCGGACGAACCGCCTCGGCCTGCCTCACGCCCGCGAGCGGCCAATGAGCTGACGATCACCGCGTGGGACCCAGTGTCCAAGCAGCCTACCTTCAAGTCCGGCGCCGTCCGAGTGCGCCCGGCTAGGCCGGGAGAGGGCTGAGGAGATGCACCTTACGACGTACCTCGACCTGCTCGACGAGGGCTCGGGCGCATTGGCGCAGTCGCCGCGCACGGTGGCCGACGGTCACGCGGCCGAGGCCGACGTGCAGCACAGCGCGCTGCAGTTCGCCGGCACGTACGACGGACACCGCACGGTGCTGTGGCCGTTCGTCGAGCGCTACGAGGACCACCCGGCCGGGGCGCCCGAGCGGCTGCACGCCGAGGCCCTCACCACCACGAGGTCGGGCGGGGTGGGCCTGTTGCGCGACCTGCTCGACCTGTACCTCCTGGCGACCTACCTCCAACAGGCGTGGACGCTGGTCGGCCAGGCGGCCAAGGGCAACCGCGACCGCGACCTGGTGCACGTGGTCGAGGAGTGCTCCACCGACATCGAAAGGGTGCTCACGTGGCTGGAGACCCGGATGAAGGCGGCCGCGCCACAGGCACAGCTCGTGGCGGACTGAGCCGCCCACGACAGCTTTTCGCTGCGTCACAAGCGACCGCGGACGGCGGGTTCCTGCGCGATGGTGTCAGAGTCGGGCGCCAGGTCCTCGGGGTGGGCGGTGCCGTGCCGCCCGGTGGGCAGCGGTCCCTCACCCGGGCCATGCTCGAGCTCGAAGGCGAGGGCGGCGTAGAGGCTGAGCAGGCCGAGGAGCAGTCCTACCCACCCGGCCAGCGCGAGCCAGGCATCGGAACCGCGGACCTGCGCGATGCCGGTGAGCGCAAACCTGGCCGCGCTGACCGAGATGACCGCGCAGCCGGCGAGCTTGGGCGCCGCAGCCACAGCGGGTACCAGCAGGGCGATGCCGACGCAGCACAGGACGACACCAAGGCCTCCGCTGGTCGTCCCGGGCGGCGGCCCAGCCACCGAAGAGTAACCCCATGCCGGTGGCGGCGGCCGGGTCGCGCGCCAGGAAACCCATGATGCAACCCACCAGCTGCAGCGGCACGGTCGAGGCGAGCACGGCGATCGCCACCGTGTGAGACTGGTCGTACCCAATGAAGCTGGAGCGTGGCGAAGCCCACGGTGGCCAGGAAGAGGCCGAGGAAGCCCAATGGCAACGGGGCGGCCACTGGACGCAGTACCACGTGCGACATGGCAGTCGGCTTGACGGGAGCGACATCGCGGACACTGGTTTCTGTCGTCCCGGCCGTCCGGGGTCTCCGGCGCCGGGCTCTGGTCGTGTGCGTGGGAATTGGTCATGTCAACGGGGTACTCGTGGTCACCGGGACCAGTCCTGCGACCACCCGCGTTGGGCTCAGTCCGCCGTCCGGGTGCTCGTGCGAGCGCGCGGCACCGCGACCTTGTGCGTCCCGTCGCACCAGGGTTTCGTGGCCGAGTGGCCGCATCGGCAGATGGCCGAGACCGGCCGGGTGGTGCGGTGCTCCACACCGTCGTCGTCGACGACCACGTGCTGGCCGCGCAGCAGGATGGGCCCGTCCGGGCAGAGGATCATCTCGGGCACGGGGGACCGCTCACTCACGACCCGACACCCCAGTCGGCCAGCACCGCCGCGGCGAACCGGCTCTCGAGGTCCAGGCACGTGAAGGCCCCGAAGAAGATGTCGCCGGCCGACGTCGGGTCGTCCTCGACCAAGGCGGCGCAGATCCCCCGGGTCGCCAGCTGCTCGTGCACCGCGTCGGCCTCGACGTGCTCGAGGTAGTAGGCCGCCACCTCGGTGGGCATCCCCAACCGCGCCAGGCCTTGCGCCATCCTGCGCGAGGGCAGTGAGCTGGTCGCCTCGAAGGCCGCGAGGTGGCCGACGGCGGCGCCCCGCAGCCGACCGTGCAGGCCGAAGAGCGTCATCGCGTTGTTCTGCTCCAGCACCTCGGTCGGGACCTCGTCGACGTAGGCGCCGTACCGGTCGTCGAGCCCGCACGCCGCCAGCGCGCGCGCGAACAGATCCGAGTGGACCTCCCTCGCTCGCCCGCAGCCGTACTCGTCGTACATGAGCTCGACGAGGGCCGCTTGGCTCGCGCGCGGCAGCCGCGGCACGGCCCACGAGCTCGGGTCGGTCTCCTTGAGGTGGTAGATCGACCGCATGCGGAGCAGGTCCAGGACCTGCTCCAGGTCGGCGTTGCGCTGCACGTACGACGCCAGCGACGGGCCGCGGTGTCCCTCGACGAGAGCGAACACGGAGGCAGCCAGCGTTGGTCCGGCGTCCGGGGCGACCGCCTCGGCGGCGTACCGCGCCCGGAGGCGTTGCTCGAGGGGGATTTCCAGCGAGCGGCGCAGCCGGAGTAGGTCGGGGTGCCACTCGAGCTCGGCATCTGCGTCCTCGAAGCCGCGGTAGTGCAGCTCGTAGAGCGCCCACAACGCGATCTGCTCGTCGGCGTTGTCGTCGGCCGTTGTTGGGCAGGGAGGCGGCGCATCGTCGGGCCCGAGCGAGGGCAGAGCGGCGAAGAGCGCTGCGCTGAGCGAGCCGCGGGCCTTCGGGATCAGCATGTTCGCTCCTCGGTGCGCCGGCGCAGCAGGACCAGCGCTCCTCGATCACCGAAGCCACGAGTCTCGCTGACGGTGAGGCGGACCGATGGGCGGGACTGCAGCCACTCGCTGATCCCTTCGACGTGGGCCGGGCCACCCACCTGGATCACGGCGCAGCCAGCCGGGCCGAGGTGCGGGTCGATGACCTGCAGGCAGCTGCGCGTGGGTCCCAGACCGTCGGCGCCGCCGTCGATGGCCGTGACGGGGTCGGCGGGAAACCGCCCCACCTCACTGCTGGGTACCCAGGGCGGGTCGGCGATCACGAGGGGGAAGCTCTCACCCGGGCGGACCTCGTCCTCTAGTCGACCCTGCCGGATTTCGACCCGACCCAGCAGTCCGGCAGCGCTCGCGTTCGCCCGCGCGAACGTGCAGGCGGCCTCGCTGAAATCGACCATGACTAGCGACCGCTCGTTGCCGAGCAGTGCTAGCAGGCCGATGTGACCCGCGCCGGAGCACAGTTCGAGCACGGGTCCTTCGGGGACTTCGTCCAGCAGGTCCCTGGCCCACTCCGACTGGGCCTGGGTCCAGGGTCGCGGCGTCAGGACGCGGTCGTCGTAGGAGAAGGAGAGGCCGCCGATCTCGACGTTGCTCGAAACGCTCTCGACAGTCACAGGGTCTCCTTGCTCGACGTTGACGGCACAACCGTGTTGTGGGGATGGTTCCGCGGTACCCGCGTCCATGGTGGACATGCGGGTCGGCACGCAGTGCGGTCACCAGTAGGTGACTGGCGACGGCTGGCCGAGGTACACAGGAAGCGGCGGCGGCCCGATTCGTGCCGAATACGTGGTCGGCTACAGCGTTGACCGACCCAGCGCTTCTACTGCTCGACGATGCGTGTGAACGCGTGAGGTTCTTCTGATCTGCATGGAGAGACGGATGGGCAGAATCTGAAGGGACACGAGTCACCACTCCCGAGGGGGTTGTGGAGGGATCTCGCCGACGGCTGCAGCAAGTTGTTGCCGGGTGCGTACCCGGCTGACCGGGCGGCATTCCTCACCTCCGCGGGTCGAGGTGGTCACTGGGAGAGGGCGAGTTGCGAAGCCGAGCGTCATCACACGGATGTACGAGGGCGAGCTTGCCTGAGACCGGGGGTCTCCGAGTGCGGGGGCGGGAGAGGTCGGGCTCTCGCTCGAACGAGGCACGTGATTGCATCGTCATCAAGACCGGCTGACGACTCTCTAGGGTGGGGGCGCCCATTTGCGAGAGGAGCTCAGGGCTCGCCTCGACCACGAGGTCCTACATCCCGCTGGAGCCATGTCGCACCCGCGAGTGCAGGTGCCTGGGACCCCCTGGTCACCATCTCTGTCTCCCACGCGTGTTCACAGCGACTGCTGGGTACGTCGCAACGACCTACGGCGTGTTGGAAGAGGACTAGCAATGGAAATCATCGGTGTCATCGTTGCGGGCATCATCATCGGTCTGCTGGGGAAGTTTGTGGCTCCCGGCGACAAGGACAACATTCCGATCTGGCTCACCGTGCTCTGCGGGTTCGGCGGGGTCATTATCGGCTGGTTCATCTACTCGGCGTTCGTTGGAAACGGTAGCGCCGGTGTGGACTGGACACGGTGGATCGTGGCCGTCCTGGTCGCCGCGGTACTGGTGGTTGTCGCTTCGGGACTGACCGGCAGGAACAGGTCGCGGCGCAACCTGCTCCGGTGAGGACGAGCTCCACACGAGCAAACAGGTGGACGCTTCGTCAGCAACCGACGAGAACGGGCGTCGCCTGGGAGGTGCGTAACGCCGGGCGGCGCTCCACACTCATGAGCCCGCTGCGGATGACGGCACGCCTGAGCCATCGCTTGCGGATGTGTCGACCAGAGCAGTCAGCGATCCACTCCGATGCGCTGACCCCGACGGCTGGCATGGACAGTCGCAGCGAAGCGGCCCGGCACGCGTGACGGGGGCCAAGAGGGACTCCGGCCGCCTTGCCCCGCTCGGCGCCCGGCGACTGTCGGCCGGGCCCTTGTGGAGCGCATCACATCCGTTGTTGACACCAGAGAGTCAGCACGGGTGAGTCGCCCGCGTCGACACCCCTGGCATGAGTGGGCAACCTGTGGGCACCATGAGCGATGTGAGCGATGTCAGGGGCACGACCAGGATCTCCGTTGTTCTGGTCGACGACTCGTCGCAGGTCCGGGGAGTCGTCCGGCGCGCCCTCGAGCTGACCGGGCTCTTCGAGGTGGTCGGTGAAGGTGGGGACGGCGACGAGGCGATCGGGCTCGTCTATCGCCACGAGCCCTCGTTGCTGCTGCTGGACACGTCGATGCCGACGGCCGACGGCCTTGAAGCGGTTCCCGGGATCCTGGCCCTGTGCCCGCAGACGCGGGTGGTGATGTTCACGGGTTTCGAGGACGCCGGGCTCGCAGCGCGAGCCCGTGAGCTGGGCGCCGCCGACGTCGTGTCCAAGTCGATCCTGCTCGAGGACCTTCCCGGCCGACTCCTGCGGATCCTGACCGACGGCCCGGGCACCCCGCCCCCGGGCACCCCGCCCCCGGGTACCCGACACCGCCTGCGCCTGGTGGACGACTCGCGGGTACGCTTCGTCGCCGACGAACAGGCGGTCCTCGATCAGCACCTCGCGCAGTTCCGGGACCTGTTCGACAGAGCGGCGATCGGGATGGCCACGCTGACCGTCACGGGCACGATCGTCCGGCCCAACCGGGCATTCGCCGACCTGATGTCCTGCAGTCCGTACGAACTGGTGGGAGCCGACTATGGCCGGCTGACCGGTGGTGGTGGCGCGATGCTGGACCGAGGCCTCGAGGCCATCAAGGTCTTCGACCAGGACGTGGCGTCGTTCGAGCACCCGCTGCCTTCCCCGCCTGGCGGGCCGCCGTCCCGGATCGCCCGCGTCACGCTGTCCCCGATCCGGGACGCGCAGGAGCAGGTGCTCTACGTCTTCGCCCAGGTCCAGGACATCAGCGCGCAGCGCGAGGCCGAGGACAGCCTCCGACGGAGCGAAGATGACTTCCGACTGCTGGTCAGCTCGGTCCGTGAGTACGCCATCTTCATGCTCGATCGAACGGGGAACGTCATCAGTTGGAACTCCGGCGCTCAACGCATCAAGGGGTACGCCGCGAACGAGATCGTCGGTCACTCCTTCCGGGTCTTCTACTCCGCTGAGGAACGGGCGAGCGGGCACCCTGAGGGCAACCTCGAGGCAGCCCTGCGCAAGGGGACTCTCGCCGAGGAAGGGTGGCGGGTGCGCAAGGACGGGAGCCAGTTCTGGGCCAGCGTGGTGATCAGCCCGGTCTATGACGACGCGGGCAGTCACATCGGGTTCGCCAAGGTCACCCGAGACCAGACGCAACGGCGTGAGCACGAGGAGGAACGCAGGAAGTCCATGTCCCAGCAGGCGCACCTGCTGGCTGTCACCGCCCACGAGCTCCGGAACCCCACGGCCGTGATCGACGGGTCTGCCCGCACGCTTCGCGCCTCGGGGGGCGCGATGTCGGACGACGAACGTGACGAGCTGCTGGCCGCGATCCGGAGCAGCGCCCACCGTCTGCACCGCCTCGCCTCGGATCTCACCACGGCCTCACGATTGCACGAAGCCCCACTGGAGCTGCGTCGCCAGGACGTCTCACTCACCGAGATCCTGCGTCGCGCGGCGAAGCGCGTGCAGACAACCGGGAGCGACGTCCAGGTCGACGTCACCATCGCGCACGAGACGACTCTCAACGTCGACGGGGGCCGGTTGGCCCAGGCACTCGACAACCTTCTCGACAACGCGGTGCGGCACGGCGCTCCGCCGATCCAGCTCGACGCCGTGGTCGACGAGGAGATCCACATCCGGGTGACCGACGCCGGTTCGGGCGTCTCGTCCGCGCTCGTTCCGCACCTGTTCGAGCAGTTTGCCACAGCCGGCCCGGCCCGCCGTACGGGTCTTGGCCTCCACATCGTGCGCGAGATCGCTCGCGCCCACGGCGGAGACGCTGAGTACCGTCCGCCCGGTCCCGGGCAGCCGACAACCTTCGCGCTGCGTCTGCCGTGGAGGACGTGAGCCCGAGCGCCCACCGCCTGCCGCGGTCCAGCGGTCCCTGCGGCCCCACGGGTCAGGCGTGCTGGTCAGCGACCTGGAGGTCGTGCGCCAGTTCGGCGAGGTTGCTGAACTCGCGCAGCATCCACTGGTAGGTGCCCGACGGGTAGGGCTTGTCGCCACGCCGGTTGCCGGTGCGTTGCACGAACAGGAACCGCGGCTGGAGTTCGGGGGAGCTCTCCCGGACCCAGGCTTGTTGTTCCTCGATGACCGCGGCGACCTCGCGGTCGACCAGGATGTTGTCCGGCGCGACGTCGATCTTGCTTTGGGCGTAACGGAAGCGGATCACCTCCTCGCCTTCGGCGGCCTGGACGGCCCGCTCCGGCGCCGGGGACAGGCAGTCGAACTCGCAGGTGCGGATCTCGCTGGAGCGCCGGCCGGTCAGGACTTGCAGCAGGATCATCCGCATCGCCTGTGGATCATCGAAACCGTCGGCGAGGATCTGCGTTCCGTCGCCGCGGGTGATGGGCATCTGCTGGCCGCGGGCAAGGCCCAGCAGCGGCAGCGCGGCGGGGATCTGCGCGAGGGCGTGGTCGTCGACGTAGTGCCGGTCGTTCAGGGTGGACGTGTGCGGGATGCGGGACACCTGACGGAACCAGCTGGCCGCGTGTGTCTCGGTGACCTGCTCCCAGGGCGAGATCCCGAGCATGGCACGGGCTTGGACCCGATTGGCGGCGACGAACGCGAACAGCTCGGCCACTGCCCGAAGGTCGTCGTTGACCAGGCGCGGGTGGACGGGCTTGGCGAAATGGCGGCGGTCGGCTTCCCGGGTCATCCGGTTGCACGGGTCAGCGGTCCAACGCCGGAACGCGGCGGCCTGCCCGGCGGCTTCGGCGGGATCGCCGAGGACATCGCTCGCGTCGGCGAAGCATCCGGTGAGCCAGTTGTCGAAGCGCCGCAGGCACTTGAGCCGTTCCTGACTGACAGTCGTCCACCGCAGCATCCCAGCCTCCAGCTGGGTGCCCAGGTACCACTTGACCGCTTCACGCAGCCAGGGCTGGGTGATCTGCCCCGGTGAGCATCCGTAGTTCGCCTGCGGCTCGCGCGCCGACAGCGGGATCCTCGGGTCGCAGCGAGGCTGCCAGTCGTCCAGGGCCCACCATGGGCCGTCGTGGCACGAGCGAGCAGCGCCAGCCGGGCGTAGCGGAACACGACCCGCAGCCGCGCTCGGCTGCCCTCCGGTGACAGCCGCCCCCACCGGA
Organism: Propionibacteriales bacterium; assembly: GCA_009379735.1. GTDB lineage: Bacteria > Actinomycetota > Actinomycetes > Propionibacteriales > Nocardioidaceae > WHTB01. Next base: position 13,657 of record WHTB01000068.1, read on the forward strand.
TGACGTAGAACCAGCCCTGTAGCGCCGAGGCTGTCTGCCAGTCCATCGCCCGGATCGAGGCCGGGAAGGGATGGTTCTCCAGCATCGCCCGGCGCAGGATGTTGGCCAGCTGGTTCAGCGCCAACACTGAGGAGCGTGTCCCGTCGCCGGCCTGCCAGTGCGCCATCCAGGCCAGCTCGGCCGGGATCGGGTCGGGCAGCCCGGTCAGCAGCAGGCGCCGCTCGCCGTTCTCGGTGATCGCCTTCCAGTTCGCGATGCCCTCTCCGATGACCGGGCCACGCCACTCGATCGGCAGCTCCTGCCAGAGCCGCTGAACCGGGTCGAGACCCTCGGCCGAACGCAGGTGCCCGGGCCGCTCACGCCTCATCGTGGACCCGCCAGGCGGCCGCGTAGGAGTTCCAGTTCGCCGCCGCACGCAGCGCCTCGTCCTCGCGTACCCAGCCGTAGATGTCCAGCGTCGTTTGCACGTGGGCGTGACCCAACCGCCGAGTCACCACCCACTCTGCGGTTCCGGCCAGCAACAGGGCGGTCGCGTGGCTGTGCCGGAACCAGTGCGGAGTCCACCCGGGCGGACCGATCCCTTCTTCCGCAAGGCCGCCGTCTTGTCGCGGACGGTCCCCTCCCGCAGCGGGGCCAGCAGCGGAGGCCGCTGGAGGTTCACCAGCAGCGCAGAGTCCGCGGTCACCGCGACCCCCCACTGGCTGGCGCTGCAGGCCAGATGGGTCAGGTAGTCAGCGAACAACCGCTCGAGGTCACTGCCGACGTAGACCCGGCGGGGACGCATCATCTTCACCCGCGCGCCGTTCGCGTTGTCGAGGCGAGGCACGATCTCCAGATAGGGGGTGCCGCCCCGTCCCATCACGAAGTCACTGATCCGCAGGCCCAGCGCCTCGCCGATCCGCATGCCGCTCTCAGCCAGCAGCGCGAACAGCAACCGGTCCCGCAGTTGCCCACCCAGTCGCCGGTCGCGACGTCAAAGACGGCGCAGCCGTCCAGGATCGCCTGGATCTCCTGCGGCAGCAGTAGCGGCGGCGGGCGGTCGCGCCGGCGGTGGCTACGCACCCGGACCAGCGACGACGGGCCCGGTGCCGAGCGGGCATCCAGGTGCGCCAGCAGCCCTCTGGCCGGGGCACGGCGAGGTGACCCGCGCATCAACCGTCTGGCGACCGGCACCCCGAAGACAGCCTCATGCCAGCGGTAGAAGGAGACCACCGCGGCCAAGCGTGCTTCCAACGTTTCCGGCGAGGGACCGTCCGCCGATACGGCCAGCGCGTGCTCGACCGTGCGGCCGTTTCGCAACCACGACAAGAACCCCGACACCGCCGGAACGCCGACCTCGTTCCACTGCTCGGATCGCCGCGCTGCTCCAGGAACGTCCACCACTGGGTCAACGCGGTGGCATAGCCCCGAACCGTGTTCGGCGACCACAGGTACCGGTGAGCCTCCAACCACTCCTCAACCGGCGCCACCGTCTGATAACTGCCGTCGATCACCGTCCAGGTGCGAGACCCTCCACGGGGCCGGATCGCCAAGCTTTGCGCCATCGCTGTCGTTCCATCTCGTCGAAGAACTCCCGCTGATAGCGAGGAAACAAAGATGGCAAAACGTCATCACCGCGATCGTTGATGACGTAGAAGAGGGCGCGCCAGGAACCGTTGATAACGGGTGGGCCGAGCAGCACGATGTTGCGGGCTTCGGTCAGGAACGCTCCGGAGGCCAGCGCGGCGATCTGCTGCCCGACGGCGGGTTGGGCGTCGAAGTCGAAGTCGTCCAGCGTCTTGGGTGCACCGAACCCGGCGGCACGGACCCGGAGTTGAGCTCCGGAGGCGTTACGTGCACTGACTTCGCGTTCGAGGACCGCGGCGAGGTAGTCCTCGAACGACCAGCCGGCATCGCGGGCCTGGTCGGCCAACCGGGCTGCGGCCTCGGTGATCCAGGGTGCTTTCAACGCTGCGGCGAGGTAGTGGATCTGCTTGACCGACTCGGCCGGGGTGACCTTCGTTGCGGCCGTTAGCTGACCTCCTCATCGGCAGCATCAGCCGCACTGTCGATGAGTCCGAACGCGCGGTCGTAGTCGCCCAGGTCCCGGGTCAGGTCCCGGGCCGGATCGTCGCCGGCGGCGATGGCGCGGGGTTGTTGGAACTGCCGTCGCAGCGCTGCGGCGATCTCGACATGGACTGTGTCGGTGACCGTGGTTGCGCGGGCCCAGATCCGAGGGTGGTCGGCCACGGTGCGTCCGTTCGCGCGGACTCTGACTCGTTCCAGGTCGGCGGTCACGTCCACGAGGCGGCCGATCACCGCAGGGTCGACGGAGTAGTCGTTGGTGTCCAGGCGGACGTAGTAGTCCCGGCCGAGCCGGATCCGGTTTCGCCAGCCCAGATGCAGCGGGATCGGCGGCAACGGCAACATCGCCGACCGGTCGGCTTCGAGTCGCTGGACCGGTGAGGCGCCGATCGTGCGCACGACCCGTGCGTTCGCCTTGCCCAGCCAGTCGGTGAACTAGGTGTTGAAGTCGGCCGGGGACCGAAACCACCGTCCGGGCATGAACGAGGTCTCGAACCAGCCGTTGCGGCGCTCCACCAGACCCTTGGATTCCGGGTCGTTCGGGGGCAGCAGCACCAGCCGGGTCGCCAGCGTCCCCATGAACGACGCCACGCCCTCGGCGCGTCGGTGGCCCCGGCCGATGCCGGGTTCGTTGTCCCAGATCAGCCGGCGCGGGACCCGCTCGAGCTGCCGGATCAGCTCCCAGGTCCCCAGCAGCAGGTCCTCGGTCTTCCGCGTCGGGATCATCTGGCCGGTGACGAACCTGGAGTGCGCGGCGGTGATCACCAGCACCGGCAACAACTTGGCCGTCCCGTCCTCGAGAGGGATCTTGCGCGGCGGGAACCACAGATCGCACTGCGCGGCGTCCCCGGGCTCCCACACCAGCCGATCGGCTGGATCGGGTGGGCGCACCTCGGGTCGCAACTGCTTGACGTTGTCCCGGAACCAGCGGATCGACCCCTCCCAGCCGACCCGCTCGGCCAGCACCGTCGCGGGCATGTCCGGGGTCTGTTCGAGCAGCGCCCGCACCCGAGGCTCGAACGCGGTGAACGACGTCGGCCCAGGCCTGCGCTCATAGCGCGGCGGCGAGTCGGAGTTCACCGCCTTGATCACCGTGCCCCGCGAGATCCCCAACAGCTGCGCGATCCGCGCCTTCGGCACGTCCTCAGCAGCCAACCTCCTGATCAGCGCCCAGTCCTCCAAAGTGATCACTCTCCAATGGTTGAGTGCTCACTTTTCACCGCCGAAAGTGTTCAATTTTCGAGCGCCGCCGACAGAGCTGCGGCCTGGACGTGGCCGCATCGTGGCGCTGGGGCG
>WHTB01000430.1 GCA_009379735.1 Propionibacteriales bacterium
CGAGCCGAAGTCGTAGTCGTAGGACTCGTACCCACCGATGGAGTAGGCCGCGGCCCGCGCCTCCTCGGTCGGCTCCACCCGGATGTTGCGGTAACGCTCCAGGCCGGTGCCGGCGGGGATGAGCTTGCCGATGATGACGTTCTCCTTCAGACCCATCAGCGCGTCGGACTTGCCGTGGATGGCGGCCTCGGTGAGCACGCGGGTGGTCTCCTGGAACGACGCCGCCGACAGCCACGACTCGGTGGCCAGCGACGCCTTGGTGATGCCCATCAGCACCGGACGACCCGAGGCCGGGGTGCCGCCCTCGGCGACGACCCGACGGTTCTCGTCCTCGAAACGGACCCGCTCGGCGAGCTCACCCGGCAGCAGCCGGGAGTCGCCCGACTCGATCACCGTCACGCGACGCAGCATCTGCCGGATGATGATCTCGATGTGCTTGTCGTGGATCGCGACACCCTGGACCCGGTAGACCTCCTGCACCTCGTCGACGAGGTGCTCCTGGGCCTTGCGGACCCCCAGGACCCGCAGCACGTCCTGCGGGTCGGGCGTGCCGGCGGTCAGCTGCTGACCCACCTCGACCTCGTCACCGTCGGCGACCAGCAGGCGGGACCGCTTGGAGACCGGGAACGACTCCTCCTCGGAACCGTCGTGCGGGACCACGGTGATCTTGCGGGTCTTGTCGGTCTCCTCGATCTGCACCCGTCCGGCAGCCTCCGAGATCGGCGACTTGCCCTTGGGCTGGCGGGCCTCGAACAGCTCGACCACACGCGGCAGACCCTGCGTGATGTCGTCGGCCGACGCCACACCACCGGTGTGGAAGGTACGCATCGTCAGCTGCGTGCCCGGCTCACCGATCGACTGCGCCGCGATGATCCCGACGGCCTCGCCGATGTCGACCAGCAGGCCGGTGGCCAGCGAGCGGCCGTAGCACTTCGCGCAGGCTCCGGTCTTCGCCTCGCAGGTGAGTACGGAACGCACCCGGACCGACTCGACGCCGGCGACCACCAGCTCGTCGATCCGGACGTCGCCCATGTCGTCGCCCGCCTTGACCAGCACCTCGCCGGTCTCGGGGTGGGTGATGTCGGTGGCGGCAGCCCGGGCGTACGCCGCGGTCTCGACGTTCTCGGCCTTGCGGACCGTGCCGTCCTCGCCCTTGACGCCGATCCGCTTCATCAGACCGCGCTCGGTGCCGCAGTCGTCCTCGCGGATGATGACGTCCTGGCTGACGTCCACCAGACGACGGGTCAGGTAGCCCGAGTCGGCGGTACGCAGCGCGGTGTCGGCGAGACCCTTGCGGGCACCGTGCGTGGCGATGAAGTACTCGACCACCGACAGACCCTCACGGTAGTTCGACTTGATCGGCCGCGGGATGATGTCGCCCTTGGGGTTGGCCACTAGGCCGCGCATACCGGCGATCTGACGCACCTGGGTCATGTTTCCGCGGGCACCGGAGTGCACCATCATGAAGATCGGGTTCGTCTTCTCGAAGCTGCCCTCCATCTCGCGGGCGACCTCGTGCGTGGCCTGGGTCCAGATCTCGATGAGCTCCTGACGACGCTCGTCGTCGGTGATCAGGCCGCGGGAGTACTGCTGCTGCACCTTGGCGGCCTGGCCCTCGTAGCTCTCCAGGATCGCGGCCTTGCCAGGCGGGCTCACCACGTCGGCCATCGAGATCGTCACGCCCGACCGGGTGGCCCACTGGAAGCCGGTGTCCTTGAGGGCGTCGAGAGCGTTCGCGACGTCGACCTTGGGGTAGCGCTCGGCGAGGTCGTTGACGATCTGACCGAGCTGCTTCTTGCCCACCTCGTAGTCGACGAACGCGTAGTCGGCCGGCAGCGCCTCGTTGAACAGAGCGCGACCCAGGGTCGTCTCCATGGTCAGCGACTGGCCGGGCTCCCAGCCCTCCGGGACCTCCGCACCGAGCGGGGGCACGACGGTGTCGAAACGCACCTTGATCTTCGCCTGCACGTCGAGCTCGCCACGGTCGAGCGCCATGATCGCCTCGGCGACGGACGAGAACGCCCGGCCCTCTCCCTTGCCGCCCTCGCCGGACATGGTGAGGAAGTAGATGCCGATGATCATGTCCTGCGTCGGCATGGTGACCGGCCGGCCGTCCGACGGCTTCAGGATGTTGTTGGTCGACAGCATCAGGATTCGCGCCTCGGCCTGGGCCTCGGCCGACAGCGGCAGGTGCACCGCCATCTGGTCACCGTCGAAGTCGGCGTTGAAGGCCGTGCAGACCAGCGGATGGATCTGGATGGCCTTGCCCTCGATCAGCTGCGGCTCGAACGCCTGGATGCCGAGCCGGTGCAGCGTCGGCGCGCGGTTCAGCAGCACCGGGTGCTCGGTGATGACCTCTTCGAGGACGTCCCACACGACCGGCCGAGCCCGCTCGACCATGCGCTTAGCGCTCTTGATGTTCTGGGCATGGTTGAGATCGACCAGCCGCTTCATCACGAACGGCTTGAACAGCTCGAGCGCCATCTGCTTGGGCAGAC
>WHTB01000209.1 GCA_009379735.1 Propionibacteriales bacterium
CGGCTCGTTCGGCTTCGGCTCCAACGCGAAGCGGATGTCGTACCCCTGCTCCCGCACGTAGCCGCAGAGCAGGTCGAGCGCCTCCTTGTACCGGTCGAGTGCCGCGGCCACGTCCTTCGAGCCGCCCGACTCGGCGCCCTCGCGACCACCCCAGAGGACGTACGTCCGGGCGCCCAGCTCGGCTGCCAGGTCGAGGTTGCGGAGCACCTTGGCGAGGGCGTACCGGCGCACCTGTCGGTCGTTGGCCGTGAAGCCGCCGTCGCGGAACACCGGGTGGCTGAACAGGTTCGTGGTCGCCATCTCCACGCCCATCCCGGTCTCGGCGAGGGCGGCGGTGAAACGGGCCAACGACGCCTGCCGAGTCGCGTCGTCGGGCACCAGGTCGTCGTCATGGAAGGTGACCGCGGCTGCGCCCAGCTCGGCCAGCCGGTGTACGGCCTCGACGGGGTCCAGCCGCGGGCGGACGGCGCCGCCGAAGACGTCGACCCCCTGCCAGCCGACGGTCCACAGACCGAAGGAGAAGCGGTCCTCGCGGGTCGGGGTGGGCGGTTCGCTGGTCATGGCGCTCCGTGGATGGTGGTGACCCCCGACCGCGCCGGGTGCGGGCACGGCCGGGGGCGTGTGGGTGCGACGTGGTGGTCAGTGGGGTCAGCCGAGACGGCGCGTCAGCGTCCAGACTTCGGTGTCGTCGAACGGGGACATCTGGCTCCTCTCTTCGTCATCCCGAGTGTCAGTCGACGGGTGTCCATGCCCCCGTCGTCGCGCTGGTGTCGACCGCCGCGAGTACGCGCTGGACCGCGAGCCCGTCGGCGAACGACGGGCGGGGGTCCTCCTCGGCCGCGATCGCCGTGACGAGGTCGACCGCCTGGTGGGTGAAGCCGTGCTCGTAGCCGAGGCCGTGACCAGGCGGCCACCAGGCCCCGACGTACGCGTGCACCGGATCCGTGACGGAGATCCGCCGGAAGCCGGCCGTGGCTGCGTCCTCGGTCTCGTCATAGAACTGCAGGACGTTCATGTCCTCGAAGTCGAACGCGAGGCTGCCGCGTGACCCGTTGACCTCGATCCGGATGGAGTTCTTGCGTCCGGTCGCGAACCGGGTCGCCTCGAAGACGCCGACCGCGCCGTCGGTGAATCGGGCCAGGAACGCCGCCGCGTCGTCGACGGTCACCGGGCCGCGCTCCGTGCCACCGGTGCCGGACAGGTTGCCGACCTCGGTCGGCAGCGGGCGCTCCTTGACGAACGTCTCCATCAGTCCCGTGACCGTGCTGATCTGCTGGCCGGTGATGTACTGCGTCAGGTCGACGATATGGGCACCGATGTCGCCGAGCGCCCCCGAGCCGGCGCGGTCCTTCTGCAACCGCCATGCCAGCGGCGCCTCCGGGTCGGTGATCCAGTCCTGCAGGTACTGCGCACGGATATGACGGATCTCGCCGATCCGGCCTTCCTCCACCAGCGTGCGCGCCAGCACGATCGCGGGTACGCGGCGGTACGTGAACCCGACCATCGACCGAACTCCCCGGGCCTCGGCACGCGTCGCCGCGGCCACCATCGCCTCGGCCTCCTCGACGGTGTTCGCCAGCGGCTTCTCGCACAGCACGTGCTTGCCGGCGTCAAGAGCCGCGATGGCGATCTCGGCATGCGTGTCGCCCGGCGTGCAGATGTCGACCAGGTCGATGTCGTCGCGCGACACGAGCTCCTTCCAGTCGGTCTCGACCGAGTCCCAGCCGAGCCGGGCGGCCGCCGCGGTGGCCTTGCCCCGGTCGCGCCCGCAGAGCGCGGTCATCGCCGGGCGCAGCGCTAGGTCGAAGAACCGGGGAGCGGTACGCCAGGCCTGGGAGTGCGCGGCGCCCATGAAGGCGTAACCCACCATGCCGACATTCAGCCGGCCATTGCTCGGCGGGCGCGTCTCGTCGTGCGTCATGCGTACCCTCCTGCGGGTCGGGTGGCTGCCCGCCGAGGAGTACGACGGGCAGCGCGCTCGATCAGGACTCGAAGCCGAGTGGCATGTACTCCTCGACGTTGTCCTTGGTCACCACCGGGGCGTTCAGGACGATGCGCTTCGGCACCTCGACCTGCACCAGGTCCGACAGCCCCTTGTTCTGGGCGATCAGGCGGGCCAGCCGGATCCCGTCCGCTGCCTGGGTCGGCGGGTAGAGGACGGTCGCCTCCATCTCGCCGTCCTGGATCCAGCGCATGGCGTTGGCGGAGCCTGCACCGCCGATGAAGAAGAACTCGTCCCGGTTGGCGTTGTCGAAGGCGGCCTTGACGCCGACGCCCTGGTCGTCGTCGTGGTTCCAGATGATGTCGATCTTCGGTGCGGCCTGGAGCAGGTTGGACGCCTGCGCCTCACCCGACTCGACGGTGAACTCGGCGGCGACCCGGTTGTCGACCTCCTCACCACACTCCTTCAGTGCGGCGGCGAAGCCCTCCGAGCGGTCCTGCGTCAGCGGCAGCGCGTCGATGCCGGCGATCTCGGCGATCACGGGGTTGGTGAGGTTGTTGTCCTCGACCAGCTGGCAGGCGTACGTGCCGGCGGAGACGCCCATGCCGTAGTTGTCACCGAGAATCGTGGTCCGCGCGGCGAACGGTGACGAGAACTCCCGGTCGACGTTGACCACCGGGATGCCGGCCTCCATCGCCTTGATCGCCACCGCGGTGAGCGCCGCGCCGTCGGTCGGCAGCAGCACGATCGCGTCGACCTCGTCGTTGATGAACGTCTCGATCTGGCTGATCTGCAGGCTCGGGTCGTTCGTACCCTCCGCCGCCAGCAGCTCGACGTCCTCGTACTTCTCGGCCTCGTCGAGCGCGGCGCTGTTGATCGCGGCCAGCCAGCCGTGGTCGGCCTCCGGCCCCGAGAAGCCGATGGTGACGGTCTCGCCTGCCTCGTCGTTGGAGCCGGCCTTCGCGCTGTCAGTGCCACCCGAGTCGTTCTTGTCGGAGTCGGCCGTGTTGCTGGTGCACCCGGCGGCGATCACGATCGCGGCGAGGGCGGTGCCGATGACTCCCAGCTTGCGTAGTGGTGTGGTGGGACGGGACATGTGCTGCTCCTTGCGGTTGGAGAACCGAGCGAAGTGGGCTAGGTAGAGGTGCTGCGAGCAGCCAGCCGCTGCTGCAGCAGGACGGCGACGACGATGATCAGACCCTTGGCCACCGACTGGGCGGAGATCGACAGGTTGTTGAGGGTGAAGACGTTGGAGAGCATGGTGAAGATCAGCACCCCGAAGACCGTGCCGACGATGGTGCCGCGACCGCCGGACAACAGCGTCCCGCCGATCACCACCGCGGCGATCGCATCGAGCTCGTAGAGGAGGCCGTGGGTCGACGACCCGGTGGTCGTCCTGGCCATCAGCATGATCGCGGCGATACCGCAGCACAGCCCGACGAGGGCGTACAGCATCATGGTGTGGCGCTTGACCTTGATGCCGGCCAGCCGGGCAGCCTCGGGGTTGCCGCCGACGGCGAACGTACGCCGTCCGAACGTCGTCCGGTTGAAGACGACCCAGCCCACCGCGGCCACCAGCGCGAAGATGATCACGAGCACCGGGACTCCGAGCACCGACGCCCCGAAGAAGTCGGTGAACCCGTCGACGTCGACGATCTGGGTACGTCGGCCGGCGAGGATCTCGGCCAGGCCGCGCGCGGCCGCGAGCATGGCAAGCGTCGCGATGAACGGCACCACCCGTCCGTACGCCACCAGCACGCCGTTAACCAGGCCACAGCCGGTGCCGACCAGCAAGGCGGTCGTCACCATCAGCGTCCAGTGGTAGTCGTTGGCTATCGTCTGGGTGGCGAGGGTGGTCGCCCAGACGGAGGCCAGCGCCACGATCGCGCCGACCGACAGGTCGATGCCTCCCCCGGTGATCACGAACGTCATGCCGATGCTCACGACGCCAATCACCGAGGCCAGCCGCAGGATCGTCAGCATGTTGTCGACGCTCGCGAAGCGGTCACCGGCGGTGATGATCCCGACCACGAACAGCACGACGAGCGCCACGACCAGGCCGAGGCTGCGGGCCGCGCCCGACCGCATGAAAGTCGCCACCGGCGATGCCGGCACGCCGGGCGCGCCGCCGCGACCGGTCCGTGGTGCCTCCGGGGGAAGGCCGGCGGACCCCGCCTGCGCCGGCAACGCCCCGCCACTGGCTGCCGTGTTGTCGTTCACGCGGCACTCCCTTCCATCACCAAGTCGAGGACCTGGTGCTCGTCGATCTGGTCCGCCGGACCCTCGTGCACGACCTCGCCCTCACGGACGACGAGGACACGGTCGGCGAGCCCGAGCACCTCGGGTACCTCGCTGGACACCATCACCACCGCGACGCCGCGGGCCGCCAGGGAGCGCACCAGCGCGTAGATCTCGCTGCGGGCGCCGACGTCGACCCCGCGGGTCGGCTCGTCGAGCAGCAGCACCCGGCAGTCACGCAGTAGCCACCGGGCGAGGACGATCTTCTGCTGGTTGCCGCCGGAAAGCGTGCGCACCGCGCGGTCCACTCCGGACGGCCGGACGTCGAGCGACGTCGTGAGCTCGGTCGCCGCTGCCCGCTCGGCCGTGCGGTCCATGAACCCGGCGCGGGAGAAACGCGCCATGCTCGACATGGTGATGTTGCGGTAGACGGCCTGGTCGAGCAGCAGCCCCTGGCTCTTGCGCTCCTCAGGGCACAGTCCGACCCCGGCGCGTACGGCTCCGACGACCGACCCGGCGCGCATCATCTTGCCGTCCACGCTGACCGTGCCGGAGCTGGCGCGTCGGGCACCATAGATCGTCTCCAGGATCTCGGAGCGTCCGGAACCGACCAGGCCGGCCAGCCCGACGATCTCCCCCGTGTGTACGCGGAAGCCGACGTCGGCGAACGTCCCGGCCAAGGCGAGGCCGTCGACCTCGAGCACGGTCGCAGCGTCCGGCTGACCATCCGGCCGGTCCGGGAAGACGTACTCGATGTCGCGTCCGGTCATCAGCCGGATCAGCTCCTTGGTCGGCGTCTCGCGGGCGTCGAGGCCGGTGGCGACGGTGCGACCGTCCTTGAGCACGGTCACGCGGTCGCCGATCTCGCGGATCTCCTCGAGCCGGTGCGAGATGTAGATGACGGCGACGCCGTCGGAGGTGAGGTCACGGATCACCCGGAAGAGGTTGTGCACCTCCTCCTGGTCGAGGACCGCGGACGGCTCGTCCATGATGATCAGCCGGGTGTCGCGGGACAGGGCGCGCGCCATGCTGACGATCTGCTGGCCGGCGGTGGACAGCCGGCCGACCTCGCGCCCGGCCGGGATCTCGGAGTGGCCGAGCCGCTCCAGCAGCCCCCGGGTCCGGCGGCGGGCCTCGGTGCGCTGCGACAGACCGCCGCGCGAGATCTCGTGGCCGAGGAAGACGTTCTCGGCCACGGTCAGGCCGTGCACGAGGTCGAGCTCCTGGTAGATGGTCGAGATGCCCTGGTTAATGGCCGCCATCGGCGTGCCGAGCGCCACCGACTCACCGGCCCAGGTGATCTCGCCATCGTCGGGCTGGTGGGCGCCGGACAGGACCTTGATCAGAGTGGACTTGCCGGCGCCGTTCTGCCCGAGCAGGCAGTGCACCTCACCTGGACGCACGTCGAGGTCGACGCCGTCGAGCGCCCGAACGCCGGGGAACGTCTTCACTATCCCGCTCATCTGGAGCAGCGGACCCGCGGACGTGGGTGCGGTCACCGGCATGGGTGGACCGTAGAACCGGCTTCTGTCGAGTGTCAAGCAAAAGTCGAGATTGGCTCGACAGTGTTACGTGTCTTGCTGACAGATGCCGCGCATGTTTGACTGTCTCGCGTGGTGAGCAACGAGCTGTCGGCCCCGTCGACATCCCAGTCTGGGGCCGGTTCGTTGCTCCGGCTGCTGCTCGACGGCCGCCCCCGCACGCGGGCCGAGCTGGCCCGCGCCACCGGCCTCGCGCGGTCCACTGTCACCCCTCGTCTCGACGCGCTGATCGAGGCCGGTCTGATCACCTCGCACGACGAAGCGATGTCGACCGGTGGCCGCCCGGCAAGCCGGTTCGCGTTCAACCCGGCGGCCCGCGTGACCCTCGCCGCCGACCTCGGCGCCACCCATGCGGCGGTGGCGGTCACCGACCTCACAGGTGCACCGTTGGCGACCCGCCGGGCCGACCTCGACATCGCCGACGGGCCCGAGCCGATCCTCGACTGGCTGGTCGAGACCGGGCACCAGCTGCTCGCCGACGCCGGGCGACAGGTGAGTGACCTGGTCGGAGTCGGTATCGGCGTGCCCGGGCCGGTCGAGCACTCCACCGGACGGCTGACGAACCCGCCGATCATGCCCGGGTGGGACCGCTACGACGTACCCGCCAAGGTCGGTGCCGGGCTGCACGCTCCGGTGCTCGTCGACAACGACGTCAACGTGATGGCGCTGGGTGAGCACGCGACCACGTTTCCCGACGAGGACCACCTCATTTTCGTCAAGGTGGCAACGGGAATCGGCTCGGGCATCATCAGTGGCGGGCGGCTGCATCAGGGCGCGCAGGGCTCCGCCGGCGACCTCGGCCACGTGCTCGCACCGCATGGCGGCGACGCCACCTGCCGCTGCGGCAACACCGGTTGCCTCGAGGCCGTGGCCAGTGGCGCGGCGGTCGCGGCCAAGCTGCGCGAGCAGGGTCTCGACGCACAGAGCAGCCGTGATGTAGTCGCGCTGGTGCGGGCCGGCAACATGGCCGCCACCCAGGCCGTCCGCCAGGCCGGACGTGACATCGGCGAGGTGCTGGCGGCCTGCGTCAGCCTGCTCAACCCCTCGGTCATCGTGGTCGGCGGGTCGCTGGCCGAGGCCGGGGAGATGCTGCTCGCCGGCGTACGCGAGGCCGTCTACCGTCGGTCGCTGCCGCTGGCCACCCAGCACCTGCGCATCGTGACGTCGCAGACCGGCAGTGAGGCCGGCGTGGTCGGCGCCGCCACCATGGTGATCCAGAACGCTCTCTCGCCGACGGTGATCGACGCCGCCCTCGCCAAGGCACCCGCCTGACTCTGCCTGGATGCGGCCACGGCGTGTCAAAGATTGCCCAATTGGGGCAAAGTTCGACGTCGACCCAGGTCAGCGATGCCGGCGGACGAGGCGGACCAGCAGCCCCAGCACTGCCAGCCCGCCGACGACGGCCCCGCCCTTGAGCATTAGGTCCCGCGTCAGGGCGTCCTCCACCGCACCCGGGTCCGGCCGTACGGCCTGATCCGGCGAGCTCACTGACGGGCCTTCCGGCGGCCTCGCCGTCGGCCCGAAGCTGGTCGGAATGCGCACCCGGTACACCGGCGACCGCTCGCCCTCGCTCCCGGCGTAGACGAACGGACCCCGCGGCTCGGCCGCCACCGTCTCACCCAGCTCGGTCCGAGGCAGCCGCAGGAAGCCCTGCTGCCGCCAGCCGTCTCGCAGCACGAAGGCGAGGGCGTAGGTGCGCAGCACGACCCGACCGTCCGCCAGCATTGTCGCGTCGGTAACCAGGCCCGGCGCGGACGCCACCCGCCGCAGCACCCGGGTGGTCGCACCATCATCGAGCCGGCCGGCCGAGTAGACCGCACCCCGGAACGGCACCTTCGTCACCACGAACAGCTCCCCGTCCCGCACCAGCACCGCCTCCGCGTCATGCGGGGAGTCGGGGTACGTCAGCCGCAGCGTGCGCGGCTCCACCACCGTGTCGCCCCGGCCGGGCTCGTCGATCTCGTACAGCCGCACCTCGTTACGGGACCGCTCGTTGTCGCCGATGTCGGCCACCAGCAGCCGCCGTCCGGGCGCCACCGCAAGCGCCTCGAAGTCGACCGCCTCGACACCGGCCAGCACCGTCTCGCCGACCACCCGACCGCTCCGCATGTCGACGCTGAACACCCGAGCCGAGTCGCCCGAGTCGTTGACCGTGTAGGCCAGGTCGGCCTGCGAACGGCTGACCACCAAGCCGCTCGACTCGGTGATTTCCTCGCTGAGCAGGCGAAATTCGGGTCCCGTCGAGGCGGCGGCCGGCCAGCAGGCGACCAGCGGGAGCACGCCCGCAGCGACGACCAGCCGCCTCATTGCGACTCGAGCATCCGCGCCAGCGCCGGCCGTACGCCCCAG
>WHTB01000029.1 GCA_009379735.1 Propionibacteriales bacterium
CGGCGACTTCTCGCACGGGTGGACGCTGGCGCGGATGCCGGCCGTCGACCGCAACATCTTGCGGATCGGCGTGTTCGAGATCCTGTTCAACGACGACGTCCCCGACGAGGTCGCGATGAGCGAGGCGGTGTCGCTGGCGACCGAGCTGTCGACCGACGAGTCGGCACCGTTCGTCAACGGCGTGCTGGCCGCGGTGGCCCGGGACAAGGCCACGCTGACCGGTTGAGGTCCGCAAGCCCTGGGTAGTTCCCTGTTACGGTCCAAGCTGGCCTGTCGCCGACCCTGGGGGCTCGATGTCGTTCTGGGACTACCTGTCGGACCGGCGTGACCTGTTGCTCTTCCTGAGCTACCAGCATTTGTCGATGGTCGTGCAGTGTCTGATTGCCGCCACCGTCATCGCGGTCGTCGTCGCGTCCCTGATCTACCGCAACAGCAAGCTTGTCGGCCTGGCCGCGGCCAGCAGTGCCGTCGGCCTCACGCTGCCGTCGCTGGCCCTGCTCGCAGTGCTGGTCGCGATCATGGGCATCGGAGTCTGGCCCAGCGTCGTCACGTTGGCCTTCTACGCGTTCCTCGTCATCTTGCGCAACGCCGTCGTCGGACTTGCTGGTGTCGACGCCACCTTGGTCGACTCCGCTCGCGGGATGGGGATGAGCCGGCTGTCGATCCTGTCCCGCGTCGAGATCCCGATGGCCTGGCCGGTGATCATGGGCGGCATCCGGGTGTCGGCCCAGATGATCATGGGGGTCGGCGCGATCGCCGCGTACGTCGGCGGGCCGGGCCTCGGTGGCGAGATCTTCTCCGGGCTCAGCCGGATCGGCGGGGCCAACGCTCTCAACTCCGCCATCGCGGGCGCGCTCGGGATCGCCGTGCTCGCCCTGCTGCTCGATCTCGCGCTGGTCGGCGTGAGCCGCCTCACCACCTCGAGGGGTATCCGTGTCTGAGAACTCTGTCAGCGGCGTCGGCATCGACCTGGTCGACGTCACCAAGCGTTACCCCGGCCAGCAGACCGCGGCCGTCGACAACGTCTCCATGCAGATCCCGGCCGGCGAGATCGTGGTCTTCGTCGGCCCGTCGGGGTGCGGCAAGACGACCACGATGAAGATGATCAACCGGCTGATCGAGCCCACCGGCGGCCAGATCCTGATCGACGGTGACAACGTGATCGAACGCGACCCGGACCAGCTGCGGCGACACGTCGGGTACGTCATCCAGAGCGGCGGGCTGTTCCCGCACATGAGCGTCGCCGACAACATCGGCCTGGTCCCGGGCCTGCTCAAGTGGGACAAGCAGAAGACGAAGGCGCGGGCCGACGAGCTGCTCGACCTGGTCGGCCTCGACCCGGCGCAGTACCGCGACCGCTATCCGCGCCAGCTCTCCGGCGGCCAGCAGCAGCGAGTCGGCGTCGCGCGAGCGCTGGCGGCCGACCCGCCGGTGCTGCTGATGGACGAGCCGTTCGGCGCGGTCGACCCGATCACCCGGGCCCGGCTGCAGGACGAGCTGCTGCGGCTGCAGGACGAGCTGAGCAAGACGATCGTGTTCGTCACACACGACTTCGACGAGGCGGTGAAGCTCGGCGACCGGATCGCCGTCCTCGCCGAAGGCTCGCGCATCGTCCAGTACGACACGCCCGCCGAGATCCTGGCCAGCCCGGCCGACGACTACGTGTCGGAGTTCGTCGGCGCCGGCGCGGCGCTCAAGCAGCTCACGCTGACCCGCGTACGCGACGTGCACCTCGACCAGGCCGTGACGGTCCCCGTCGGCGGGGACACGGCCGACGCCATCCGGCGCGCCCGAGAGGTCGGCCGCGAGCACGTCGTCGTACTCGACGACCGGCAGCGGCCGCTGCGCTGGATGACCCTGCGCGACCTCGAAGGCGCTGACAGCGTCACCACCGACCCGCGGGACCGGTCGCTCGACACCGTGAGCACGAGCTCCACCCTCAACGACGCGCTCGACTCGATGTTGACGTCCAGCCATGGCGTGGTGCTGGTGACCGGGCGGGGCAGCGCGTATGAGGGTGCGATCCGCGTGGACACGATCATGAACGCGATCGACGAGATGTCGACGCCGACGCCCGACCAGCCGGAGCCCGTCTCGTGAGCACGACCACCGGTGCGTCGGAGACCGTCGACCAGGAGACTGCGCTCGAGCTGCGGACCGCCCAGGCGCACGGCACCTCGTGGCTCGGCTGGCTGGTGCAGCCGACCGTGATCGTCGCGATGCTGGTCGGCGTCGTCATCTACGTGCAGACGGCGAACCTCGGCACCGTCGAGGCGCGCGCGCTCTCCCTCGACAGCGTGCGGCGGCTCACCGTCCAGCACATCCAAGTCAGCTTCATGGCCGCGGCGCTGGTCGTCGTGATCGCGGTGCCGGTGGGCATCTTGCTGACCCGATCGTTCGCCAAGCCGGGCACGCCGTTCGTCATCGCGTTCGCCAACGCCGGTCAGGCAATCCCGTCGATCGGCCTGCTGGTGCTGCTCGCGCTGTGGTGGAAGACCGGCTTCTGGACCGCCGTGCTGGCGCTGACGATCTACGGCATCCTGCCGTCCCTGCGCAACACCATCGTCGGTCTGCAGCAGGTCGACCAGCGGCTGGTCGAGGCCGGTCGAGGGATGGGGATGTCGGCAGTGCGCGTGCTCGGGCGGGTCGAGCTGCCGCTCGCGGTCCCGGTGATCCTGACCGGCGTACGGGTGTCGCTGGTGCTGATCGTCGGCACCGCGGCGCTCGCCACCTTCGTCGGCGCGGGCGGGCTGGGTGGCCTGGTCGTCACCGGCATCAACCTCGGCCGCGGCAACGTGCTCATCGTCGGCGCCGTCCTGATCGCGGCGCTGGCCCTGCTCATCGACTGGCTCGGGCGTGTGGTCGAGGAGATCGCCCGGCCGAAGGGACTGTGACCATGCGTCACCGGAGTCGCAACGTCCGCGCCGTACTCGCTGCCGGGGGCGTGTCCATGCTGGCCGCGGGCTGCGGTCTGCAGGGCGCGAACGCGTACGTGCCGGAGGCGCAGCCCGGCAGCGTCGAGCGGGTCGACAGCCTAGAGGGCGTCGAGGTGACGGTCGGCTCGAAGAACTTCACCGAGCAGCTGATCCTCGGCAAGATGGCCGGCATCGTACTCAAGGCCTCGGGGGCAGAGGTCAACGACAAGACCAACCTGGCGGGCAGCAACGCGTCGCGGCAGGCCCAGGTGGACGGGGC
This sequence comes from Propionibacteriales bacterium, assembly GCA_009379735.1. Taxonomy (GTDB): domain Bacteria; phylum Actinomycetota; class Actinomycetes; order Propionibacteriales; family Nocardioidaceae; genus WHTB01. The sequence continues at coordinate 3,196 of WHTB01000029.1, forward strand.
GGTCGACATGGGCTGGGAGTACACCGGCACGGCGTGGGTGTCGTACTTCGCCGAGGACGAGCCGATCGAGGGCCGCATCCCGCAGTGGGAGGCGGTCCGCGACCGCGACCTCGACGAGAACGACCTGCTCTGGCTGGAGCCGGCGCCGATGAACAACACCTACGCGTTCGCGACCCCCGAGGAGACCGCGGAGGAGCTCGGCATCACGAAGATGTCGGACCTGGCGAAGCTGCCGGTCGAGGATCTGACGTTCTGTGTGGAGGCGGAGTTCAACAACCGCGACGACGGGTTCCGCCCGATGATGGAGACCTACGGGCTCCCGATCGGCGACAAGATCCCCGAGGACAACGTGACGATCCTCGACACCGGCGTGATCTACGACGTCACCGACAAGGGCGACACCTGCAACTTCGGTGAGGTCTTCACCACCGACGGTCGCATCCTCGCGCTCGGCCTGACCCCGCTCGAGGACGACAAGGCGTTCCTGCCGCTGTACAACGTCGCGGCGGTGTTCCAGGAGGACCTGCTGAAGGAGCACCCGGAGCTGGAGGAGGCGTTCGGCGCGGTCAGCGAGAAGCTGACAACCGAGACCATGCTCGAGCTGAACGCCAAGGTCGACGTCGACGGGGAGAACCCCGCCAACGTCGCCCTGGACTGGCTGGTCGAGGAAGGCTTCGTCACGGAGCCGCAGTAACCCGCCGCCCCCGACGCTGGCCACGTCAAGGATTGCCCAATCGGGCAAAATTCGACCTCGCCTGTCGACGGCCGGGCCACGGCTCGCGTGTCCGCTGAGCCCGAATAACCGAGCCGCCGGTGGTTACTCTTCCTCGTCCAGCTTCGCGACGTCGCGGGCACGGGAGTCTGCGTGCAGCACGCCCCACGACACGAACCGGTCGGCCAGCTCGGCCGGACGGATGTCGTAGAGGACCGCGAGCGTACGCAGGTCGTCGCGGCGGATCGACAGCACCCGGCCGTTGTAGTCGCCGCGCTGCGCCTGGATCGTGGCGGCGTAGCGGCTGAGCAGCCGGGCCTCGTCGAGCTCGATCTGGCCGAGCCGCTCGAGGTCGAGCACCAGTCGGGGCGCCGGCTCCGCGACGCCGCTGATCTGGTCGCCGGCCGGCAACAGCTCGTGCACCGGCACGCCGTAGAAGTCAGCGAGCTCGGACAGCTTCTGCACGGTGACGGCGCGGTCGCCGCGCTCGTAGGAGCCGACCACGACGGCCTTCCAGCGGCCGCGTGACTTCTGCTCCACGCCGTGCAGGGAAAGTCCCTGCTGCTGACGAATGGCGCGCAGCTTCGCGCCTAGTGACTTGCCGTACTCGTGACTCATGGTGCTCCCACCCATTCGAAACGGAATCAGTTACTCACAGTAGCAGCCGAGGATAGACCACGCCCATAAAGCGACCAGGTGCGTGGTTCGGGGACCACCGTCTGTAGACTCCGGTCCGAACCGACATCCTTTAACGAGCCGTCCTGTGAGGCGGAGAAGGAGGTCCGGCGCCATGCCGCCTACCCACCGCACCGTCCTCGACGGTGACGACATCGGTCGCGCACTCACCCGCATCTCGCACGAGATCCTCGAGCGCAACAAGGGTGCCGCCGATCTGATGATCCTCGGCATCCCGTCCCGCGGCGTGCCGCTGGCCGAGCGGATCGCCGCCCGCCTCAGCGCCGCCGAGGGCGCCACCGTCCCGGTCGGGTCACTCGACGTGACGATGTACCGCGACGACCTGCAGCTGCGTCCGGCCCGCACCCTGGGGCCCACCGACATCCCCGACGGCGGCATCGACGACAAGGCCGTGGTGCTCGTCGACGACGTCCTGTTCAGCGGGCGCACCATCCGGGCCGCCCTCGACGCGATCGGCGACCTCGGGCGGCCGCGCCGGGTGCGCCTGGCCGTGCTGGTCGACCGGGGCCACCGTGAGCTGCCGATCCGGGCCGACTTCGTCGGCAAGAACCTCCCCACCTCGCTCGCCGAGAAGGTGCGCGTCCTGGTCGAGGAGTACGACGGCCGGGACGCCGTCGTGATCGACGACAGCCCGGTGGCCGCCGCCGCACCGGGGGTGGCCCGATGATCCGCCACCTGCTCTCCGCCGGCGACCTCAGCCGCGACGACGCCGTCACCGTGCTCGACACGGCGACCGAGATGCTTTCGCTCGCCGACCGCACCATCAAGAAGTCGCCCGTGCTGCGCGGCCGCACGGTGGTCAACCTGTTCTTCGAGGACTCCACCCGTACCCGGATCTCGTTCGAGGCGGCGGCCAAGCGGCTGTCGGCCGACGTCATCAACTTCGCCGCCAAGGGCTCCAGCCTGAGCAAGGGCGAGAGCCTCAAGGACACCGCGCTCACGCTGGAGGCGATGGGTGCCGACGCGGTCGTCGTGCGCCACGGCTCGTCCGGCGCACCGCACCGGCTGGCCAACAGCGGCTGGGTGCGTTCCACAGTCGTCAACGCCGGCGACGGGACCCACGAGCACCCGACCCAGGCGCTGCTCGACGCGTTCACGATGCGCCGCCACCTCGGTGACCTCGACGGCCGCCGGATCGCGATCGTCGGCGACGTGCTGCACAGCCGGGTCGCTCGCTCCAACGCGCTGCTGCTGTCGACGCTCGGTGCCGAGGTCACGCTGGTCGCCCCGCCGACGCTGCTGCCGGTAGGCATCGCGAGCTGGCCGGTGGCCACGTCGTACGACCTGGACGCCACCTTGCCGAAGGCCGACGCCGTGATGATGCTGCGGGTTCAGCGTGAGCGGATGAACGACGCCTACTTCCCGACCGTGCGCGAGTACTCCCGCCGCTACGGTCTCGACGCGCGCCGGATGGGGCTGCTGCCCGAGCACAGCCTGGTGATGCACCCCGGCCCGATGATCCGCGGCATGGAGATCTCGGCCGACGTCGCCGACTCGCCGCGCTCGGTGATCGTCGAGCAGGTGTCGAACGGCGTGGCGGTCCGGATGGCCGTGCTCTACCTGCTGCTCAGCGGCAGCAGCCACGACAGCAGCGACAGCGAACCGCAGGAGGACGACGCGTGACCGGCTATCTGATCAAGGGCGCCCGGATCGAGGGTGGCGACCAGGCCGACCTGCTGCTCCGCGACGGCGTCGTCGCCGAGGTCGGTAGCGGCCTGTCCGCAGCCGGCGCCGAGGTGGTCGACGCCGACGGCCTGGTCGCCCTGCCCGGGCTCGTCGACCTGCACACCCACCTGCGTGAGCCGGGGCGGGAGGACGCCGAGACCGTCGAGACCGGCACCCAGGCCGCGGCCCGCGGCGGGTTCACGGCCGTGCACGCGATGGCCAACACCGACCCGGTCGCCGACACCGCCGGCGTGGTCGAGCAGGTCTGGCGGCTCGGCCGCGAGGCGGGCTACTGCGACGTGCGGCCGGTCGGCGCGGTGACCGTCGGCCTCGGCGGCGAGCGGCTGGCCGAGCTCGGTGCGATGGCCGACTCCGCGGCCGCCGTGCGGGTGTTCTCCGACGACGGCAGGTGCGTCTCCGACGCCGTGCTGATGCGGCGCGCGCTGGAGTACGTCAAGGCGTTCGACGGCGTCGTCGCCCAGCATGCCCAGGAGCCGCGGCTCACCGAGGACGCCCAGATGAACGAGGGCGAGCTGTCCGGCGTCCTCGGCCTCACCGGCTGGCCGGCGGTCGCCGAGGAGGCGATCATCGCCCGCGACTGCCTGCTGTCGGCCCATGTCGGGTCGCGGCTGCACGTCTGCCATGTCTCCACGGCCGGGTCGGTGGAGATCGTCCGCTGGGCCAAGGGCAAGGGCTGGGCCGTGACCGCGGAGGTGACGCCGCACCATCTGCTGCTGACCGACGAGCTGGCCACGACCTACGACCCGGTCTACAAGGTCAACCCGCCGCTGCGCACCCACGACGACGTCGAGGCGCTGCGCGAGGGCTTGGCCGACGGCACCATCGACTGCGTCGCCACCGACCACGCACCGCACCCCAGCGAGGACAAGGACTGCGAGTGGGCGGCCGCCGCGTTCGGGATGCTCGGCCTGGAGACGGCGCTGTCCGTAGTCCAGGAGGCGATGGTCGAGACCGGGCTGCTGGACTGGGCCGGGGTCGCCGACCGGATGTCCGCCCGGCCGGCCCGGATCGGCCGGGTCGAGGACCACGGCCGCGGCCTCGAGGCGGGGGCGCCTGCACAGCTCACGCTGGTCGACCCATCGGCCCGCCGGCCGGTCGACCCGGCCGACTCCGCGTCGCTGTCGCGCAACACGCCGTACGCTCGGCGGGAGCTGCCCGGCCGAGTCGTCGGCACGTTTCTGCGGGGCCGGCCCACCGTGCTCGATGGGAAGCTCCAGTGAGCCGCGACGTGGCGCTGCTGGTGCTCGAGGACGGTCGCGCGTTCCGCGGCGCGTCCTTCGGCGCCGAGGGCGAGACGTTCGGCGAGGCGGTGTTCTCGACCGGGATGACCGGCTACCAGGAGACACTGACCGACCCGTCGTACCACCGCCAGGTCGTGGTGATGACCGCCCCGCACGTCGGCAACACCGGCGTCAACGACGAGGACCCCGAGTCGGGCCGGATCTGGGTGGCCGGGTACGTCGTCCGCGACCCGGCCCGGGTGCCGTCGAGCTGGCGGGCGGTCCGCAGCCTGGACGACGAGCTCCGGGCCCAGGGTGTGGTCGGGATTAGCGGCATCGACACCCGCGCGCTGACCCGCCACCTTCGCGAGCGCGGCGCAATGCGGGTCGGCATCTCGACCACGGACAGCGACGCCGACGCGCTGCTGGCCCGGGTACGGCAGACCGCGCCGATGCAGGGTGCCGACCTGGCCGACGCGGTGACGACCGCCGAGCCGTACGTCGTGCCGGCGGTGGGGGAGCGGCGCTTCACCGTCGCCGCGCTCGACCTCGGCATCAAGGCGATGACCCCCGTGCAGCTGGCCCGGCGGGGGATCGACGTGCACGTGCTGCCGTCGACCTCGAGCCTGGACGACGTGCTGGCGGTCCAGCCGGACGGCGTGTTCTTCTCCAACGGCCCGGGCGACCCGGCCACCGCCGACCGGGCGGTCGAGGTGCTGCGGGGCGTGCTCGACCACGGTCTGCCGTACTTCGGGATCTGCTTCGGCAACCAGCTGTTCGGCCGGGCGCTGGGCTTCGGCACGTACAAGCTCACCTACGGCCATCGCGGGATCAACCAGCCGGTGCTCGACCGCACCACCGGCAAGGTCGAGGTCACCGCGCACAACCACGGGTTCGCCGTCGACGCACCGCTCGACGGCGGCACGGACACGCCGCACGGCCGGGCCGAGGTCAGCCACGTCTGCCTCAATGACGACGTGGTCGAGGGGCTGCGGCTGGTCGACGCCAACGGTCGGCTGACCGCGTTCTCGGTGCAGTACCACCCGGAGGCAGCCGCCGGCCCGCACGACGCGGGATACCTGTTCGACCGGTTCGCTGACCTGCTCGCGACGTCCCAGGGAGCACACGCCTGATGCCGCGCCGTACTGACCTCTCCTCGGTCCTGGTGATCGGGTCGGGTCCGATCGTGATCGGCCAGGCCTGCGAGTTCGACTACTCGGGCACGCAGGCCTGCCGGGTGCTGAAGGAGGAGGGCCTGCGGGTTGTCCTGGTCAACTCCAACCCGGCGACGATCATGACCGACCCGGAGTTCGCGGACGCGACATACGTCGAGCCGATCACTCCGGGCTTCATCGAGCAGGTGATCGCCAAGGAGCGCCCGGACGCGTTGCTCGCGACGCTCGGCGGCCAGACCGCGCTCAACGCCGCGGTGGCGCTGGACGAGGCCGGTGTGCTGGACAAGTACGGCGTCGAGCTGATCGGCGCGTCCATCGAGGCGATCGAGCGCGGCGAGAACCGGCAGAGCTTCAAGCGGGTCGTCGAGGAGCTCGGCGGCGAGGTCGCGACGTCGGTGATCTGCCACTCGATGGACGACTGCCTCGGCGCGGTCGAGGACCTGGGCTACCCCGTCGTCGTACGCCCGTCGTTCACCATGGGCGGCGTCGGCTCCGGCATGGCCCACGACGAGGACGACCTGCGGCGGATCGCCGGCGCCGGCCTGGCCGCCAGCCCCACCACCGAGGTGCTGCTGGAAGAGTCGATCCTCGGCTGGAAGGAGTACGAGCTCGAGGTGATGCGCGACCGGGCCGACAACGTCGTCATCGTCTGCTCGATCGAGAACCTCGACCCGATGGGCGTGCACACCGGTGACTCGATCACGGTCGCACCGGCGATGACGCTGACCGACCGCGAGTACCAGCGGATGCGCGACCTGGCGATCGGCATCATCCGGTCAGTCGGCGTCGACACCGGCGGCTGCAACATCCAGTTCGCCGTCGACCCGGCCGACGGCCGGCTGATCGTGATCGAGATGAACCCCCGGGTGTCGCGCTCTTCGGCGCTGGCCTCGAAGGCCACCGGCTTCCCGATCGCGAAGATCGCGGCGAAGGTCGCCATCGGCTACACCCTCGACGAGATCCCGAACGACATCACCGCGGAGACGCCGGCCAGCTTCGAGCCGACGCTCGACTACGTCGTGGTCAAGGTGCCGCGGTTCGCGTTCGAGAAGTTCCCGGCGGCCGACCCGCGCCTGACCACGCACATGAAGAGCGTCGGCGAGGCGATGGCGATCGGCCGCAACTTCACCGAGGCGCTGCAGAAGGCGCTGCGCTCCCTGGAGAAGGCGGACGCGGAGTTCTCCTGGGCGCACGAGCCCGGCGACAAGGCCGACCTGCTGGCGCGGGCGAGCACACCGCACGACGGCCGGCTCGCGGTGGTGATGGACGCGGTGCGGGCCGGAGCGACGCCCGCGGAGCTGTTCGCCGCAACCGGGATCGACCCGTGGTTCCTCGACCAGCTGGCCCTGGTCGACGAGCAGGCAGCGCAGGTGCGGGCCGCGGCCGAGCTGACCCCCGCGCTGCTGCGGACCGCGAAGCGGCACGGGTTCTCCGACACCCAGATCGCCGAGCTGCGCGACATGCGCGCCGGCGTCGTACGCGGGGTCCGCTGGGCACTCGGTGTCCGTCCGGTCTACAAGACGGTCGACACCTGTGCGGCCGAGTTCGCCGCCCGGACGCCCTACCACTACTCGTCGTACGACGAGGAGACCGAGGTCGCGCCGCGCGAGCGGGCGGCCGTGATCATCCTCGGCAGCGGGCCCAACCGGATCGGCCAGGGCATCGAGTTCGACTACTCCTGCGTGCACGCGTCGATGGCGCTGTCGGCGGCCGGGTACGAGACGGTGATGGTCAACTGCAACCCCGAGACCGTGTCGACCGACTACGACACCTCCGACCGGCTCTACTTCGAGCCGCTGACGCTGGAGAACGTGCTGGAGGTGGTGCACGCCGAGCAGCAGGCCGGGCCGGTCGCCGGCGTGATCGTGCAGCTCGGCGGGCAGACACCGCTCGGTCTCGCGCAGGGGCTCGCCGACGCCGGCGTCCCGATCGTGGGCACGTCGCCGGAGGCGATCCACCTGGCCGAGGACCGAGGCTCGTTCGGCCGTGTGCTCGCCCGGGCCGGGCTGCCCGCGCCGAAGCACGGCACCGCGACGTCGTTCCCCGAGGCGAAGGAGATCGCCGACGAGATCGGCTACCCGGTGCTGGTCCGGCCGTCGTATGTCCTGGGCGGCCGCGGCATGGAGATCGTCTACGACGAGACCGCGCTGGAGGGCTACATCCAGCGCGCTACCCAGATCTCACCGGCGCACCCGGTGCTGGTCGACCGGTTCCTCGACGACGCGGTCGAGATCGACGTCGACGCGATCTATGACGGCGACGAGCTGTTCCTCGGCGGCGTGATGGAGCACATCGAGGAGGCCGGCATCCACTCCGGCGACTCGTCGTGCGCGCTGCCGCCGATCACCCTCGGCCGCGACGAGATCGAGCAGATCCGGGCGTCGACCGAGGCGATCGCCGCAGGCGTCGGCGTACGCGGCCTCTTGAACGTGCAGTACGCCCTGACCTCCGACGTCCTGTACGTACTGGAGGCCAACCCACGGGCGTCGCGCACCGTGCCGTTCGTGTCGAAGGCGACCGCGACACCGCTGGCCAAGGCGGCGGCCCGGGTCATGCTCGGCGCGCGGATCGCCGACCTGCGCGCCGAGGGCCTGCTCCCGGCCGAAGGCGACGGCGGCGACCTGCCGGCGTCCGCCCCGATCGCGGTCAAGGAGGCGGTGATGCCGTTCAACCGGTTCCGCACCCTCGACGGCCGCACGGTCGACACCGTGCTCGGCCCGGAGATGCGGTCGACCGGCGAGGTGATGGGCATCGACGCGGGGTTCGGCATGGCGTTCGCGAAGGCCCAGGCCGGCTCGTACGGCGACATGCCGACCAGCGGCCAGGTGTTCGTGTCGATGGCCAACCGCGACAAGCGGCACATGATCTTCCCGGTCAAACGGCTGGCCGACCTCGGCTTCGAGGTGCTCGCCACGGCCGGCACGGCGGCCGTGCTCGAGCGCAACGGCGTCAAGGCCACTGTGGTGCGCAAACACTCTGAGGGCCACGGCCCGGACGGCGAGCCCACCATCGTCGGCCGCATCCTGGCGGGCGAGGTCGCGCTGGTCGTCAACACGCCGCACGGGTCGTCACCCGGTGGCAGCGTCCGGCTCGACGGGTACGAGATCCGCACCGCCGCCGTCCTCCGCGACATCCCGTGCATCACCACGGTCCAGGGCCTCGCGGCGGCCGTGCAGGGCATCGAAGCGCTGCAGGGCGGCGGCCTCGGGGTCAGGTCGCTGCAGAGCTGGGCGGGCCGGAACGACTGATGGTCTACCGGCGGTTGTTCGACACGGTCCTGGCTCGCACCGACGCCGAGACCGCGCACCGGGCCGGGTTCGGGCTGCTGCGGGCCGCGGCCGGCGTACCCGGTCTGGCGACCCTCGGCCGCCGTCGGCTCGGGGCGCGCGGGACCGGGCTGGAGGTGCGGGCGATGGGCCTGCGCTTTCCCAGCCCGCTCGGGGTGGCCGCCGGGTTCGACAAGAACGCCGAGGGGATCGACGCGCTCGCGGGGCTCGGCTTCGGCTTCGTCGAGGTCGGCACGGTCACCGGGCGGGCGCAGCCGGGCAACCCGCGGCCCCGGCTGTTCCGGCTGACCGCGGACCGCGCCGTGGTCAACCGGATGGGCTTCAACAACGACGGCGCCGCGCGGGTCGTCGACCGGCTGGCCCGCCGGCGCGGCCGTCGACGCGCCCAGCCGGCCGTCGTCGGCGTCAACATCGGCAAGACCAAGGACGTACCCGAGCCCGAGGCGGTGTCCGACTACGAGACCAGCACCCGGCTGCTGGCGCCGTACGCCGACTACCTCGTCGTCAACGTGAGCTCGCCGAACACGCCCGGTCTGCGTGACCTGCAGGCGGTCGAGCGGCTGCACCCGCTGCTGCAGGCGGTGCGCCGTCAGGCCGACGCCGTCTGCCAGCGGCGCGTCCCGCTGTTGGTGAAGATCGCTCCCGACCTGGGCGACGACGAGGTGCTCGCGGTCGCGGACCTCGCGGTGCGGGTGCCGCTCGACGGAATCGTCGCGACCAACACGACGGTGTCCCGTGACGGCCTTCGCAGCAGCCCGGCCGAGGTCGAAGCGGCCGGCGCGGGCGGGCTGTCGGGTCCTCCGCTGCGCGACCGATCGCTGTCAGTGCTCAAGCTGCTCCGCGACCGGGTCGGTGCGGACATGACCCTGATCTCGGTCGGGGGCGTCGCCACCGGCGCCGACGTGCACGAGCGGCTGGCGGCCGGCGCGACCCTGGTCCAGGCCTACACCGCGTTCGTCTACGAAGGGCCGTTCTGGCCGAAGCGGGTGACCCGGGAGCTGGCCGGGCTGGCCGCGGGGGCGGACCGGTGAGCGCGCGCGGGCCGGTGCAGGTCCGGGCGAGCGTGCTGTCGCTGAAGAAGGTCGGCGCGTACCACCACCTGACGCTGGTCGCGCCAGGCATCCCGGAGCGCACCCGGCCTGGCCACTTCGTCACGCTGGCGGTGGGCGGACCCGACTCCGCGCTGCTGCTGCGGCGGGCGTTCTCCGCCTACCGGGTGCGCGCGAGCGGGGCGTACGGCGGGACGCTGGAGATCGTGTTCGCCGTCCGGGGCGACGGGACCCGGCAGCTGGCCGCACTACGACAGCAGGACGAGGTCGACGTGGTCGGGCCGCTCGGCCGACCCTTCGCGCTGCCGAAGGAGCCGGTCTCCTGCGTGCTGGTCGGCAGCGGCTACGGCAGCGCGGCGCTGTTCACGCTGGCCGCCCGGCTGCAGGAGCGTGAGTGCAGCGTGCACATGGTGGTGGGCGCCCCGACCGAGGAGCAGCTGTTCGGCGCGCTAGAGGCACGCCGTACGGCCCAGTCGGTGACCGTCACCACCGAGGACGGCTCGGTGGGCATTCGTGGCCCGGTCACCGGGCCGCTGCCCGACCTGCTCGCCCGCACCGGCAGCGAGGTGGTCTACGCGAGCGCCCCCGTCGGCACGCTCGGCGCGGTCGCCGACCTGGCCGCCCAGCACGGGGCGTGGAGCCAGTGCACGGTCGAGACGCCGATGGCTTGTGGCATCGGGGTGTGCATGAGCTGCGTGCTGCCGGTGCTCGGCGACGACGGGATCACCCGGCTGCTGCGCGGCTGCGTCGACGGGCCGGTGTTCCGCGGCGACCGGGTGCGGTGGGAGGCCGCCGGTGCCTGACCCGACCGTGGACCTGACCACGCGGCTCGCCGACGCGACGCTCGCCAACCCGGTGCTGACCGCCGCGGGCTGTGCGGGGGTCGGACGTGAGCTGGCGCCGTTCTTCGACGTGGCCGAGCTCGGTGCGCTCGTGACCAGGTCGATCCAGCGCGACGCACGTTCCGGGCTGTCGACGCCGCGGGTCGCCGAGACGGCGTCGGGTCTGCTGAGCGCCGTCGGCCAGCAAGGCCCCGGCGTCGACGGGTTCCTCGCCACCGACCTGCCGTGGCTGGCCCAGCGCAAGGTCCGCACCGTGGTGTCCATCGCCGGCACCACGTTGGAGGAGTACGCCGAACTGGCCCGCCGGATCGGCAACAGTCCCGGCGTCAGCGGGCTGGAGGTCAACCTGCTCGAGGTCGCCGCTGACCCGTACCAGCTCGGCAAGGTGGTCCGCGTCGTCCGACGGGAGACGGCGCGTGGCGTCGCGGTCCTGGTCAAGCTGACGTCCGAGGTGGCGTCGGTGGTGGACGGCGCGGCGGCCGCCGCCGAGGCCGGTGCCGACGGACTGGTGCTGATCGGCGGCCCGCGCGGGCTGAGCATCGACCCGGCGACCATGCGTCCCCGGCTCGGCGGTGTCGTCGGCGGGCTGTCCGGCCCCGCCATCAAGCCGATCGCGCTGCGCTGTGTGTGGCAGGTCCACGCGGCGATGCCCGGGATGCCGCTGGTCGGGGTCGGAGGCGTACGCACCGGCGCCGATGCGCTCGAGTTCCTGCTGGCCGGCGCGACGGCCGTCCAAGTCGGCTCGGCGATCCTCCACGACCCCTCCGCCCCGCTGCGGGTCCGCGACGAGCTGGGTGACCTGCTGGCGGCCCGCGGCTTCGACCGCGCCGCGGACGCGGTCGGGTACGCCCATCGCAAGCCTGACGAGGAGCCTCACGAGGAGCTGGTCCAGAGATGACGACGTTCGGTGCCCGCCTGCGTACCGCGATGGACTCCAGAGGACCGCTGTGCGCGGGCATCGACCCGCACCCTGGTCTGCTGGCGCGCTGGGGGCTCGACGACGACGCCGCCGGGGTCGAGCGGTTCGCGCTGACGGCGGTCGAGGCGCTGGCCGGCACGACCGCCGTACTCAAGCCGCAGTCGGCGTTCTTCGAGCGGCACGGGTCGGCCGGCATCGCCGTGCTGGAGCGGGTGCTCGCCGAGTCGCGGGCCGCGGGCGCCCTCGTGCTGCTCGACGTGAAGCGCGGCGACATCGGCTCCACCGTGCAGGCGTACGCCGACGCCTACCTCGACCCGGCGTCGTTGCTGGCGGCCGACGCGGTCACTGCCTCGCCGTACCTCGGGTTCGGCTCCCTGGACCCGTTGATCGACACCGCGCTGAAGTACGACGCCGGGGTGTTCGTGCTCGCGCTCACGTCCAACCCGGAGGGGGCGCAGGTGCAGCACGCGACGGCGCCGGGCGGCGAGGGCACGGTCGCCGGTGCGGTGCTGCGCCAGATCGCCGTCCGCAATGGCGACGCGGCGCCACTCGGGTCGATCGGCGCGGTCGTCGGCGCCACCATCGGCGACACCGACGAGGACCTCGCGGTCAACGGACCGCTGTTGGTGCCCGGCTTCGGCGCCCAAGGGGGTACGGTCGAGGACGTCCGCCGAATCTTCGCCGGCTGTCTCCGCAACGTGCTGCCGGCGTCGTCCCGGCAGCTCCTCGAGGCCGGCCCCGATCCGGCCACGCTGCGCGCGGCCGGCCGGCGGATGAACGACGGACTTGCCCACGTACTGAACTGACGGGGTGCCGCGTCACTGCGCCAGCGCGATGACTGACATGCTTGGCCGAACCACTTGGGGGTGCCGCGACCCATTCCGCGGCGAACTACGGAAGAGGACTGAGAATGAAGCGTTCACTCGCGATCGCGAGCGCGATTGTGATGGCCGGCACACTCGTCGGGTGTGGTGGCGGTACCGACGCCTACTGCGACTCACTGAAGGAGGCCAAGGCCGACTTCAGCACGCTGAACGACACGGACTTCGCCAAGATGGACGAGGCGCTCGACCGGATCGGTGAGATCGCCGGAGAGTCGCCCGACGCGGTCCAGAACGACTGGGAGAAGCTCGACACGTCGATCACCGACATGCGCAAGGCGCTCGACGACGCCGGCGTGACGTTCGAGGACCTGCAGGCCATCCAGGAGAACCCCTCCGAGCTGCCCGAGGGCCTCGACCAGGAGAAGCTGATGGCCCTCGGCACCAAGCTGCAGGAGTTCGCCGGCGAGGACGTCCAGAAGGCGAGCAAGAACATCGAGAAGCACGCCAAGGACGAGTGCAAGGTCGACCTCAGCTCCTGACCCTGCAGCCATGTGCGTGTCACAACGGCTGGGGGAACGTGCCCTGCGCGGCACGCTCCCCCAGCCGTTGTCAGGCTTTCCTGTCGTTGTCGTACCTTTGCCTGGCTGGCTAGCGCTGAGGTTTGCTCAACCTGTGCTGACCTCGCTAGGTTCCGTTCCTGAGACGTCCTTTTCGTCCCGCCCGTTGCTCAACCGACCCAGAGGTGACTGCTCGTGGCACTGCCCTCGCTTACACCGGAACAGCGCCAGGCCGCTCTCGAGAAGGCTGCGGCGGCTCGACGTGAGCGGGCCGAGGTGAAGAACCGGCTCAAGCACTCCGGTGCCTCGCTCGCCGAGGTTCTGCGGGAGGGCAAGGGCAACGAGGTGATCGGGAAGATGAAGGTGCTCGACCTCCTGCAGTCGATGCCCGGGCTCGGCAAGGTCCGCGCCCGCCAGACGATGGAACGGATCGGCATCTCCGAGAGCCGACGAGTCCGCGGGCTCGGCACGAACCAGATCGCCGCGCTCGAGCGCGAGTTCGACACCCGCGGCTGAGGTGCTTCCCTCCCGGCTCACCGTGCTCGCCGGTCCGACCGCGGTCGGCAAGGGCACGATTGCCGCCGACATCCGCGAGCGGTTCCCGGAGGTGTGGATCTCGGTCTCGGCTACCACCCGTGCACCACGTCCGGGCGAGGTCCACGGGGTGCACTACTGGTTCGTCTCCGACGCCGAGTTCGACCGGATGGTCGCAGACGCCGACCTGCTGGAGTGGGCCGTCGTGCACGGCACCGCGCGGTACGGCACACCCCGCCGGCCGGTCGTGGAGGCGCTGGCCGCCGGGCGGATGGCGCTGCTGGAGATCGACCTGCAAGGGGCGCGGCAGGTCCGTGACGCGATGCCCGAGGCGCTGCTGGTGTTCCTCAAGCCGCCCAGCTGGGACGAGCTGGTCCGCCGGCTGGTCGGCCGGGGCACGGAGAGCGAGGCCGAGCGCACCCGCCGGCTGCGCACCGCCGAGCAGGAGATGGCCGCCGAGCAGGAGTTCGACGTCACCATCGTCAACACCGAAATTCACGCTGCGAGCGATCAGTTGGTAGCCTTAATGCGTTCCCCCATCCACTCTTCGGAGGCCTGAACGCGTGTCTGGCACCTCATCGGTCGGCCAATCTGTGGCCCAGTCTGTGGCGTTGGGTATCACCAACCCACCCATCGACGACCTTCTCGAGAAGACCGACTCGAAGTACAAGCTGGTCCTCTACAGCTCCAAGCGTGCTCGGCAGATCAACGCTTACTACTCGCAGCTCGGCGAGGGCCTCCTGGAGTACGTCGGCCCGCTGGTCGAGACCCACGTGCAGGAGAAGCCGCTGTCGATCGCGCTGCGCGAGATCAACGGCGACCTGCTGACCTGCGAGGACATCGAGCCCGAGCAGCAGGACTGACCCCGTGCCGGCGGTCGTCCTCGGTGTCGGCGGAGGCATCGCGGCCTACAAGGCGTGCGAGCTGCTGCGGCTGCTGACCGAGTCCGGCCACGCCGTCCGGGTCGTCCCCACCGCGAGCGCGCTGCACTTCGTCGGCGCCGCGACCTGGTCGGCGCTGTCGGGCCAGCCCGTCTCGTCCCAGGTGTGGGACGACGTGCACGAGGTGCCCCATGTGCGGCTCGGCCAGCAGGCCGACCTCGTGGTGGTCGCGCCGGCCACCGCCGACCTGCTCGCCAAGGCCGCCACCGGCCAGGCCGACGACCTGCTGACCAACACCCTCCTGACCGCGCGCTGTCCGGTCGTGTTCGCCCCCGCCATGCACACCGAGATGTGGGAGCACCCGGCCACCCGGGCGAACGTCGCTACCCTCCGCGAGCGCGGGGCCGTGGTGATGGAGCCCGCCGACGGCCGGCTGACCGGTGCCGACTCCGGCAAGGGCCGCCTCCCCGACCCCGCCCAGATCTTCGAGCTCGCCACCCAGGTGCTGGGCCGCGGTGCCCAGGCGCTCGACCTGGCCGGCCGGCACGTCGTGGTCAGCGCCGGGGGCACCCGCGAGTACCTCGACCCGGTCCGCTTCCTCGGCAACCGGTCCTCCGGCCGGCAGGGGTACGCCCTCGCCAGCACCGCCGTCGCCCGGGGGGCCGAGGTCACCCTGGTCGCCGCCAACGTCGCCCGGCCCGATCCCACCGGCGTCAAGGTGGTGCCGGTGGTGTCGACCGCCGAGCTGCGCGACGCCGTGCTGCACGCCGCGCAGACCGCCGACGCGGTGGTGATGGCGGCGGCGCCGGCCGACTTCCGCCCGGTCGAACGGGTCGAGCACAAGATCAAGAAGGCGGCGGACGGCTCCGTACCCCCGCTGGCTCTGACCCAGAGCGACGACATCCTCGCCGAGCTGGCGCGGGACCGGCCGCACCCGGGGGCGGTGATCGTGGGGTTCGCCGCCGAGACCGGTGACGACGAGGGCGACGTGATGGCGCACGCCACGGCCAAGCTCGCCCGCAAGGGGTGCGACCTGCTGGTGGTCAACGACGTCAGCGGCGGCAAGGTGTTCGGCAGCGGCGACAACGAGGCCGTGGTGCTCGGCTCCGACGGCTCCCGTACCCCCGTGGTCCGGGGCAGCAAGGCCGCACTGAGCCACGTCGTGTGGGACCTGGTGTCCGCGCGGCTCGCCTCCGCACGACCGGACCCGGCCGACCCGCCGGGCTGAGACGCGGTGTGTGCGGAGGGTCAGTCCGGGTATCCTGTCGGCGGCACTCAGCCAGTCAGCCGCTGCAGATCCCTTGGAGCTCACCTTGTCGCGTCGCCTGTTCACGTCCGAGTCCGTCACGGAGGGTCACCCGGACAAGATCGCTGACCAGATCAGCGACACCATCCTGGACGCCCTGCTCGCCGAGGACCCGAAGAGCCGGGTCGCGGTCGAGACCCTGCTCACCACCGGCCTGGTGGTCGTGGGTGGTGAGGTCACCACGAAGGCGTATGCCGACATCCCGGCGCTGGTCCGCGCCCGGGTGCTTGCGATCGGCTACGACTCGTCCAAGAAGGGCTTCGACGGCAACTCGTGCGGTGTGCAGATCTCGATCGGGTCGCAGTCGCCCGACATCGCCGGCGGTGTCGACGCCGGCCACGAGTCGCGCACCGAGGGCTCGGTCGACCCGCTGGACCGGCAGGGTGCCGGTGACCAGGGCCTGATGTTCGGCTACGCGTGCGACGAGACGCCCGAGCTGATGCCGCTGCCGATCACGATCGCGCACCGGCTGGCCGAGCGGCTGTCCGCGGTCCGCAAGGACGGCACGATGGCCTACCTCCGCCCGGACGGCAAGACCCAGGTCACGGTGGAGTACGACGGTGACAAGGCGGTCCGGGTCGACACCGTCGTGGTGTCCACCCAGCACGCCGCCGACATCGACCTCGACGCGATGCTCGCGCCCGACATCAAGAAGCACGTGGTCGACGAGGTGCTCAGCGCTTTCGACATCGACCACAGCGACTACCGGCTGCTGGTCAACCCGACCGGCCGGTTCGAGATCGGTGGCCCGATGGGTGACGCCGGCCTGACCGGTCGCAAGATCATCATCGACACCTACGGCGGGATGGCCCGCCACGGCGGTGGCGCCTTCAGCGGCAAGGACCCGTCGAAGGTGGACCGTTCGGCCGCGTACGCCATGCGCTGGGTCGCCAAGAACGTCGTCGCCGCCGGGCTGGCCTCGCGGTGCGAGGTGCAGGTCGCGTACGCCATCGGGAAGGCGCAGCCGGTCGGCTTCTACGTCGACACGTTCGGCACCGAGACCGTGCCGGTGAACACCATCGAGAAGGCCGTCCTCGAGGTGTTCGACCTGCGTCCCGCGGCGATCGTCCGCGACCTCGACCTGCTGCGGCCGATCTACGCCCAGACCGCGGCGTACGGCCACTTCGGCCGCGAGCTGCCCGACTTCACCTGGGAGCGCACCGACCGGGTCGAGGCGTTGCAGGCGGCCGCCAAGCAGTCGTGAGTGACCGAGCCCGAGCAGCTCACGCTCGTCCGTGAGCACCTGCGCCGCAGCACGCCACCGGTAGCACCGGGGCCGGCTGCGGCGCAGCCCGTTGCGCGGGTGCTCGTCGACATTCCGCTGGCCCACCTAGACCGGCCGTTCGACTACCTGGTCAAGGCCGACCAGTCGGATGATGCGCGGCCGGGTGCGCGGGTGAAGGTGCGGTTCGCCGGCAAGGAGGTCGACGGGTTCGTCCTGGACCGCGTCGACCGGTCCGACCACGAGGGCACGCTGACGCCGTTGCGGCGGGTGGTGTCCCCGGAGCCGGTGCTGACCCCGGAGATCGCGCGGCTGTGCCGCCAGGTCGCGGAGCGGTACGCCGGGACCACCAGCGACGTGCTGCGGCTCGCCGTACCCAAGCGGCATGCGCGGGTGGAGCGGGAGGCTGCCGGGGAGGTGGCCGACGTCGCCGCGCCGGCCCAGTCCGGTGCGCTGGCCGCGCTGACCGGGGGAGCGGAGTACCTGCGGCACCTCGGGGACGGCGGAGCCCCCCGTGCGGTGTGGGCGGCGTGCCCCGGCGTGCCCTGGACGGATGTGCTGGTGGACGCGGCCGCGGCGACCCTGGTCGGTGGCCGCTCGGCGCTGCTCGTCGTCCCCGACGTGCGGGACGTGCACCGGCTGGTGGCGGCGCTGGCCGCGTCCGGGCTGGGCGAGCTGACGGTTGGCCTGACCGCGGACCTCGGCCCGGCTCCGCGCTACCGGGCCTTCCTGGGCGCGCTCCGTGGCATGGCCCGGATCGTGGTCGGCACCCGGGCCGCGGTCTTCGCGCCGGTGCGGCGGCTCGGCCTGGTGGCGGTGTGGGACGACGGTGACGACCTCCTGGCGGAGCCGCGGGCGCCGTACCCACACGCTCGCGAGGTGCTGGCGCTGCGCGCCCACCTGGAGCAGGTCGCCTTGCTGGTGGGCGGATACGCGCGTACGGCGGAGGGCGCCGCGCTGGTGGAGTCCGGGTGGGCACAGAGCCTGGAGCCGACCCGGGACGCCGTACGCACCGGTGCCCCGCGGATCCACGTGACCGGCGAGACCGAGGTCGCCCGGTTGCCGGCGCAGGCGTTCGAGGCGGCCCGGGACGGGCTGAAGTCTGGCCCGGTGCTGGTGCAGGTGCCGCGCGGTGGGTATCTCCCGGCGCTGGCGTGTGTGCGCTGCCGGCTGCCGGCCCGCTGCGGTCACTGCCACGGCCCGCTGGCGCTGGGCCGCGGGCACCGGACGGCGGCCTGCGGCTGGTGCGGCCGGGCGGCGGTGCGGTGGCGATGCGAGAACTGTGAGGCGGACAGGTTCCGTGCACCGGTCGTCGGGTCGCAGCGGACGGCTGAGGAGCTGGGGCGGGCCTTCCCGGCGGTGCCGGTGGTCAGCTCGGCCGGCGGACGGGTGAAGGACACGGTGCCGGACCGGCCGGCGCTGGTGGTGAGTACACCAGGGGCGGAGCCGGTGGCCGACGGTGTGTATGCCGCCGCCCTGATCCTCGACTCGTGGCTCGCGCTGACCCGTCCCGGGCTGCGGACGCCGGAGGAGTCGCTGCGGCGGTGGTTCAACGCGGCCGCGCTGGTGCGTCCGGCCGAGGCAGGCGGCCGGGTCGTGGTCGTGGGCGACCCGGGCGTGCCAAGCCTGCAGGCGCTGGTGCGCTGGGACCCGGTTGGCGCCGCCGAGCGGGAGCTGGCGGACCGGGCGTCGGCGCATCTGCCGCCGGCCGCGCGGCTGGCCGTGGTCAGCGGGCCGTCCGACGCGGTGGCGGGCCTGCTGCCGTCGCTGGAGCTGCCGCCCGGTGCCGAGGTGCTCGGGCCGCTGCCGGTGGAGCGCGATGCCGACGGTGAGGTTTCCCGGGCCGTCGTACGCGTGCCCCGGGACCGTGGAGCTGCACTCTCGGTCGCGCTGAAGCACGCCCAGGCGACGCGCAGCGCACACAAGCAGCCGCACCTGCGGATGCAGGTCGACCCGGTCGAGCTGGGTTAGTTCCGGCACCAGGCAACCGAACTGACCCCCGCTGCGTTTGTGCAGCAGAGATCCGGCACTGGGCCGGCCTGAAGGGGGAGTCCCTCATGAGTTTGAAGAAGACTGTCGCCGCACTCAGCACCGTCGTGGCGAGCACCGCCCTGGTGACCAGCGGCGCTGTCGCCGCACAGTCCGAGACCACCACGGGATACCGCGGCCAAGCCACCATCTTTGTGGATTACCACACCGCGGACCGTGTCGGCTGCAGCACGACACCGGCCTCGCCCACCACCACTGTGCATGTCAACGGCTTCGTCCGGTACGCCCAGGGATCCGCGTGGCACGCCCGGCGCGGGACGACCGTGTACATCCAGAAGCGCACCAGCACCGGCGGCTGGTTCACGGTGAACAAGGCGAACACCGGCTGGGAGCAGATCGATGTCGACCAGCGCAAGGGCTACTACGCGGACAGGTTCTCCAGCTACGTCCCGACCGCCGCGCAGCGGGTGTTTCGGCTGTACGTCCCCAAGACCGACAAGTACCAGGCCGTGTACTCCAGGTCGGTGACCGCCGTCCCGATCTGCGCCGGCTAGGACCGTGCTTACGGGGGCCACCCGGCTTCTCGAAGCGAACAACCGGGTGGCCCCTTTGCGGCGTCAGTGCAGGTAGGGAAGCCGGCACGGGGCCGGCCCGATGGGGGAGTCCATCATGAGTGTGCAGAAGACCGTCACCGCCCTCGCCACCGTCGTGGCGAGCGTCAGCCTGGTGACCGGGGGCGCCGTCGCCGCGCAGTCCGACACCACCACGGGTTACCGCGGCCAAGCCACGATGTGGGCGAGGTACGACAGCGCGAATCCTGGCGACTGCTGCACGAACCCGGCGACGCCCACCACGTGGGTCCATGTCGACGGCTTCGTGCGTTACGCCAAGGGAGGCGAATGGCACGCCCGACGTGGGACGACCGTGCACATCCAGAAGCGCACCAGCAACGGCAACTGGGTCACGGTCAACAAGGCGAACACCGGCTGGGAGCCGTGGGAAGTCCGGTTCGAAAAGGGGTTCTACTCGGATCGGTTCACGAGCTATATCCCCACCGCCTCACAGCGGGTGTTCCGGCTGTACGTGCCCAAGACCGACAAGTATCAGGCGGTGTACTCCAGGCCGATGACCGCGCGGCCGGGCTGCGGCTGCTAGCGCCGTGCGTTCGGGGTCACTCGGTTTCTCGCAGCGGGCAACCGAGTGGCCCCTGGCGACCGGGGGAGCCGTCGCCGCGCAGTCCGAGACCGCGTCCGGGCACCGTGGCCAAGCGACCGTGCACATCCAGAAGCGCACCAGCACCGGCGGCTGGGCCACTGTCGAGACGGCGAACACGGGCTGGGAGCCGTGGGACGTCGAGGACCAGAAGGGGTGGTATCACGACTCCTTCACCAGCTACGTCCCGACCCCCTCGCAGCGTGCGTTCCGGCTGTACGTTTCGGGGACGGACAAGTACCAGACCGTCTACTCCCGGACATTCACCGCCGTCCCTTGGTGCGAGTAGCGCCGGCTCGTCCGGGTCTTGTCCGCGATCGATCGTCAGGCTAACTTGACGCTACGCGGGGCGAGACGAGGAGGGTCGGACATGACGCCGGACGAGCTGGAGGGTCAGCACACGCTGGTGTCGGCGGTCGCAAGGTATGACCGGCTGCGGCTCCGCGACGCGCTGAGCTCGACCGCGTGGCTGGAGCCGGACGAGGTCGCGACCGAGGTTCAGTTGGAGACGACGCTGGGCCGCGACGAGGCGCTGGAGCTGCTGGCACTGGGTGAAGTGGTGGCGCGCAAGGCGGCGTACGGGCGTCAGCTCGCCGTGCGTTCGGCGCGTGCCGCTGGTGCGTCGTGGACGCAGATCGGCGCCGCGCTCGGCACCACCAAGCAGTCCGCCTGGGAGGCGCACAACCGCTGGATCGACGACCAGGCCGGCGCTGTCGACAAGTAGGTTGGGATGCGCCGGACGTTCGTTGACTGGCGCGTTGCGTAGGTCCGGCGTCCGCTTTGTCCCTACGGAACGCGCCAGTCAACGGCGGCAGACCCTGCGATCCGGCCCGTCAGCACGTCGCTGGCGCCGCCGAGGGCCGGCAGGAGCCCCATGGTTTCATGCCCGGTGCGAACTGTCGGTGGACTCGGCTAGTGTCGAATACATGTTCGAGACAGCGACGGTGGAGCGGATGGCGCCCGGGCTGGAGATGGCCCAGGTGCTGCTGTCCGTCGACGTCGTGACGCTCGATGCCGAGCAGGCGGCGGC
>WHTB01000405.1 GCA_009379735.1 Propionibacteriales bacterium
GAGCTCGAGCAGCCCGTGCGGGATGAGCAGCCCCCAGAACACCTCAGCCTTGCCGTTCGCGGCCATCAGCCCGCCGATCACACCGGCGTTCGCGGCGTTCTGGAAGAGGATGTACGGGATGGGCAGGCCAAGCAGGATCGCGGAGACGATCACCTGCGCCGAGACCCAGGCGTTGTTGACCCAGACCTGGCCGGCGAACGACGCCGCCGGCGCCTGAGAGTAGTAGTCGGCGAAGTCCCGCTCCACCAGCTGCTTGATCTCGTCGGGCGTACCGATCGCTGCCTGCACCTCCGGATTGGTCGCCACCCACACGCCCACGACGTAGCCGACGACGATCGACGCCAGCGCCGCACCGAGCCACCAGCGCCGGGCGTGGTACGCGGCCGCCGGGAACGACACGACGAAGAACCGGACCAGCTCACGCCGGGCCGGCGCGTTGGCACCGGTGACGGCCGAGCGCGCGCGAGCGGTCAGGCCCGACAGCCGCCCGACCAGCAACGCGTCCGTCGACGCAGAACGGACAGTGGACAGGTGGGTCAGCGTCTGCTGGTACAGCTCGACCAGCTCGTCCACCTCGGGCCCGTCCAGCCGACGACGGTGGCGGACCAGCCAGTCGAGGCGCTGCCAGGTCGGCTCGTGCGCCGCGACGAAGGCGTCCATGTCCACGCGCCGAGCGTAACGACCGGCGGGCGCCGGGGATGGACGCCAGTAGGGTGCGGGCATGGCAGACGTCGTGACCGGAGAGGCCGTCGTCCTCTCGGTCCGGATCGCCCAGGTGCCGAGTCGCGCCGCAGCCCTGCTGATCGACCTCGCCGTCCAGGGCGTCGCGCTGGTCGCGGTCGTGCTCGTCGTCACCACCGCGTCGTTCGCCGTCGACTCGTCGCTGGCGACGGCGCTGTCGATCCTGCTCGTCGTCCTCGTGATCGTCGGCTACCCGGTGGCGTACGAGACCACCACGCGTGGCCGCAGCCTCGGCAAGCTGGCCCTCGGCCTCCGTGTCGTCGGTGACGACGGCAGCCCGGAACGCTTCCGGCAGGCGCTGTTTCGCGGGCTGGCCGGAGTCCTGGAGATCTGGTTCCTGTTCGGCGCGCCGGCGCTGATCTGCTCGCTGGTCGCGCCCCAGGGCAAGCGGCTCGGCGACCTGTTCGCCGGCACCATCGTGATCAGCGACCGCGGCCCCCGGCAGCTCCCGCCACCACAGATGCCGCCCCAGCTGGCCGCCTGGGCGACCACGCTCGAGCTCTCCCAGCTGCCGGCCGACCTGGCCAACGCCGCCCGGCAGTACCTCACTCGATGGGAGTCGCTGTCGCCCCAGATCCAGCAGGAGATGGGCGTACGGATCGCCGCCGAGGTCGGCCCGCGGGTCGCTCCCCCGCCGCCTCCGGGCGTCCCGCCGTACGCCTATCTCGCCGCGGTGCTGGCCGAACGCCGCCGACGCGATGAGGTACGGCTGGCCGAGCGGGCACGAGCCCGGGCCGCGGCCGGGCATCGGACCGTGGGAGGCCCACCCGCGCCGCCGTCGGTGGATCCACCGACGCCGCCGGTGCATCCGTCGACGCCGCCCACGGCCCGGACCACGCGCGACGGGTTCGTCCCGCCCACCTGACTCAGGTCCCGAGGCGCCGACGCGCGACTGTCTGCGATCGTGGTGGTCTGACCCGAACCGCGTGAGGTGCTCATGACCATCACCCATGTCCTCGCCGTCGTGCCAGTGGCCGAGTTCGACACCGCCCGCGAGTGGTACGAACGTCTGCTCGGACGGCCGGCGGACAACCGCCCCATGGAGGGTCTCGCCGAATGGCGTGTCACCGAGACCGGCTGGCTGCAGGTCTCGGTCGACGCCCGGCGCGCCGGCACGGCGAGCGTGAACTTCGCCGTCGACGACCTGGACAAGCATGTTGCCGACGTAAGGCAGCGAGGGCTGAGTCCTGACGACATCGTGGAGGTGAGCAACAACGTGCGGCTCGCCGAGATCCGAGACCCCGAAGGCAACACGATCACCTTCATCGGCAGCTTCCGGGTCAGCTACTGAGGCGAGTGGGTGCGGGTCGGCATACTCGTGCCGCCTCGGGCGGCCCGCCGACTTGTCAGTGCGTCGTGAGGTGGTTGTCGAGTGGCCGGCACTGCCTGCTTGGCTGCCAGATGGCGGCCGCGCTGCCCGAGGTCGAATTTTGCCCAATTGGGTAAAATTCGACCGGTTCCCGCCGGATCGAGGTGGAAGATTGCCCAATTTGGGCTCTTCTGCTGGATGTGTGGGCGGGTCTGCCTCCAGCGGGCCCGGTTCACCGCCCCGGCTCGCTCAGTCCCGCCCCGGTCCGGCTACGCGGTGACGGTCGTAACCGACGACTTTGCTGTCGTCGGCTGTTGACAGCAAACTCGTCGGTTACGGCGGTGGGCACCACCCCCGGTCGCGACGCGGGTGCGCGACCTGCAGTACGCCCGCGCGGTGGTGGCACCGTCGGGGGCGAACCCCTCCGGGTCACGTCGCCCCACCGGCTGCCTGCCGGGACGTCCGAACACCAGAGCCTTGGAAGGCCCCAGGCTTCGGACGCCGTGCCGCGCTGGGGTACGGCACCGGCCCCACCTCATCGACTGGCGCATTACGTAGGCCAGCTGTCCGGTTTGCCCCTACGCAACGCGCCAGTCAACGACAGCAGAGCCCCAACGTCGCCCCACACATGCAGCAGAAGAGCCCCGATTGGGCAATCTTTGACGCGGCGCGACGGCCGCGATCGGCGGGGCGGCGGTCAGGACAGGCCTACGATCTCGCCGTCGTCGCCGAGCCGGATGCTGTAGGCCGCCGGCTGCTTGCCGAGTCCGGGCATCGTGCGCATGTCCCCGCAGATCGGGTAGACGAAGCCGGCCCCGACTGACGCC
>WHTB01000382.1 GCA_009379735.1 Propionibacteriales bacterium
GTGCTGGCGCCGTCGGACCTGGCCGGGACCGTGACTGCGGTACGCCCCGGCCCGGCGACCGTTGTCGACCCAGTCATCGACGTCGACGGGCATCCGGTGACGATGTTGCAACGGTGGCCGCTGCGCAGAGCCCGACCGGTTGCGTCCCGCCTGCCTTTGACCACGCCCCTCGTCACCGGTCAGCGAGTCCTCGACACACTCTTCCCGGTCGCTCGCGGAGGCAGCGCGATCATCCCGGGTGGCTTTGGCACCGGCAAGACGGTGCTGGAACAGGCCTTGGCGAAGTTCTCGACCGCGGACGTTGTCGTCTACGTCGGCTGCGGCGAGCGCGGCAACGAGCTGACCGAGGTGCTCAAGCAGTTCCCGCAGCTGGTGGATCCGCGGACCGGCGTCTCGCTGATGGAGCGCACCGTCTTGATCGCGAACACGTCCAACATGCCGGTCGCAGCGCGCGAGGCCAGCATCTACACCGGCATCACGATTGCCGAGTACTACCGGGACCAGGGCTACGACGTCGCCATGATGGCCGACTCGACGAGCCGCTGGGGGGAGGCGCTGCGGGAGGTGTCGAGCCGGCTGGAGGAGATGCCCGCCGAGGACGGCTACCCGGCCTACCTGGCCACCCGCCTCGCCGGGTTCTACGAGCGGGCCGGCGCCGTTCAATGTCTCGGCCAACCAGGTCGTACCGGTTCGGTGACCGTGGTCGGAGCTGTCTCACCGGCAGGCGGTGACTTCTCCGAGCCCATCACGCAGAACAGCCTGCGGCTGGCCGGGTGCTTCTGGGCACTGGACACCGCACTCTCACGGCAACGCCACTTCCCAGCCGTGAACTGGACGCGCAGCTACTCCCAGTACGACCTCGGCGCATGGTTCGACCAGGAGGTCGCTGACGACTGGTCCCGTTTGCGGGACTGGGCGCTCGCCGTCCTGCAACGTGAGGAGTCGCTGCAGGAGGTGGTGTCGCTGCTCGGCATCGAGGCGTTGGCGGCGGAGGAACAGGTCACGCTGCGGGTCGGACGACTGTTGCGCGAGGACTTCCTCCAGCAGTCCTCGTTCGACGACGTCGATGCCTCGTGCCCACCGGTCAAACAGGTGGCCATGATCCGAGTCGTGCACGCAGCAGAGGAGGCGATGCGCGAAGCACTAGCGCGCCGCGTGGACATCGCCGACATCGCGAGCGCCGGTGTGCTCGCCGAGCTTGGCCGGATGCGTCGCTGGAGTACCGAGGACTCGGGCGACTCCGCCACCCGCCTGGCCGCTCGCGTGGGCGAAGAAATGAGCTCGCTGTGACCACCGCCCGAACCCATCCCCTCTTCACCGTCGGGCACCGCGCCGTCAGTCGGGTCGCAGGACCGCTCATCGTCGTCGATGGCATGGAGGGTGTGGCCTACGGCGAGCTGGTCGACGTGGAGACCGCCGACGGGTCGGTACGCGAAGGGCAGGTGCTCGAAGTTGACGGCTCGCTCGCCGTCGTCCAGGTCTTCGGCGGCACCGCGGGCATCGGTCGGCACGCCACGTCCGTGCTGACTCGTGGTCGTGCCGCCCGTACGGGGGTGGGGGCGGACTTCTTCGGCCGGGTCCTCGACGGAGCCGGGCGACCACGCGACGACCAGCCGCCGCCGCTGCCGGACGCGTACCGGCACGTCAACGGTCTGCCGCTCAATCCAGTGGCCCGCGACCACCCTGACCAGTTCATCGAGACGGGTGTGTCGGCGATCGACGGCCTCAACACCCTGGTCCGTGGTCAGAAGCTGCCGATCTTCTCCGGCGCCGGACTGCCAGCCAACGAGCTGGCAGCCCGAATCGCATCGCGCGCTCGCCTGTCAGCCGACAGCGCCGGGGTCGTGATCATCTTCGCCGCGATGGGTGTGACCCGGCGGGAGGCCGAGTTCTTCCGGTCCGAGCTGCTAGCCGGCGACGCCGCAGAGCGCACCGTACTGCTGCTCAACCTGGCTGACGACCCGACGATCGAACGGCTGCTCACCCCCCGGGTCGCGCTGACGATGGCCGAGTACCTCGCGTTCGAGGAGCGCCGCGACGTTCTCGTCGTGATGACTGACGTGACCGCCTACTGCGAGGCGTTGCGGGAGATCTCCGCCGCCCGGGAGGAGCTGCCCGGACGCCGCGGCTACCCCGGCTACATGTACACCGACCTGGCCTCGCTGTTCGAGCGTGCGGGCCGGGTCCGCGGCGGCGGTTCGCTGACCCAGCTGATGATCCTGACGATGCCGGACGACGACATCACCCACCCGATACCTGACCTCACCGGCTACATCACCGAGGGCCAGATCGTGCTTTCCCGCGACCTCGACCGCCAAGGCATCAGCCCGCCGATCGACGTACTTCCCTCCCTGTCCCGCCTGATGAACGCCGGTGTCGGCGCCGACAAGACGAGGGAGGACCACCGCGAGCTGGCGGACCAGCTCTACGCCTGCTACGCCCGCGGCCGCGAGGTCCGGCGGCTGATGTCCATCATCGGCGAGAGCGGGCTGCCGGCGGAGGACCGGCGCTACCTCGCCTTCGCCGACGCCTTCGAGCACACCTACCTCGACCAGGGTGACGAACGACGCTCCCTAGTCTCGACACTCGACCTGGGCTGGCGGCTCCTCGCTCCGTTCCCTGCCAGTGACCTCAAGCGCGTCAGCGCCGAGCAGCTGGCCCGGCACCACAAGGAGGAGTCGGAGTCCGGATGAACGTCTCCGGCCTGGTCTGGTTTCTGACGACAGCTGGGATCGTCGGGCTGCTGTTGTTCGACTTCTTCTTCCACGTACGTGAAGCGCATATCCCGACCCTCGCCGAGGCCGCCATCTGGTCGGCCGTCTACGTGGGCATCGCGGTCCTATTCGGTGTCGGGGTCTGGGCCTTCGGCGGCGCCGCCATGGGAACGGAGTACTTCGCCGGCTACGTCACGGAGAAGGCGTTGTCCGTAGACAACCTCTTCGTGTTCCTCATCATCATGGCCGCCTTCAAGGTTCCTCGTGCCGACCAGCAGAAGGTGCTGCTGTTCGGCATCGCGTTCTCGCTCATCGCGCGTACCGGATTCATCGTTCTCGGTGCAGCGTTGATCAACTCGTTCGCCTGGGTGTTCTACGTCTTCGGGATGGTCCTGTTCGTCACCGCCGGCAACCTGCTCAGGCCGGGCGAGGCAGTCAGCCGGGCGGCGGACAACGGCGTGGTCCGCAACGCCAAGAGGTTCTGCCACACTAGTGGCACCTACGACGGCGACAAGTTCTTCACCGTCGAGAACGGACACCGGGCCATGACCCCGATGCTGCTGGTCATGGTGGCCATCGGGGGCACGGATGTGCTCTTCGCCCTGGACTCCATTCCGGCAATCTTTGGTCTGACCGAGAACGTGTTCCTCGTGTTCACCGCCACCGCGTTGTCTCTGTTGGGCCTTCGTCA
>WHTB01000469.1 GCA_009379735.1 Propionibacteriales bacterium
CGACATCACGTTCCATCGCAGCGACGAACGCCGCCTTGCGCTGGCGCCAGGACTCGTCGGTCATCGTGCGACGCCAGTACGGCGAGCACGACATGTCGCCGCGCGTGAGGCCACGGTCGCCGAGGAGGTGTCGTCGGATCTGACGGATCTCGTCGGCCTCGCCATGGACGAAGGCATGCACCCGGCCGCCCGGGAAGGTGAGGTCCTGGATCGCCCTTGGCAGCAGATCGCCATCGCCTGGGTGCCTGGACCGGTGCAGCCAGGCGAGGTCGACGGTGGCCGGGGACAGGAGCTTCACCTCGTCGGCCGGCTCGTCACACACCAGCCTGACCACCGCGAGGCTGTCCTGCGGGAGTGCCTCGAGCGAGGCTGCGATCGCCGGCAGGGCGGACTCGTCTCCCACGAACAGATGCCAGTCCGCCGTCGGGTCGGGACGGTAGCCGCCGCTGGGGCCCTCGAAGACCAGGACGTCTCCCCGCTGAGCTGCGGCGGCCCACGGCCCCCCGACTCCCGCCGCGCCATGCACGACGAAGTCGATGGTCACCTCGCGGGCGGCGGAGTCCCAGGAGCGGACCGTGTACCTTCGCCGCGCCGGCCACACCTCCCGCGGGTGCTCGGCAACAACACGCGCCGGGCCGAACACGGCATCGTAGGGCGCCCCGCTCGGGCGAAACGCGACGTTCACATACGCGTCCGTCGCATCGGGCATGACGCAGCTGTCGAGACCGGACCCGCCGAGCACGACGCGCACGAGACTCGGCGTCAGCCAGTCCTTCGTCCTTACCTCACCGTGCATGGAGCCTCCCGCGCGAGTTGCTCAGGTAAGCCTAGCCTAATATCATCCTCGAGTGACGTTGCTGGCCGGGTCCACCGGGCTCCGCGCTCCCGCGGTGCTCGACCTCACCGACCATGGGGACCGGCTCGCCGTCCGTACCGCCGACACGGCGCTCTCCTACGCCGACCTCGCCCGCCGCGTCGATGACGTCGCCGCCCGGCTCGGCGACAACCGGCGCCTGGTGCTGGTCGAGGGCGCCAACACACTCGAGTCGCTGACGGCGTACGTCGCGGCGCTGACGTACGGCCACGTCACGCTGCTGGTGCCGCCGGGCGAGCCGACCGCCCGGCTGACCGCCACCTGGGACCCCGACGTGGTCGTCGGCGACGACAACGTCACCGTGCTTCGCGAGCGCACCGCCCACGACCTCCACCCCGATCTCGCGCTGCTGCTCAGCACGTCGGGCTCGACCGGGTCGCCCAAGCTGGTGCGGCTCTCCCACGACAACCTCCGCAGCAACGCCGCCAGCATCGCCGGCTACCTCCAGCTGACTCCGGCCGACCGCGCCATCACCTCGCTGCCGATGCACTACTGCTACGGGCTGTCCGTGGTGAACAGCCACCTGCTGACCGGCGCCGGGCTGGTCCTCACCGAGCTGTCGGTGGTCGACGAGTGCTTCTGGCGGCTCGCCGACGACGCCGGCGCGACCTCGTTCGCCGGCGTCCCCTACACGTTCGACCTGCTGGAGTCGTCCGGCTTCGACCCGCACCGGCTGCCGACACTGCGCTACGTCACGCAGGCCGGCGGCCGGCTGGCACCGGAGCGGGTCCGCGACTGGGCCGGGCGCGGCCGGGCGGCCGGTTGGGAGCTCGTCGTGATGTACGGGCAGACCGAGGCGACCGCGCGGATGGCGTGGCTACCGCCCCAC
>WHTB01000278.1 GCA_009379735.1 Propionibacteriales bacterium
AGCCTGATGGCGAGGGCCGTCGCCGCCTCGGACTCGAGCGCGAGGTCAGCGAGTACGTTCTGCATCAGCGGTTTGTCGGCCAGCAGACCGCCGAACGCCGACCGGTGTGCCGCGTGCCACGACGCCTCCGCGACGGCGTGACGCATCAGCGCGGTCGACCCGAGGACACAGTCCAGCCGGGTCGCCGCGACCATCTCGATGATGGTCGGGACGCCGCGGCCCTCGTCGCCGAGGCGCTGCGACCAGGTCCCGTCGAGCTCCAGCTCGGCCGACGCGTTCGACCGGTTGCCCAGCTTGTCCTTGAGCCGGGCGATGTCGAACGCGTTGAGCGTCCCGTCGGCGAGCACGCGGGGGACGACGAAGCAGGTCAGCCCGCCCGGCGCCTGGGCGAGCACGAGGAACACGTCGTTGGTCGGCGCCGACGTGAACCACTTGTGCCCGTGCAGCGTGTACTCGCCGTCGACCGCGGTGGGCCGTGCCTCGGTCTGGTTGGCCCGCACGTCGGAGCCGCCCTGCTTCTCGGTCATGCCCATGCCGGCCAGGCAGCCCTGCTTGCCGGCCGGGTCGCGCAGCCCGGGGTCGTAGACGGTGGAGGCCAGCCGTGGCGTCCACTCCTTGGCGATCGCGTCGTCGGCACGCAGCGCGGGGATGCTGGCGTACGTCATCGAGATCGGGCAGCCGTGGCCGGACTCGGTCTGCCCCCACCCGATGAACCCGGCCGCCCGCCGTACGTGTGGCGCCGGAGCGTCGCTCAACCAGGGCGCGGCCTGCAGGCCGAAGCCGACCGCGCGCTCCATCAGCCAGTGCCACGACGGGTGGAACGACACGTCGTCGACCCGGTTGCCATAGCGGTCGTACGACCTCAGCACCGGCGGGTGGGTGTTGGCGGCCATGCTGTGCTCGCGCGCCTCGGCGCTGCCAGCCAGCTTTCCCAGCTCGGCAAGGGACTCGAGGGAGTCGGGCGCGCCATGCCGGACGACCGCCTCGCTCAGGGCGAGGTCGGAGCCGATCACGTCGTGGCCGACCAGCGGAGGTGCCTGGTTGCTCGCTACGCGGGGCCTCTTCATGTCGTTACGGTATGGCCATGGCTGTGGAAGCGAGCAGGGCGGGCAACGCCCGGGCGCCGCTATGGGTGCGGGCGCGGCACACCGTCTGGCGCCTGATCACGGCCACCGTCGGCGCGACGTTCCGCTACCGGGTGACCGGGCTCGCGGCCGAGGCGGCCTTCTTCGCGATCCTGTCGCTGCCGCCGCTGATCTTTGCGCTGACCGGCAGTATCGGCTTCTTCATCGAGCAGTACGACGTCGCGCAGGTGTCGACGCTGCGCGCGGAGATCCTGCGGATCGCGTCTCGCGCCCTGACCGACGAGAGCGTACGGACCGTGATCGAGCCGACCGTCGACAGCGTCCTGCGCGGCGGGCGGATCGACGTGATCTCGCTCGGCTTCGTGCTGGCACTGTGGTCGGGGTCGCGGGCGCTGAACGTGTTCGTCGACACCATCACGATCATGTACGGCCTGGCCGGCCGCCGCGGCATCGTCCGTACCCGCGTCCTGTCGTTCTCGCTGTACGTCGTCGGCTTGGTCATCGGCGTCGTCGTGCTACCGCTGGTGCTTGCCGGCCCGCAGCTCGTCGACGACCTGATCCCGGACCAGGCCGGGTGGCTGATCCAGCTCTACTGGCCGACGGTGATCGTGCTGAGTGTCGGCTTCGTCGCCTCGCTGTACCACCTCTCGGTCCCCGTGCGTACGTCGTGGCGCCACGACGTGCCCGGCGCCGCGCTGGCGCTGGCCATCTGGGTGTTCGGCAGCTTCTTGCTGCGGTGGACCCTGCAGAACGCCGTCGGTGGTGACTCGACCTCGATCTACGGGCCGCTCGCGGCGCCCATCGCCGTACTCCTGTGGCTGTATGTGAGCGCGATCGCGGTGCTGATCGGGGCAGCGCTCAACGCGGCGTTCGACCGGGTGTGGCCGGAGTCGGAGACGGCGCTGGCCCGGCTGGAGCTGGTCAAGCGGCTGCGTCAGGCGGCCCGGTTGGAGCGGCTGCGCGGTGCGGGTACGGCAGCGGAGCTCGACGAGATGTCGACCAAGGTCGACGATCGCGACGACTGGGACTTCGACGACGAGGCGGAGAACGCCGACCAGGCGGACGCAAAACCGGGTGCGTAGGGCGGGGCGGCGCACGTAGCCTCCTTGCCATCGTGTCCGATTCCTTCGCATTCACCGACCTTCCGCCGGCGCGCGTCCAGCGCGTCGACCGCGGCCTGGTCACCGTGCTCACCGAGGACGGCCCGCTGCGGGTCAGCCTCGGCGCCGACCTGCTCGACCAGATGGCCAAGGACAGTACGGCCGGGCCGTGCACCGGTGACTGGTGCCTGCTGCGGGCATGGCCGGACGGTCCGGTGACGCTCGAGTCGGTGCTGCCCCGCGGTCCGTCGATCCGCCGCGCTGAGGTGGGCGGGTCCTCGCGGGAGCAGGTGTTGGCGGCCAACATCGACGTGGCGGCGGTCGTGGTCGGTCTGATCCCGGAGCCGGTGATCGGGAAGCTGGAACGGATGCTCGCCCTGGCCTGGAGCAGCGGGGCTCAGCCGGCGGTGGTGCTGACCAAGGCCGACCTGGTGCCCGACGCGGAGCAGATCGCCGAGGACGTACGGTCGGCGGCCGACGGCGTGCCGGTCATCGTGGTCAGCTCGGTCACCGGGCAGGGTATCGCGGAGGTGCGGGCGCTGGCCGGCGCCGACGGCACGATCGCGCTGCTGGGGTCGAGCGGGACCGGCAAGTCCAGCCTGGTGAACGCGCTGGTGGGCACGGAGGTGCTCGGGACGCAGCGGATCCGGGCGGACGGGCGGGGGCGTCACACGTCGGTACGTCGTGAGCTGGTGCTGCTGCCGGGTGGGGGAGCGGTGATCGACACTCCGGGGCTGCGCGGGGTCGGCCTGATCGACGCCGAGGAGGGGTTGGCGTCGACGTTCGGTGATGTCGAGGCGTTGGTCTCGCAGTGCCGGTTCCGCGACTGCGCGCATACCAGTGAGCCCGGGTGCGCCGTACGAGCGGCGGTCGACGACGGGACCCTCTCGGTGCGGCGGCTGGAGTCGTGGCACAAGCTGCGGGAGGAGATGCGGGTGATGGCGGCCCGCCAGGACGAGCGGTCCCGCGCCGAGCTGCTGAAGGTGTGGAGGCGTGACAGCAAGGCGCACCGCAAGCCGCGCGGCGGTGCCTCCTAGCCGTAGGTGGCGGCACCCGGCCATGGTTCAACGGCCCGAGCACGAACGCCGTCTCAGTTGGTGGCCCGCAACATCTGGCTGCCGAGCGGGACCTGTGGCGTGATGTCCCGGACACGGGCCACGGACATTTCCGCTCACGGCGGGTGCATCGGGTGTGTGCCACTTCGTCGGGCGTCCTTGCTGAGTCGGAGCCCTGCTCAGTGAGCGTGTCGACCTCGTCGGCGAGGTTCACGGTCGAGGCTCCCTGAGCCGTTACGTTGGTCGGCGTGACCGATCTCGCCATCGTTGACGTGAGCGATTGGGAGGTCCGTATCCCGGAGCCGGGCGGCAGTGATGCGAACGTGTGGCTCTTCGATCCCGAGACCGAAGCGGACGCGCTCTTCAAACCGGTCGTCGCGAAGGCCGGTCGGCGCCAGGGCGAGGACTGGGCCGAGAAGGTGGTTGAACAGGTCGCGGCGCTGATCGGAGTCCCGTCCGCACGTATCCGCATGGCGACTCGGAACGGTCACCCGGGGCTGTTGTCCTACGACCTGGCGCCCGCCGGCCATGAACTGCAGACCGGCGCGGTCCTGATTGGCGAGATCGACGGCCGGCTCGTGCCGCGGGCCAAGGAGCGCCTCGGCCACAACTTGGCGAACATCCATACCGTGCTCGCCCCCCGGCAGGCCGTCGGGATGCCGGACCGCTTCACCGCCTTCGACCAATTCTGCGGCTATCTCGTGATGGACGCGCTGGTTGCCAACCGGGACCGTCACGAGGAGAACTGGGGCGTCCTGCGCGACCCGGACGGACGAGTGACGCTGGCGCCGTCGTACGACCATGGCAACTCCCTCGGGTTCAACCTGCTTGACAACCGGCGGCTCCTCGAACTTGGACGCGACCCCGAGCTTGAGAGGTGGGCGAGCCGAGGCTTCGCGGATCGGTTCGAGGCCAGCCGAGACATGACGCTCGTTGAGTTCGCGCACCGTGCCCTCGCGATGGCTAGGCCGGGCACCGGCGCGCACTGGCTCGGGCGTCTCGCCCATGTCGTCCCTACCGCCTGGGAGACGGTCGTCAACAGCACACCTGAAATGTCGGAGGCTTGCCGTACGTTCTGCGTACGATTGGTGACAACGAACCAGAGGAGGCTGCTCGATGGCGTCTAGTCCAGCACTCCTATCCCGGGAGAGCGCGGCTGCCGGCACGAGCGACGAACTGCTCGTGACCTGGCAGGACCCCGAGACCCGGCGCTACCACGCTGTCGGGCTGCTGTCGCGCACCCACGACGACCTCTACCGGTTCCGTTACTTAGACGAGGCGAGCAACGTTGCCGGTTTCCGGCCATTCCTCGGTTTCTCCGACCTTGAGCGCGACTACGCCTCCCCGCACCTGTTCCCGCTGTTTGCCGAGCGCGTTCTCGACGAGGCACGCCCGGACCGGGTCACCCTCTACGAGGCTCTGGATCTGGTCGCCACGGCCGGGCCGATGGAGTTCCTAGCTCGATCGGGCGGGCGTCGGGCGGGCGACTGTATCCAGTTGCTGCCGACGCCCAGCGTCGCCGACGGCCAGACGTCGTGTGTGTTCCTGGTCCACGGCGTGCGTCATATCCCCGGCGCTGCAGACGCGGTTGACCAGCTTGAGCCCGGGCAGGCACTGGCCCTCCAGCCCGAGCCGGACAACCCCATCGACCCGGACGCGGTGCTCGTGACCCAGGACGGCACACGGCTTGGCTGGGTCCCCAACCCACTACTCGGTTACGTGCGCGCGGTGATGAGCTCAGGTGACGCGCGACTAACCGTCGTTCGG
Organism: Propionibacteriales bacterium; assembly: GCA_009379735.1. Classification (GTDB taxonomy): domain Bacteria; phylum Actinomycetota; class Actinomycetes; order Propionibacteriales; family Nocardioidaceae; genus WHTB01. The sequence continues at coordinate 5,008 of WHTB01000278.1, forward strand.
GCAAACCCGCGCGAACTCGGCCACCATATGCGCCTGCTGGTCCGGATCGAAGGCACCCTGCCAGACGGTTTCGCCACGGCCTGGCGGGCCGACCTCGCGCAGCCGGCTTGATCCGGGCAGTCCACGTCAAGTGGGGGCTACGACGGTGTCCCTCGCGCGGTGCGGCGGTACAGCGCCGATCCGCCAACGCGGGTATGGCTGACCAGGCGGCTCGATCGGAGCACCGACAGACGCTGGCTGACCGCTCCGGGTGTGGCGGCGAGGCGGGCGACACTCGACTACGTGCACGAGCTGGACGGCGACGCCCTGACCATGTGGGGTGGGAGCGCGGCTCGGCGAGAAGCAATTAGGGCATGTTCAGCGCCGACGGGGGCCAGCCTCAGCGGGACGTGGTAGTGGCCGGCGGCTACCAGACGACCAGCACCCGATGCTGGCCGCTCGGTTGGCGTTCATGATCGACCCGCAGGTCAGGTTCACGATCGTGCGGGTCATCGCGCCGGCGCGGTCGGAGGCAACGAACGCCGCGGTGCGGCGACCTGCGGAAGGGTCGGCAGGCGGCCCGTCGCGGTGCCGTCCGTCATGAACCGATAAGCCTCCTGCATCGGTGCGGTGTCGCGGCCAGCCCACGTCTCCGGCAGCGCGTCCGGTCGCAGGCAGACCACGCGTACGCCGTGAGGCCCCACCTCACCGGCGAGCGACCGAGTGACATCCTCCGCGGCGGCGTGCGCGGCACCGAACTCACCAGTGGACGGGTACAGGGGACGTCGAACCGTACTCGCGGGATCCCGACACAGGTGGGTGGCTCAGGGTCTGTCGGATTCCGTGGATCGTGTTCGTCGTAACGGTGTAGGACGATGAACCCGACTGAAGGAGCACGGCGATGCAGTACCTGCTTTTCATTGCGACCGACACCGACCCCGAGCGTGACGACCCGGACAGCGAGCTCACGATCGAGCAGTGGGTCGC
>WHTB01000118.1 GCA_009379735.1 Propionibacteriales bacterium
ATCGCGCTGCACTCCGGGCTCGCCGGCGGAGCCAACATCGTGCTGATCCCGGAGCAGCCGTTCGACGTGGAGAAGGTCTGCGAGCACGTCGAGAGCCGCTTCCGGACGAACTACTCGCCGATCATCGTGGTGGCCGAGGGTTCCGTACCCGCCGAAGGCACGATGGCGACGCAGGCCGGCGAGCTCGACTCGTTCGGGCATGTCCGCCTCGGCGGCATCGGCGACCAGCTCGCCGCCGAGATTGAGAAACGAACGGGCAAAGAGGCACGCGCCGTTGTCCTCGGGCACACCCAGCGGGGCGGCACGCCGACGGCGTTCGACCGCTGGCTCGCGACCAGGTTCGGGCTGCACGCCATCGCGGCGGTGCGCGACGGCGACTTCGGCACCATGGTCGCACTGCGCAACACCGAGATCGTGCGGGTGCCGCTGATCGAGGGCACCGGCGTCCTCAAGACCGTGCGTCCCGACCTGTACGCCGAGGCCGAGGTCTTCTTCGGCTGAGCCGAGTTGTCAGACAGTTCGTGCGCCCCAGCGCACGTTCTGCCTGACAACGTCGCCCGTCCAGGGGGTGGACAACGCCCTCCGCCGAGCACCCCGCCGGGCGTACGCTGCTGCTCGTGCGGATGACACGCGGTTTCTTCTTTGCCTACTACCGCCCCGGGGCTCCTGGGTCGGCGGTCTGACGCGTCGACAGCCAACCAGCACATCCAAGCCCCGGCCATCGCCGGGGCTTTTTTCATGGGTACGACGGAAGTGAGGACGCGAGATGACTGCGGTGACCGACCTCTGGGCGACGGAGTACGCCCCGTACCCTGGTGCCGTGAGCTTCCCCGACCTGTCGACGCTGCGCGCGATGTCGGCGGCCCAACAGCCGACCTGGCCCGACCGAGCGGCCGTCGACGAGGCGGTCGAGCAGCTGCGGGGGATGCCGCCACTGGTGTTTGCCGGTGAGTGCGACGAGCTCAAGACCCGACTGGCCGCCGTCGCGCAGGGCGAGGCGTTCCTGTTGCAGGGCGGCGACTGCGCCGAGACGCTGGCCGGTGCGACGGCCGACAACGTGCGCAACAAGCTGCGCGTGCAGCTGCAAATGGCCGTCGTCCTCACGTACGCCGCGTCCGTGCCGGTGGTCAAGCTCGGGCGGATCGCCGGGCAGTACGCCAAGCCGCGGTCCAACGACGTCGAGACCCGCGACGGCGTCTCCCTCCCGGCGTACCGCGGTGACGCGGTCAACGGGTTCGCGTTCACCCCCGAGTCCCGCCGGCCCGACCCGCAGCGGCTGCTGCGCGTCTACAGTGCGTCCGCGGCGACGCTCAACCTGTGCCGGGCGTTCGTCACCGGTGGGTACGCCGACCTGCACCAGATGCACGCCTGGAACACCGACTTCGTGCGGTCCAGCCCGGTCGGCCGGCGCTACGAGGCGCTGGCCGCGGAGATCGACCGCGCGCTGGCGTTCATGGTGGCCTGCGGCGCCGACCCGAGCGAGTTCCACACGGTCGACTTCCACTCCAGCCACGAGGCCCTGCTCCTCGAGTACGAGCACGCGATGACCCGGATCGACTCACGCACCGGGGCCCCGTACAACACCTCGGGCCACTTCCTCTGGGTCGGCGAGCGGACCCGCCAGATCGACGGCCCGCACGTCGAGATGCTGAGCAAGGTGCGCAACCCGATCGGGGTCAAGCTCGGTCCCACGACGACGCCCGAGCAGGCGATCGAGCTGGCCGAGCGGCTCGACCCGGAGCGCGAGCCCGGGCGGCTGACCTTCATCACCCGGATGGGCGCGGGCAAGGTCCGCGACCTGCTCCCCGAGCTGATCGAGAAGGTCACCGCCCAGGGCGTGCAGGCGGCGTGGGTGTGCGACCCGATGCACGGCAACACGTGGGAGACGTCGACCGGCTACAAGACCCGGCGCTTCGACGACGTGATCGACGAGGTGCAGGGCTTCTTCGAGGTGCACCGCAGTCTTGGCACCTGGCCGGGAGGCGTGCATGTCGAGCTCACCGGCGACGACGTGACCGAGTGTGTCGGTGGGGGCGAGGCGCTGGCCGAGGCCGACCTCGCGCACCGCTACGAGACGGTCTGCGACCCGCGGCTCAACCGAGCGCAGTCGCTGGAGCTGGCGTTCCTCGTGGCCGAGATGCTCGGCACGCGGTCCTGACCGCGCCGTCCTACGGCAGCGACCGACGCAGCCGGAGCTCGTCGCGGATCGCGGGCGGGACCGGCAGGCCCTCCGCAGTCAGGACGGCCTCGTACGCCTCGAGACAGGCGAGCACCTCGGCGGCGGCGCGTGCACGGCTCGGGACCTGCGGGCCGCAGCGCTCGGACTTGAGTGCCGACCGGGCGGCGACCAGGTCTGCGTGGAGGAGGGCAAGGCCGAGCGGCAAGCCGCCGACCCGCTTCGTCGGGGATGGCATCTGACCGATGCCGGGTCAGCGTTTTTTGGTGGGCGGAACGATCTCGACCTTGTTCTTCGCATCCGCCTTCGCGTGCTTCTCGGCCCGCTTCTCCTTGAGGGACTTGCCTGCCTTCTTGGACATGTGCTGTCGAGGCGACTTATCGGCCATGGTGCTCCCTCGCTTGGGGAAGCCTTCGTTGGCTCCGCAGGTCCTAGGTTACGCCCTCGCCGGGCCAGCGAATTTTCTTGCGCCGCGACCCGTACCTGCATCTTCCCGTCCTGGGTGGACCTTCCCGTCGTGAGTGACCCCCGATCCGTCTGCTATGACCGGTTTGCGGGGGCCGCTCGAGATGGGAAGATCCGTGCCGGCGTACGCGCGGCGCCTCGGCCAGATCGGTGGGGAGCCGGGTGTTCATACGCGCAACCTCGGCGCGAGGGATGGCGGGATCGCCTGGCCGGTCAGTGCGCAGCGGCACGAGGGGAGCCGGGAGGGCAGGGGAGGCGGGACTCTAGAGTGTGCGGCGTGATCGACCTGCGCAGCGATACCGTCACCGGTCCGACCGAGGCCATGCGCGCCGCGATGGCGCGCGCCGAGGTGGGTGACGACGTGTACGGGGAGGACCCGACCGTCATCGCCCTGGAGGAGCGGGTCGCCGCGCTGTTCGGCCACGAGGCCGCGCTGTTCACCGTCACCGGCTCACTGGCGAACCTGCTCGCCCTCCGGGCCGTCGTCCCCGTTGGGACCGAGGTGTTGTGCGAGTCGCAGGCCCACCTCGCGCGCGCCGAGCTCGGCGCGCACGGCGCGCTGACCGGGGTCACGATGCGCACCTGGACCGGCACCCGGGGGTCGGTCGACCTGGCCGCGATCGAGAGCCTGGTCGCTCCGGACCTCGGTCCGTTCATGGTGCGTACCGCCGCGCTGTCGGTCGAGAACACCCACAACTTCGGCGGCGGGACCGTACTCCCGTTCGAGGACCTCAAGGCCGTCCGTGAGGTCGCCGACCGGCGCCGACTGTGCGTCCATATCGACGGGGCGCGGATCTGGAACGCCCACGTCGCGACCGGCACGCCGCTGCAGGAGTACGGCGGGGTCGCCGACGTGATGGCGGTCTGCCTGTCCAAGGGCCTCGGCGCGCCGGTCGGCTCGCTGTTGGTGGGCAGCACGGAGCGGATCGCCGAGGCCCGGGTCTGGCGCAAGCGTCTCGGTGGCGGCTGGCGGCAGGCCGGGGTGCTCGCCGCGGCCGGGCTGTACGCGGTCGACCACCATGTCGAACGGCTCGCCGACGACCACCGGCGGGCCCGCCGGCTAGCCGAGGCCGCCGGCGTCGACCCGGAGTCGGTCGACACCAACATCGTGATGATCGACGTCGACGACGCGGCGGCGTTCGTCGAGGCGGGCCGCCGGGCCGGTCTGCTGTCGGTGGCGTTCGGCGACCGCGTCGTACGGCTGGTGACGCACCTCGACATCGACGACGACGCGGTCGAGCGGGCCGGTCAGATACTCGCTCGGCTCACCGCGGCGTGACCGTCGGCGCCGCCGCCGCCCGGCCGAGCAGGGCCGGGAGCTGTCGCACGGCCGACGCCAGCGCCCGCAGCTCGGTCCCCGCGAGCGACTGCGCGCCGTCGTAGAGCGCCTGCTCGGGGTCCGGGTGCACGTCGACCACCACGCCGTCGGCACCGGCTGCCATCGCGGCCCGGGCCAGCGGTACGACGAGGTCGCGGCGTCCGGTGGCGTGGGACGGGTCGACGATCACCGGCAGGTGTGACGCCGCCTGCACGACGGGGACAGCGGAGATGTCGAGCGTGTTGCGGGTGGACTGCTCGAACGTCCGGATGCCGCGCTCGCACAGCACGATGTCGAGGTTGCCGCGCTGGGCGACGTACTCGGCGGCCATCAGCCACTCCTCGACCGTCGACTGGATGCCGCGTTTGAGCAGCACCGGCTTGCCCGCGGCGCCGACGGCCTGCAGCAGCGCGACGTTGGTCATGTCGCGGCTGCCGATCTGCAGCAGGTCGGCGTACTCCAGCACCACGTCGAGGTGGGCGACGTCGACCACCTCGGTCACCACCGGCAGACCGGTGGAGTCACGGGCCTGCGCCAGGATCTTCAGCGCGTCGATGCCGAGGCCCGGGAAGGAGTACGGCGACGTGCGCGGCGTGAATGCCTTGCCGCGTAGCAGAGTCGCGCCGGCGGCCGCCGCCATCGTCGCCGCTTCGATGGTCTGCTGGGCGCTCTCCACGGCGCACGGCCCGGCGATGAAGGTGAACGTGTCGGGCCCGATCGGCACCCGGCGGTCCCCGACGTAGACCGTCGACCGGGCGGGGTGGTGCTGCCGGCTGACCAGCTTGTACGGGTCGGAGATGCGGTGCACGTCCTCGACCCCGCGCATGGCACGGAGGTTGAGGCCGCGGAACTGCTCGACGTCGCCGATCAGGCCGATGATGGTCCGCTCGACGCCGCGGCTGACGAACGCCTCGCCGCCGGTCGACTGGACCTTGGTGACGATCGCGTCGACGTCGGCGGTGGTGGCATCGGGGCTCATCACCACGACCATGGGGACCTCCGGGGATGGGGGTGCCGTGAGCGTATGCCGCTCCGGGGTGGTCTGTGAGGCACGGCCAGATCGCGGACTGGTCACGATCCGGAACCGGCCGGCCGCTGCCGGACACCTCCAGGTGTGAGCATCGAGACGGATACGGTGAGATGCGTGACGGGGGACCAGGTGACGTGGACCGCGCTCGTCGCCGCCGACCCGTCCGGGCTGGCGGCGATCTACGACCGCCATGCCCGCGCGGTCTACAACATGGCCTTTCGGCGCACCGCTTCGTGGTCGGTCGCCGAGGAGGTGGTGCAGCAGGTTTTCACCGCGCTGTGGCGCAGAGCGACCGAGGGGTCGCTGACCGAGCTGACCCGCGACACCGCCCTCCCGTACCTCTTCACCATGACGGCGCACGAGTGCGCCAACGTCAGCCGCAGCCAGCGCCGGCTGCGCGCCCTGCACGAGCGGGTGGCACGGCCGACCGACGTCGCCGACCACGCCGACTCCGTCGTCCAGCGGATCGACGACGAGCAGCGGATGAGCGACCTACGACGAGCCCTGCGACGACTGTCGCGCGGGCAGCGCGAGACCCTCGAGCTGGTCGTCTGGGCCGGACTATCGATCGCCGACGCCGCCGAAACGCTCGGCGTGTCGGAAGGCACCGTGAAGTCGCGGCTGTCGCGCGGCCGGGCCCGTCTCGGCGAGCTGCTCACTACTCCGGACGCGATCGAGGAAGAGGTGCAGCCATGACGATGACCCAGCCCCCACCGCTGCGAGAGCTGCCTCCGGACCTGCGCGAGCGGACACTCCGGCGGGCGTTCCAGCAGGAGCCGGCCCGCCGGCTCGCCGGCGGCCGTCGCGTGATGGTGCCCCTGCTGTCGGCCGCGGCCGTCGCCGCGGTGCTGGTCGGTGTGCTGTCGGTCGTCGACCAGCCGACGTCGGTCGACCCCGTGCCGCGGCCCGCCCCCGCCTCCAGCCCGCCCTCGAGCACACCGTCCGAGCGGACCGAGTCGCTCAACCGCGGACCGATCTCGGCCGCTGAGCAGAAGTACCTGGTGAAGGAGTGCAGCGTGCTCGGCACCGGCGACACGTCGGGGAAGATGCTGTACGGCCAGCGGATCCGGATCGGCCGGGAGGACGTGCCCGTACTCGTGCTGCGTCAGGGGTCCGGGGCGGAGCTGCTGTGCACCTCGTCGGGACAGGGATTCATCAAGGGCGCGGGCACGAAGTCACTGCACCTCGCTCCCAACGACGTCCACCCGATCTGGGCGGCCGACGGTGGCGGCGGAGTGAGCGTCGCGGCGGACCGCCAGGGCCGGACGCAGTCGCTCGAGGCCACCGGTTTCTACCGGGTCACCTCGGCCGTGGACCGGATCGAGATCCGGGTCGGCAGCTCGGCCGACCCCGGCAGGTGGCGGTCGTCCGAGGCGGTCGACGGCTTCGTCTTCATCGGCTTCGTCCACTCCGTACTTCCAGGTGAGAAGGTCCTGCGGGTCGAGCTGCGGGCGTTCGACCGGGACGGCGAGCGGGTCGGGTTCGGCGACGCAGGCACCTTCACCATGCCGCTCACCGGCGACCCGAGGACGGTGCCGACGCACGACGCCAGCTTCGGGTCGGTCGTGCCGCGGGGGATGAGCCTCGACGAGGCCAAGGCCGAGCACCGAAGCCTGGTCAACGGCTTCCCCAAGTAGGAGTCACACCGTGAGGTGCTGGACCTCGCCCTCGATATGGCGGCGGGGCGCCAGCTCCACGAGGTACATCGCCGCCAGCACCAGCGCCCCGCCGACCAGCATCCGCGGCGCCAGCGACTCCCCGCCGAGCAGGACGGCGAAGAACGCGGCGAACACCGGCTCCATGGTCATGATGATCGCGGTCCTGGTGGCGGCCAGGTGCGCCTGCGCCCAGGTCTGCGCAACCAGCGCGAGCGCGCCGGCCACCAGGGCCATGTAGACGACCGCGAGCCAGTCGCCGCGGGTGCCGGGCAGGACGACGCCACCGGGCGCCGCGCCGGCCGCGCAGACCAGCGTGATCACGAACATCTGCAGCACCGACAGGCCGTACGCGTCCCTTCGGGTCGACCAGGCGCCGAGCCCGACGATGTGCACGGCGTACAGCACGGCGGAGACGAACGTGACACCCTCGCCGTACCCGATCGCGAAGCCGCGCAGGGACAGCACGCCGAGACCGAAGGTCGCCAGCAGCACGGCGAGCCAGGTGAGCCGGCCGATCCGCTGTCGCAGGACCAGCGCGGCGAGCAGCGGTGTGCACACGACGTACATGCCGGTGACGAAGCCGGACACGCTGGCGGCGGTGTGCCCCAGCCCGTGTGTCTGCAGGATCTGCGCGACGCCGTAGACGAGGCCGAGGACCGCGCCGTGCCTGCGGGCCTCCGGTGACAACCGGAGCACGGCCCGCGGCGCCACCAGGAACAGCGCGACCGACGCGATCGCGAACCGGACGGCGAGGAAGTCGAGCACGGGTACCCGGTCGAGCAGGTCCTTGATCAGGAAGAACGTCGAGCCCCACGACGCGGTGACGAACAGCAGACCGAGTGTGGCGATCCGGGCGTGCCGGCCCTCGCTCACCGCCGGTCCCTGAGGTCCTGTAGCCGCGCGATGTCGTCGATCCAGGCGTCCGCGCCGCCCGGGGTCTCGAGCACCACCGCCACCCCAGGCATGGCCGGGTGGGCGATCATCTCGGCGAACGCGCCCTCGCCGATCCGGCCCCGACCGATCCGCTCGTGCCGGTCCCGGAAGGAGCCGCGGACGTCCTGGGAATCGTTCGCGTGCACGAGCTGCAGTCGGCCCGGGCCGCCGATCTCGACCACCCGGTCGAGGGTCGCGGCCATGCCGCCAGGCTCGTCCAGCGGCGCACCGGCCGCGAAGACGTGGCAGGTGTCGAGGCAGATGCCGACCTTCGGGTGCCGGTCGAGCACGTCGAGGTACGGCTCGAGGTCGTCGACGCCGGCGCACAGGCTCCGACCCTGGCCGGCGGTCGGCTCGAGCAACAGCTGGGGGGAGTCGTCGTCGAGCGCGTCAAGGACGGGCAGCAGGCCGTCCCGAATCTGGCTCATGGCCGCGTCGACGTTGCCCTCGGTGACGCTGGAGCCGGTGTGCACGACGACGCCACGGGCGCCGATTTCCGAGCCCCGCTTGAGATTGTGGACCACCGAGGCGACCGAGTTGCGGAATGTCTGCTCGGTCGGCGAGCCGACGTTGACCAGGTAGGGAGCGTGCACGAACGCGGGTACGTCGTGCTCGTCGCACAGCGCGCGGAACCGCTCGTCCTGCTCGGGGTCGCCGGCTGCCGCTCGCCAGCCACGCGGGTTGCCAACGAAAACCTGCAGCGTCTCGGCCCCGATCTCGCACAGGTACGGGAACGCGTGCGCGGCGAGCCCTCTGCCGGTGGGCACGTGCGCACCGATCGGGGTTGCGGAGGTCACCGAAGCAGCCTCTCAGACGCCCATCCCGGCCGCCGCCGGCGCGTGCCAGATGTGCAGTCTCGACGCGAAGGCGGCCGTAAATTCGCGCTCAGATTGCACATCTCGCATTGGCGTGCGTGGCCGGCGACCTTGCCGCTGGCGAGTTGTCAGCAACTTGTCAGCGGTTCGCCACGGGCGGCGTACTGACAACTCATGACGGAGGGTGGTGAACCGGACCCGCGCATTGCGTAGGCCCGGCGTCCGATTTGTCCCTACGGACGCGCCACCGGCGCATCGAACCTTCGCCGGACCCGGGCGCAGCGCAAGCAAGCCCACCGATTACCAGGGGAGTGAACCTTGCGGTCCGACCTTCCCCCAGGCCGGGTGGTGCGCCAGCCCGTTGTGCTCGCGCCGGACAGTGCGGGTGCGCTCCAGCGCGCGGACACGGGTGCGGCGCCAGCCCCTCGACTACTCGCGCATCTGCACGCCGCCGGGGCACAGATCCCGGCAACGCGCAATAAGTGCGCAGCGGTCCCAGAATTGCACCGCGTTCCGCGAACCACGTGCCACTCCAGGACACCTGCGCACTTCTGGCGACCCCGACCCTGAGCATTGACAACACCTGAGCTCTGTGCCGGTGCTGCCGCCGTGCCTCAGTACAGGTAGATGGTGACCTTGGAACCCTTGGGCGCCTTGCTGCCGACGCCGGGCTCCTGCGAGGCGACCAGGTTGAACCCGACGTACCCGGGAGCATGTTGCACGTCGACCTGGAAACCCGCGTCAGTGAGCGCCTTGGTGGCTTCGGCTTCGGGCTTGCCGAAGACGGCGGGTACGTCGACCAGCGGCGGCCCCGCGGACACCACCAGCGTGACCTCGTCACCCTTGAACAGCGTGCCGTCCTTCGGGTCCTGGCTGATCACCACACCCTTGGCGACCGTCTCGCTGAACTCGTCCTTCGCGACCGGCTTCAGCTTGGCTGCCTTCAGCTCCTTGGCCGCGTCCTTGAACACGGCACCGGTGAAGTCCTTGACCTCGATCGGCTGTCTGCCCTTGCTGACGAAGAGCTCGACCTTGGCGTCACGCTTCAGCCGGTCACCGGGGTCCGCCGAGGCCCGGATGACGACGCCCTCGTCCACCGAGTCGGAGTACTTCTCGGTGACCGTGCCGTCGAGATGGTTGTTGCCGAGCGCCTCGAGGGCATCTCGCTCCGTCAACCCTTCGACCTCGGGCATCTCGTAGCGCTCTTTGCCCTTCGACACCAGGGCGTCGATCGTGCCGCTCTTGAGCAGTCGACCGCCGGCCTCCGGGTCGGTGGAGATGATCCGTCCGACGGGGACGTTCTCGGAGAAGCCACGGCTGCTGGCCAGCTCGAGGTCGGTGCCGGAGAGCTCTTCCTCGGCCTGGGCGAGCGTCAGGTTGCGCAGGTCGGGCGCCTCGGTGAACCGGCCGACGCCGTAGTACCAGCCGCCGGCCGCCGCTGCGGCAGCGAGCAGGAGTACGACGAGGAACGCGGCCAGCCCACGGCGGCTGCCGCGCGGCCGCTCGTGGGTCGGGGGTGACTCGGCGTACTGCTGCTCCGCGGGCTGCCGCTGGGGTGTGACCTGCAAGGTGTGCTCGCGGCCGTCGTCGCCCTCGAGCGGCGCGGCCTCGGCCGGGATCTCGTCCGGGATCTCGTCGGGCACGGTGAGCATGATCGGCGCCATCGGCGCGAGGTCCGCGGTGAGCTCGGGGTCGTCGGCGACGCCGTGGTCGAGCGCGTGCCGCACCCGGCGTACCTGGCGCAACATCACGTTGGCGTCGGCGAACCGGGACTCCCGCTGCCGTGACGTCGCGCGGGCGACCAGGGCGTCGAGGTACGGCGGGATGCCGGCGACCGCCAGGGACGGCGGCGGCACATCCTCGTGTACGTGCTTGTAGGCGACCTGGATCGGCGAGTCGCCCTGGTGGGGCTTGCGGCCGGTGAGCATCTCGTACAGCAAGACGCCGGACGCGTAGACGTCGGACCGGGTGTCGGCGCTGCCGTCGACGACCATCTCGGGTGCAAGGTAGGACACGGTGCCGATCAGCACGCCGCTGGTCGCCGTGGTCTGGTTGGACGTCTCGAGTGCCCGCGCCAGCCCGAAGTCGGCCACCTTGACCCGGCCGTCGTCGGTCAGCAGGACGTTCTCCGGTTTGACGTCACGGTGCACGAACCCCGCCGCGTGGGCGGCCGACAGCGCCGACAGCACCGGCTCGAGCAGAGCCAGCGCCCGCGAACCGGTGAGCGCCCCCTGCTCGCGCATCAGGTCACGCAGCGTGTAGCCCGGGACGTACTCCATCGCCAAGAACAGCGTGCCGTTGTCGTTGCCCTGGTCGAACACGCTGACCGCGTTGGGGTGGGCGAGCCGGGCGGCGGACCGGGCCTCCCGCTGGAACCGGGTGACGAAGTCGGGGTCCTCGGCGTACCCGGCATGCAAGACCTTGACCGCGACCTGCCGGTCGAGCCGGATGTCGGTGGCCTCGTAGACAGTGGCCATGCCGCCGCGGGCGACCCGTGGGCCCACGCGGTAGCGACCGTCGAGCAAAGCCCCGACCAGGGGGTCTGCGGCGGTCGTGTCCACGCTGGCGTCCTTCCGTGTGATCGGGCGATGATCACTTGGCGTCAGCCCGAGTGTAAGGAGGCGCGCAATCCGGTCGGGTCAGCCGCGCCGCCAGCGGTGGCCAGGCTCACACCGTCGTCAGTGCGGGTACTGACCCTTCTCGAAGCGCCGCTTGATCGCCAGCACGTTACGCACGTACTGCTTGGTGTCGTCATAGAGACCGTGCTTCTCGACAGCGGCCAGACCCTGGTAGTAGCCCGCCAGCGCGCGCGGCGTGGACGTGCGGTCCTGCAGGAACTTCAGCAAGACGACACCGGCGTACGCGTTGTGCGCGACGTTCTTCAGGTCGAGCTCGCGGCCCGTCATCTCGCCGATCCAGCGACCGGTGGACGGGATGACCTGCATCGCGCCGACGGCATCTGCGCGGGAGACGACGTCGGACTGCCAGCCGGCCTCCTGCCAGCTGACCGCCAGTGCGAGGTTGGGGTCGACGCCGTGGCGTCGGGCCGTCTTGGTGATGATCCGGCGTACCCCCGCCCGGCTCATCGCAGAGTCTGCGCGGGCCCGCTGGGGCTCCGCGCGGGCCACCACGACCGGCACCCGCAACCGCTGTCCCTCGTGGATGACGGTCGAGCCGCCGTTGGACTTGATCAGCTCGCGGGTCCAGGCGTGGTAGTGCTTGGCGATCGCACCGACCGTATCGCCGCGCCGCACCGTGTGCACGACGATCCGGCGGGCGTCCGGGTCGGTGGTCCGTGCCACCGCCGGCTTCGTCGTGGCGCGGGGCTTCGTCGTGGGGCGGGGCTTCGGCGTGGCCCGGCCGCGCGGGTGCGCCGCCGGGATCTCGAGGACGTCGCCGGGGAAGATCAGGTCGCCGCCGTGCTGGAGTCGGTTGGCGCGGACGATCGCCTTGACCGTGCTCTCGTGCGCCTTGGCGATGCCCCAGACGGTGTCGCCCGGCTTGACGGTGTAATCGCCGGCCAGCGGCGTGACGACGAGGATGGCCGCGCAGGTGGCGGCCGGGGCGGTGCGCCAGGTTCGGGCCCGACGCAGGTTGCGGGACGAGCTAAGGGGCGAGGTGAGGGGCAGAGGGCGAGACGGCGTCCAGCGACGCAGAACTTTCCTGGTGAGGTTCAGGCGGCGCAGCCGCGAGGAGAGGGGAAGCATCGGCGGTCCTCCGAGAAATCGCAGATGGGGAAGAAGCGGCCTTTGACACCAATGGGGCCAATGTGACCGTTGTAACTGAGAGTGACGGTAGCAGCGCTTATCGACTAGATGGGTGACCTGTGCCCTCGTGGGCGGGTCGCGGCGC
>WHTB01000380.1 GCA_009379735.1 Propionibacteriales bacterium
GAGGCGCAGGGAGTCGCCGTCTTCGTCGACCACGAGTACGTCGCCCACGGCGTCGACGCGAAGACCGGCGAGGAGCTGTGGGAGTTCCCGACCGAGGTGGAGAACCCCCGCCTCACGGTCGGCGGCGGGCTCGTACTCCTCGATCGGCGCGACGCCGGCTACCAGGCACTGATCGACTCGCGCACCGGAGAGCCGCTGCCCGAGCCGGAGCAGACGATCATCGACCTCACCGATGCCGGCGCACTGCAGATCATCGACGGCCGGCCGGCGATCACCATGCCCGCGCAGCTGCGGACACCGCCGCCGACGCCGACCGACTGACGGCTCGTCCTGCCTACCGCCGGCGGCCGGGGCGGCGGCCGGAGCGGCGAACCGTGTCTCGCTTCGCCTCGTCGACGGCCGACTCGTACGCCATCACGAGCGCCTGCACCGACACCGGCTTGAACCTCTCGACCAGCTGCTGCAGGCGCTCCGGTGGCTCGCCCTGCTCCCGGTAGTGCGGCCAGACCTGGGTACGGAAGATCTCGGTGAGCTCCTCGGCGATGGCCCGGCCGTGCTCGGTGAACACCCGTTGGGCCGCGACGACGGCATCGTGGGGGAGACCCAGGTCGACCAAGTCGACGCCGACCGCGACCAGAGCAGGGGCGACCCGGAACACGTCCTCGTCGGGGGTGGGCTCGACGATGCCGAGTCCGACGAGCACCTCGATGTCGTCGTCACTGAGCGAGCGCCCGGCGCGCTGCTCCAGGCTGGGTCGGTCGAGGGTCTCCGGCAGGTCCGGCATCCACGGTGCGAGCAGGGTGCGATGCAGCGCGATGTCCTGGGGTGTCGCGTGCTCGGGGATCCGCTCGAGGTAGCCCTCGATCGCGGCGAGCGTGAACCCGTGCGCCTGCAGCTCGCGGACCAGCTCGAGGCGGGCCAGGTGGTCGGCGCCGTAGTAGCCGCTGCGGCCCTTGCGTTCCGGTGGCGGCAGCAGCCCGCGACCGGCGTAGAAGCGGACCGTGCGGACCGTCATGCCGACCCGGGAGGCGAGCTCGTCGACGGTCAGCTTCGCCGCGCCGGCTGGCAGGTGACTCATGGCAGCCAGCATAGGAGCGCGGGCGGTCGCCTGAGTCGCATGTCGTGTCTCAGGCCCCATGCCGGTGCTGGCCTGGGCCGGGTGGCAGGTCAGCGGTGTGCGGGGAAACATGTCCGGGTCAGAGGCCTGACGAACTTCCCCAGACATCCCGGCGGCGCGTAGGGGCTAGGAGTGCACGACGGGTGGTGAGCGCCACACGGGCCGACCCTTGACCATCGTGACAGTACCGGTGTCACAATCGACGTCATGACCGAGGCCTTGGTGTACGAAGCGATCCGCACCCCCCGTGGGCGGGGCAAGAAGACCGGCGCACTGCACGAGGTCAAACCCGTGCAGCTGATGGTCGGGCTGATCGACGAGCTGCGCCGGCGGCTCCCCGATCTCGACCCGGCGGCGATCGACGACCTGGTGCTCGGCTGCGTCACGCCGATCGGCGACCAGGGCGCCGACATCGCCAAGACCGCTGCCCTCGCCGCCCACCTGCCGGAGACCGTCGGCGGCGTCCAGCTGAACCGGTTCTGCGCGTCCGGCCTCGAGGCCGTCAACCAGGCGGCCAGCCGGGTGCGGTCCGGCTGGGAGGACCTGATTCTGGCCGGCGGCGTCGAGTCGATGTCGCGGGTGCCGATGGCCTCCGACGGCGGCGCCTGGGCGATGGACCCCGAGACGGCGTTCCGGACCGACTTCGTGCCGCAGGGCATCGGCGCCGACCTGATCGCGACCATCGGCGGCTGGGACCGGTCGGCGGTCGACGCCTATGCCGCCGAGTCGCAGGCGCGGGCCGCCAAGGCGATCGCCAACGGCTACTTCGCCCGCTCCGTCGTCCCCGTGGTCGACCGCAACGGCCTGACCATCCTCGACCACGACGAGTTCGTCCGCCCGGGTACGTCGGTCGAGAGCCTGGCCGGTCTGCAGCCGTCGTTCGCCGCGATCGGCGAGCACGGCGGCTTCGACGCGGTCGCCCTGGAGAAGTACCACTGGGTCGAGAAGATCAACCACGTTCATCACGCCGGCAACTCCTCCGGCATCGTCGACGGTGCCGCGCTGGTCGCGGTCGGCAGCGCGGAGGTGGGCGAGCGTTTCGGCCTGACCCCACGGGCCCGGATCGTGGCCACCGCGGTCAGCGGAGCCGAGCCGACGATCATGCTGACTGGTCCCGCACCGGCCACTCGCAAGGCACTGGCGAAGGCCGGCCTGGGCGTGGACGACATCGACCTGTTCGAGATGAACGAGGCGTTCGCGGCCGTGGTCATGCGCTTCATGCAGGACCTCGACCTCCCACACGAGAAGGTCAACGTCAACGGCGGCGCGATCGCGATGGGGCACCCACTCGGTGCGACCGGCGCGATGATCCTCGGCACCCTGATCGACGAGCTCGAGCGACGCGACCAGCGCTACGGCCTGGCGACGCTGTGCGTCGGCGGCGGCATGGGGGTCGCCACCGTCGTCGAGCGGCTCTGACCCGATTCTTCCTACTGGACAGGAAACTCTGCATGTCTGAGACCACCGTGACCGGGTCGGCCATCCGCTACGAGCGCGGCGAGGACGGCATCGTCGTCCTCACCCTCGACGACCCCGGCCAGAGCGCCAACACGATGAACGCCCGCTATGTCCAGTCGATGGGCGAGACCGTCGATCGGCTGGAGGCGGACAAGGACGACATCACCGGCGTCATCGTCACCAGCGCCAAGAAGACCTTCTTCGCCGGCGGCGACCTGCACACCATGCTGCAAGCCACCCCCGAGGACGCGCCGACCGTGTTCAGCGAGATCGAGCGGATGAAGGACCAGCTGCGCCGGCTCGAGACGCTCGGCCGGCCGGTGGTCGCGGCCATCAACGGCACCGCGCTCGGCGGTGGGCTGGAGATCGCGCTTGCGTGCCACCACCGGATCACGGTGGACGCACGCGGCATCGAGATCGGGCTCCCCGAGGTCACCCTCGGCCTGCTGCCCGGGGGCGGCGGCGTCACCCGCACGGTCAGGATGTTCGGCATCCAGGACGCCCTGATGAAGGTGCTGCTCCAGGGCCCGCGGATGGAGCCCGACCGCGCGCTCGCGACCGGCCTGGTGGACGAGGTGGTCGGCTCCCAGGACGAGCTCGTGCCCGCGGCCCGGGCCTGGATCGCGGCCAGCGCAGGCAACAACGAGGCGGCCACCCAGCCGTGGGACCGACCGGGCTACAAGATCCCGGGCGGCACGCCGTCGTCGCCCAAGCTGGCGCAGTTCCTGCCGGCCTTCCCCGCCAACCTGCGCAAACAGGTGAAGGGTGCGCCGTACCGCGCGCCGAAGCACATCATGAGCGCCGCCGTCGAGGGTGCGCAGGTCGACTTCGAGACCGCGACCCGGATCGAGTCGCGCTACCTGGTCGACCTGATCACCGGC
>WHTB01000055.1 GCA_009379735.1 Propionibacteriales bacterium
CCCGGCACGACTCCATGCGGCTCGACTCGGGCACGGAGCGACCGCGCGAACAGCCGAGCGAGGTGGTTGACCTGGTACCCGAGCGAGGAGCGGCGATCCAGAACGACTGACGACTCTGCTTTCATGCTCGCTCCTTACATGGCTTGCCATGAATTATACATGGCAAGCCATGAAGCCAAAAGAGGCGGCAGCCGTCACAATGGCGCACGGAGGTTGTCGGTATGCGAGTGCGCAAGCGACCGGCGCCGAAGGAGTGGGCGTTCTGGCGCCGCGCCTTCTGGACCAGACCGGCGCTGCTGGTGCCGCCGGCTGGGACCACGGAACACACCTCGACCGAACGGAGCAACGGTGACGCACGACGACGAAGAACTCCTCCGGAGGGCCATCGCCCTGGCGGGCACCGCGCGGGCGAACGGCAACCCGCCGTTCGGGTCGCTGCTGGTCGGTCCGGACGGTGACGTACTCATCGAGGAACGCAATACGTCGATCACCGACGCCGACATCACTGCCCACCCGGAGCTCAAGCTGGCCAGGTGGGCGGCCCGCGAGCTCGACCCCGCAGCCGCGGCGGCGACCACCATGTACACCAGCTGCCAACCCTGCGGCATGTGCACCGGCGCCATCGAACGGTCCGGACTCGGCCGCGTCGTGTTCGCGCTCTCCACCGACCAGCTCACCGAGCTCAAGCCACCCGCCGTGAGCGCTGGAGCACGCCAGGACGGCCCCGCGCTGCTCGACGAGGCTCGCATCCCCGTCGCTGGCTACTACCACTGACCCGCCAACGCAGCGGCTGACGCGCCTACAGGGCGGCGACGGCGTCGGCGACCGGGGTATCTCCGCCCACCAGCTCCAGCGTCCGCCGTACGCCGGTGCCCTGCTCGAGCAAGGCCAGGACGACCGCCGCGACGTCGTCGCGGCTCACCTCGCCGTACGACACGGCTTCGGCCAGCTGGACGAGGCCGCGGCCGGTGGCGTCGGTGAGCCGGCCGGGGCGCAGGACGGTCCAGTCGAGGTCGCGCCCGCGCAGGTCCTCCTCGGCGGCGCCCTTGGCCCGCAGGTAGGCGGCGAAGGTCTCGTCGACCCCTGGCGAGCCGGCTCGCTGGATGCCCATCGAGCTGATCTGCAGCTGACGCCGCACGCCGGCCTGGACGGCAGCCTCGCCGAGGAGCGCAGCGGCGCCGCGGTCGACCGTCTGCTTGCGCGCAGTGCCGCTTCCCGGCCCCGCACCGGCCGCGAACACTGCCGCACCGGCACCGGCCAGCAACGCGGCGACCTCGGACACGTCGGCCGTCTCGAGGTCGAGCAGCTCCGCCACTCCCCCGGCGGCCTCGACATCGGCGCGGTGCGCGGGGTTGCGGACGATGCCGACAACCTCGTGCGCGGCCGACGCCTGCCGCGTCAGCCGCAGGGCGATCTGGCCATGTCCTCCGGCGATCACGATGCGCATGGCTCGAACTTAGCGCGGGTCGTCGGCAGCGGGTCCGG
Organism: Propionibacteriales bacterium; assembly: GCA_009379735.1. Classification (GTDB taxonomy): domain Bacteria; phylum Actinomycetota; class Actinomycetes; order Propionibacteriales; family Nocardioidaceae; genus WHTB01. Next base: position 1,486 of record WHTB01000055.1, read on the forward strand.
GCGCCCGCCGAACGTCAGTCGGCACGACGCGCGACCAGGGCGGGCACGACGTACCAGACGGACACAAAGACCGCGGCGGACACACCGCACAGGACGAGCGCCGACGGCCGGCCGAGGACGACGTGCAGGACCAGCAGCAGCGACGCCGTGATCGCGAGGAACAGCAGTAGGATCCCGGCGCGGGCCATCAGGGCGCCGAACCGCACCAGGTCCTCCTTCTGACCACGAGCGAAGATCCGACGGTGCAGGGCGACGGGACCGATCAGCATGGCCGTGGCCGCCGCGCAGAGCAGCAGCGCGACGATGTAGGTCGCCCGCTCGAACCGGTCGATGTCGTCGAACCGGGACTGGAACGCCATCGTCAGCAGGAATGCCAGCAGGATCTGGACACCGGTCTGTGCGACCCGCAGCTCCTGCAGCAGCTCGATGTAGTTGCGGTCCGCGCGCTCCGCCGCCGTCTCCTGCCGCGGAGGCTGGCCGGCGGGCGCCGGAGAACCGTTGCCGCTCATAGGTCTGGAGCCTAGTGCCGGCCCGTTCCAGGCGGACGAAAAGACCGCGCGGCGTCGTGCCACCCGGACATAGGGTGGCGCGGTGACGACGCTCACGCTTCCCGTGTCGACCGGGCGGCTCCTGATCCGCGCCTATCGGCCCGGCGACCGCGCCGCGTTGCTGGCGATCCGGTCGGTCCCCGAGGTCTCCCGCTATCTCTACACCGACCCGATGGATGAGAGCACCGTCGACGAGGCCCTGAAGCGTCGGATGGAGATCCCGGCGTTCGACGGTGACCATCAGGTGCTGGGCCTGGCCGGCGAGCTGCGTGACACCGGTGAGCTGGTCGCCGACCTGACGATCTTCTACCACAGCCACACCGCCCAGCAGGGCGAGATCGGGTTCATCCTGCACCCGAACCACCAGGGCCGCGGACTGGCCGGCGAGGCGGCCGTCGAGTTGCTCCGGATCTGCTTCGAGGACCTCGGCCTGCATCGGGTGGCGGGTCGCTGCGACGGTCGCAACGCCGCGTCGGCCGGTCTGATGCGGCGCATCGGCATGCGACAGGAGGCGCACCTGCGGGAGAACGAGATCGTCAATGGCGACTGGACCGACGAGCTCGTCTTCGCGTTGCTGTCGCGCGAGTGGCCCCCGGCCCGGACGACTTCCTAGGGGACCGTCGCAGACAGGTGTAGGGCCCCTCAAAGTATGAGTTTGAGGGGCCCTACGAGTCGGTCGGAGTAATGTGACGTCTCCGTCCTCACGGTCGGCCCGTCTGACCCAGTCAGTCTCGTCACCGACTGACTCGGTGAGTTGCCTCACCGGATGGATCCTCGGTTTCCGTCCGATCCCGCTCTCCCTTGCGGGAGTGCGTAGGAAGATTTCTACTGGGTTCGCCAGCGCGGCACAACCCCTTTGCCATAAGGAAATTGACCAATTGTGTGGTTGCGGCGTGTCGCCCACAGATTGCACCTGTTCGTCCACAGTAACGACGCGGTTCTCCACAGATCGGGCGGACGACCTGTGCATATCTCGGCCGTCACCGCGTCGGTAGGTCGAGCCGTTCGGTGAGCCGGTCGAGGGCGACGGCAGCGGCCCGGCGTACGTCTGGCCGCGGGTCGTCGGCCATCGCCTCGACCTCGGGTACGTGCTCGGTGTCGCCGACCAGCCCGAGCGCCCGTACGGCGGCTCGGCGCACGCGCGCCAGCTCGTGCCTCAGCAGCCGCACCGCCGGGTCGGCGGCGGCCGCCAGCTCGTGCGACGCCGCCACCGTCACCGCGTGCTCGGCCACCCGCCAGGTGTCATGCGCCACCGCACCGACAACAACAGACGCGACGTCGTCGACCCAGACGTAGCGCAACCCGCGGGCCGCCCAGACCGGGGGCCAGGTCGCCCAGACGGCGTCACCGCCCAGCAGCTGAAGAGCTGGGCGTCCCCCGAGGTACGGCAGCCGGTCCGGGTGGTCGAACGCCGACGCTCCGTCCAGCAGGTCAGCGCAATATCGGGCGGCGAGTGGCTGGCCCAGCTGGGTGGCCAGTGCGCCGAGCAGGTCGCGGGGCGCCGCCGCCGGGTTGGCCGGCGGCGGCAGCGGCCCACGAGTCACCCGACCGGCTCCTGCGCGGCGGCCGGCTGCTCGAACTGGGTGCGGTACAGCTCCTCGTAGCGGCCGCCCGCGGCGAGCAGCTCCGGGTGCGTGCCGCGCTCGACGATCCGGCCGTCCTCGACCACCAGGATCAGGTCGGCTGCCCGCACGGTGGAGAGCCGGTGCGCGATCACGACGGCCGTGCGCCCGGCCAGCGCCTCGCTCAGCGCCGCCTGCACCGCGGCCTCGGAGGTGGAGTCGAGATGGGCGGTGGCCTCGTCGAGGATGACCACCCGCGGTCGCGCCAGCAGCAGCCGGGCGATGGTCAGCCGCTGCCGCTCGCCGCCAGAAAGCCGGTATCCACGCTCACCGACGACCGTGTCGAGACCGTCAGGCAGCGCCGCGACGAGGTCGGCGAGCCGGGCGCGGCGCAGCGCGTCCCACAGCTCGTCCTCCGGTGCCTCCGGTTGCGCCAGCAGCAGGTTGGCCCGGACGGACTCGTGGAACAGGTGCCCGTCCTGCGTCACCAGCCCGAGGGCCGCGCGGATTGACTCGGCGGACAGGTCGCGGACATCCACGCCGGACAGTCGCACCACGCCGGTGTCGACGTCGTACAGCCGTGGCACCAGCTGCGCGATCGTCGACTTACCCGCACCCGAGGACCCGACCAGGGCAACCATCTGACCCGGCTCGGCCCGGAACGACACGTTGTGCAGCACCTCCACTCCCCCGCGGGTGTCCAGCGTGGCGACCTCCTCGAGCGACGCGAGCGACACCTTGTCGGCGGACGGGTAGCCGAAATGCACGTCGTCGAGCTCGACGGAAACCGGCCCGTCGGGAATCTGGCGGGCGTCGGGCTTGTCCTGGATCAGCGGCTTCAGGTCGAGCACCTCGAACACTCGTTCGAAGCTGACCAGGGCGCTCATCACCTCGACCCGGGCGCTGGCCAGAGCGGTCAATGGCGCGTAGAGCCGGGTGAGCAGCAGGGCGAGCGCGACGACCGCTCCGGCGTCGAGCTGTCCACGAAGCGCGTAGAAGCCGCCGAGTCCGTAGACCAGGGCCAGCGCGAGGGCCGACACGAGGGTCAGGGCGGTGACGAACACCCACTGCACCATCGCCGTACGGACCCCGATGTCGCGCACTCGGCGGGCTCGGATTGCGAACTCCCCCGACTCGACCTCTGGCCGGCTGAACAACTTCACCAGCGTCGCGCCGGGTGCGGAGAAGCGCTCGGTCATCTGAGTGCTCATCAAGGCGTCGTGGTTGGCCGCCTCCCGCTCCAGCCGGGCCAGCCGGGTGCCCATCTGCCGCGCCGGGAGGACGAAGATCGGCAGCAGCACCAGCGCGAGCAGGGTGATCTGCCACGAGATGCCGAGCATCACGACGAGGGTCAGCACGAGCATCACGACGTTACTCACCACCCCGGACAACGTGTCGCTGAACGCTCGCTGAGCGCCGATGACGTCGTTGTTGAGCCGACTCACCAGGGCGCCGGTGCGGGTGCGGGTGAAGAACGCGATCGGCATCCGCTGCACATGGTCGAACACGGCCGTCCGCAGGTCGAGGATCAGGCCCTCACCGATCGTTGCCGACAGCCACCGGGTGAGCAGCCCGAGCGCGGCCTCCGCAACTGCGATCACTGCGATCACGGCGGCGAGCCAGACGACCGTCTCGACCGCGGCACCGTCAACGATCGCGTCGACCACCCGGCCGGCCAGCACTGGAGTCGCGACCGCCAGCGTCGCCGTGAGAACGCTGAGCAGCAGGAACTTCACCAGCTGTGCACGATGCGGCTGAGCGAACCCACCGATCCGGCGCAAGGTGGCCTTGGAGAACGGTCGCCGGTCCTCTTGCGCATGCATCGCGTTGTACAGCGACATCCACGCCGTGACTTCCATGTCCATCGTGGACCACCCCTCGCTCGCCGCCAATGTCGTCATGCAAGCACCACCGTCCGACAAACGGTGTGTACGCAAGGACGGTATGACCTCATGGAGGCATGAGGTCAAGCGAGTTTGTCGGTCGTCCGGCACCTAGTCTGGGCAGCATGCCGAGCCTGACCCTCGCCGAGGCCCAGCGACGTGCCGCGCTGCTGAGCGTCGAGCGCTACACGGTCGACCTCGACCTGACCTGTGGTGACGCGACGTTCCGGTCGCGTACGACGATCAGCTTCGGGTGTGCCGATCCCGGCGCGGACACGTTCGTCGACATAGCACCCTCCGCACTGCGCAGGGTGACGCTCAACGGTCGCGACCTCGAGGTCGCCGACCTCGTCGACACCCGGCTGCCGCTGTCCGACCTGTCCGCCAACAACCTGCTGGTGGTCGACGCCGAGATGGCCTACAGCCACGATGGCGAGGGACTGCACCGCAGCGTGGACCCTGCCGACAACCGGGTCTACCTCTACGGCATGTCGTTCCTCGAGGCGGCGCCGCGGATGTTCGCCTGCTTCGACCAGCCCGACCTGAAGGCGTCGTACGAGGTCACGGTCACCGCACCCGCCGGCTGGACGGTGCTCGGCAACGGCCGGGCGACGCAGACCAGCCCGGGCCGCTGGGAGCTCGCGGCGACACCGCCGCTGTCGACGTACCTCGTGACCGTCGTCGCCGGGCCGTACCACTCGGTGCACACCCAGCACGACGGAATCGTGCTGGGCCTGCACGTGAAGCAGTCGCTGGCCGAGCACCTCGACGCGCAGGCCGACGAGATCTTGACGGTGACCCGGCAGTGCTTCGACGAGTACCACCGGCTGTTCGGCATCCGCTACCCGTTCGGTGACTACCACCAGGCGTTCGTGCCCGAGCTCAACGCCGGCGCTATGGAGAACCCCGGCTGCGTGACGTTCCGCGACCAGATGATTTTCCGGTCCACCCAGACCGACGGCGAGCGCAGCACCCGGGCGAACGCGGTGGCCCACGAGATGGCACACCAGTGGTTTGGCAACCTCGTGACGATGCAGTGGTGGGACGACCTGTGGCTCAACGAGTCGTTCGCTGAATACATGGCCTACCGGACCCTGCCCGCGGTGACCGACTTCCGTGACGGCTGGGTCGACTTCGGCTTCGTGCGCAAGCGGTGGGGCATGCTCGCGGACCAGCGCTCGAGCACGCATCCGGTGGCCGGACTCGAGGCGGTCGACGCCGTCACGGCGCTCAACAACTTCGACGGCATCTCGTACGCCAAGGGCGCGGCGGTGCTGAAGCAGCTCGCGACCCATGTCGGCGACGACGTGTTCCTGGGCGGGGTGGTACGGCACCTGCGGGCGCACGCGTACGGCAATGCGGCGTTCGCCGACCTGCTCACTGCGCTGGCCGACGCAGGCGCCGTCGACCTGCACGGCTGGGCCGAGCAGTGGCTGCGCACCTCGGGCGCCGATGCGATCAGCACGGCAGTCGTGGACGACCGGGTACGGGTGACCCGCACCCGCCGGCCGGCCGAGACCGTGCGTCGGCCGCACACGTTCCGGGTCGGTGCTTTCGGCGAGCGCGGCGCGGGACCGTCGGCGCTGGTGAGCCTCGTCGGCGACACCGCCGAGGTGCCCCTCGAGCTCGACGGGCACCCGGTCGTCGTCGCGGACACCGGCGACGACACCTGGACGAAGGTCCGCCTCGACGACGGCTCGCTGCAGAACTTGCCCGCCGTGCTCCCGGCGATCGACGACCCGGTGACGCGGGCCGTGGTCTGGAACTCCCTGCGCTACGCCGTCGACGACGCGCTGCTCGACCCACTGCGGATGCTTGAGCTGCTCGCCGCGGCCCTGCCCGGCGAGTCGTCCGACGTCGCCCTCGGCTCGCTGCTGAACTGGGCGGCGACCGACCTGTCCCGCCGGTTGCTGCCGGAGCCGGTGGGCGGTCCACGGGTCGCCGCGCTGGCCGCGGCCTGCCTCGCCGCCGCGGCTTCGGGCACGGGCGCGCAGATCGCGGCGGCGCGGTCCGTCGCGAAGACGGCGTACGACGTCGCGCTGCTGGCCGGCTGGCTGGACGGCACCGGCGTACCCGTTGGCCTGCACGTCGACGCGGACCTACGCTGGGCGGCGCTCGGTCGGCTGGGCGTACTCGGTGCGGCCGACGAGGCGGAGATCGACGGCGAGCTGGCTCGGGACCGGTCGGCACAGGGGGTCGTGCACGCCGCGCGGTGCCGGGCGTCCCTGCCGTCGGCGGAGGCGAAGGAGCGGGCGTGGGAGCTGCTGACCCGCGACGCCGACGTCAGCAACTACGTGCTGTACGCCACGGCCGAAGGGTTCTGGCAGCCGTCGCAGGAGGTGGTCACGGCGCCGTACCTGCCGCGGTTCTTCGCCGAGATGCCGGGCACGGCCGACCTGCGCAGCGGGTGGGTCGTGGCGCGGTCGGTCGGTCTCGCGTTCCCGGCCACCGCGGTCTCCGCATCGACAGTCGTGCTGGCCGAACGGACCCTCGCCGACGATCTCGAGCCCGGCGTGCAGCGGGCGATCGGAGACTGCACCGACGATCTTCGGCGGGCGCTGGCCGTCCGTACCCGCTGGGCCGGCTGACCCGTGGCCGCCAGCGCCTACATCGCCGAGCTGCGTGAGCGGATCGGCCACGACCTGCTGCTGGTGCCGGCTTGCATCGCCGTCGTGCGGGACGAGGTCGGACGCGTGCTGGTGCAACGTCGGACCGACGACGGCAGCTGGGAGCTTCCCGGCGGCCTGCTCGACCCGGGTGAGCAGCCGGCCGAGGCGCTGGTGCGGGAGGTGCGTGAGGAGACCGGCCTCGTCGTACGGCCGACCCGTGTGCTCGCCGTGCGCACGGCCGAGACGCACCGCTATCCGCATGGCGACCGCATCCAGTGTGTCGTCACGGTGTTCGAGTGCACGATGGTAGGCGGCTCGCTGCAGGCCGGGGACGACGAGGCGACGGCGCACGAGTTCCGTCCGGTCTCGGAGCTCCCGTCAGTCCAGCGGCTGCCGCCGGGAGTGCTCGACGGCTCGGCGACCTCAACGGTCTACCACTGGGACGACGCCTGGCTCGGCGACTCTTGAGCCCCCTCACCGTCACAGCGACTTCCCGTCCTGGGGGACCTTCCCGTCCGGAGTGCCCGGTGCATACCCGACATGACCGCTTTACGGGGGGCAGTCGAGACGGGAAGTCGGTTCGCGACGGGTGGTGGCGGAGTTGCCGTGACCGGGTTCTGGGTGAACGGTGGACACCATGACCGACCACGACTTCAGCGGCCTGCGCGCCATGTACATCAACTGCACACTGAAACGCTCCCCCGAGCTCACCCACACCCAGGGGCTGGTCGACGTGTCGCGCCGCATCATGGAGAAGCACGGTGTCCAGGTCGAGGTCCTCCGGGCCGTCGACCACGACATCGCCACCGGTGTCTACCCGGACATGACCGAGCACGGCTGGGCGACCGACGAGTGGCCGCAGATCTACCGGCGGGTATTCGCGGCAGACATCCTGGTGATCGCCGGGCCGATCTGGCTGGGCGACAACTCCAGCGTCACCAAGCAGGTGATCGAGCGGCTGTACGCGCAGTCCGGTGACCTCAACGACGACGGGCAGTACTCCACCTACGGCAAGGTCGGCGGCGCGCTGATCACCGGCAACGAGGACGGCGTCAAGCACTGCACCAGCAACATCCTGTACAGCCTGCAGCACGTCGGCTACTCGATCCCGCCGCAGGCCGACGCCGGCTGGATCGGCGAGGCGGGGCCCGGTCCGTCGTACCTCGACGAGGGCTCAGGCGGTCCCGAGAACGACTTCACCAACCGCAACACGACGTTTATGACGTGGAACCTCATGCATCTCGCCCGGATGCTCAAGGACGCCGGCGGGATCCCGGCGTACGGCAACCAGCGGACCGCCTGGGACGCCGGCGAGCGGTTCGACTTCGAGAACCCCGAGTACCGGTAGAGGCGCGGCGCACCTGTGCGCAAGCGACGTCGAATTTTGCCCGATTGGGGCTCTCCTGACTGATGCGTCGGTGACGTGCGGCACGACGTCCGAAGCCTGGAGCCCTCCACGGCTCTGTTCTTCGGACGTTGCACCCCGGCAGTTAACCAGCGGGTCGACGTGACCCGTAGGGGTCCGCCGCGATGACGGCATGGTGGGTCAGTGCAGTCGACGCACCTTCCCGTGCTCCAGACAGGTCGGTCCGCCGAGGTGAGCCTGTCGGCGCCGGTCCAGGTCGCCCGTTCATCACCGGGTGGCCGGACCGGACATGACCGCGCCCGCGAGGCAGCGAACCGGACCCGCTGGCAGCAGACCCACCGGCACACCAGCAGCAGAGCCCCAACTGGGCAATCTTTGACAGGTGCGCGGGCGCGGTGTCGTCCGGGACGCGCCCGAAACGATCGGGCCGAGACCGTGCGAGGGTCAGCCAAACAGGCCGTCGAGGAAGGACTGGTAGCGGGGACGTGCGGGGGACGGCGGCGGGGCCGGCATGGAGGCGGTTATCCGAGGCAGCGGCTCGGTGCGCGGCCCGCTGGAGAGATGCCACTCGTTCTCGTTCTCGACGAGCGAGGTACGGTCGGCGCGGTCGAGGAAGATGCCGCTGCAGCTGCCGCACTGGGCGATGTCGACGCCACCGCGTCGGTGCACCGCCATCTCTCCTTGGCACTTCGGGCACGTCATGGTCTCCATGCGGCCGAATCTACTCCGGAGGGGCCGATTGAACCCCGTAGCGACACCGTGAGCCGTGATACTGACTTCCATGACCTCTGGCCACTCGTCGACCGCCGGACATGAGTACGCCTACCTCGACCACGACGGTCCGTTGGCCTTCGCCCACCGCGGCGGCGCGCTTCATCCGGACAACCAGGGACTGGAGAACTCCCGGGCGGCGTTCCAGACCGCGATCGACCTCGGCTACCGCTACCTCGAGACCGACGTGCACGTGACCCGCGACGGAGTGGTGATCGCGTTCCACGACGAGACGCTCGACCGTACGACCACCGGGACCGGAGTGATCGCGGACCTGCCGTACGCCGAGGTGAAGGAGGCGCTGATCGGCGGCCGTGAGCCGATCGCGACCCTGGGCGAGCTGTTCGAGGCCTGGCCGCAGGCGCGGTTCAACGTCGACCTCAAGTCGGTCGGTGCGATCACCCCGCTGGTCGAGCTGCTGCGGGAGCACGACGCGTTCGACCGGGTCTGCGTCGCGTCGTTCTCGGAGTCCCGGATCCGCCGGGCGCGGGCGCTGCTGGGTCCGACCGTCGCGACCGGCCTGGGTCCGCTGGCCGTCGCGGTGCTGAAGTTCGTCCCGTTCCGCTGGCTGCGCGCCCGCCTGCTACCGCCGGGGGTCTGTGCGCAGATCCCGCTGAAGGCCGGCCCGGTCGAGCTGCCGACCGCCCGGTTCGTACGCCGGGCCCACGACCACGGCAAGCATGTGCACGTGTGGACGGTCGACGACGCGTCGACGATGCACAGCCTGCTCGACCGCGGCGTGGACGGCCTGGTCACCGACCGCATCGACACGCTGCGCGACGTCCTGCTCGAGCGTGGACAGTGGAAGGCTGCTGAGGCATGAGCCGGTCCGACTCCCCCGGAGTCGCCGACCTGACCCCGTTCGCCCGTCAGCGAGAGCAGCGAGCGTGGTACTGGTACGACTGGGCGAACTCCGCGTACGTCACGTCGGTCGCGACCGTGCTGTTCGCGCCGTACCTCACCAGCGTCGCGGAGACCGCCGCGTGTGGTGAGCCCGGCACCTCCTCCGACCCGTGCCGGACCGACCTGGACGTGCTGGGTGTCGCGATCTCGCCCGGCTCGCTGGTGTTCTACGTCGTCACGCTGGCGACCGTCTTCTCGGCGCTGGTCCTGCCGGTGGTCGGCGCCTTCGCCGACCGCTCGCCGCGCAAGAAGGAGATGATGGCGCGGTTCGCCTGGGCCGGCAGCCTCGCCGCGGGCTGCATGTTCTTCGTCACCGGCGACAACTGGCAGCTGGGCGCCGGCCTGCTGCTGGTCGCGAACATCTGCCTCGGGTCGTCGCTGGTGGTCTACGACGCGATCCTCTGTGAGGTGGCCGGCCCCGACGAGCGCGACAAGGTGTCCTCCCGCGGCTGGGCGCTCGGCTACCTCGGCGGTGGGCTGCTGCTGGGCGTCAACCTCGGCCTGGTGACGTTCCACGACACCTTCGGCATGGACACGGCGACTGCGGTCCGGGTCAGTGTGCTCACCGCTGCCGTGTGGTGGGCCGGCTTCACGCTGATCCCGTACCTCGGCCTGCGCAACCGGGCGCCGACCCGGGTGGTCGACACCCCCGGGGGCATGGTGCGCGACAGCTTCACCCAGCTGTTCCAGACGCTGAAGGAGGCGCGGGCGTACCCGATGACGCTGACCTTCCTGGCGGCGTACCTGTTCTACAACGACGGCATCCAGACCGTCATCGTGTCAGCCTCGGTGTACGGCGAGAAGGAGCTGGGGTTCGCCACCGAGGTGCTGATCGGCACGATCTTGATGGTGCAGTTCGTGGCGTTCGCGGGTGCGCTGGCCTTCGGCCGGCTGGCCGCCAGGATCGGCAGCCGTACGACGATCATGATCGGCCTGCTGGTCTGGGTCGCGATCGTCACGGCCGGCTACTTCATGCCGGAGCGGCAGCTGGCGCCGTTCCTGATCCTGGCGGTCGCCATCGGGCTGGTGCTGGGCGGCACCCAGGCGCTGTCCCGGTCGTTCTTCAGCCAGCTGATCCCGCGTGGCCGCGAGGGTGAGTACTTCAGCCTCTACCAGGCCTGTGAGCGGGGTACGTCGTGGCTCGGCACCCTGGTGTTCGGTCTGGTGCACCAGTGGGCCGACTCGTACCGACCGGCGATCTTCGCGCTGATGATCTTCTTCGTGGTCGGTTTGGCGCTGCTGTGGCGGGTTGACCCGCGTACGGCGATCCGCGACGCCGGCAACCCGGTGCCGGTGGTGGTCTGACCCGGCCCGCGCACGCACCCCCTGAGGTGTGACGTGCATCGGATCGTCGCGGCGTACGCATGAGAAGGCGCGGATGGGGAATCATTGACGCGTACCAACCGTTCCAACCAGCGACGGGGCGCAACCACGCCCCGTCACCGTCACGCACACTACTAACGGGGAGGTCGAGCACATGTCTGACCGAGTTCTGCGCGGCGCGCGGCTGGGGGGCCAAAGCTTCGAGGACGAGCGGGGCATCGAGTTCGCCCCGCGCCAGCAGGTGGCGTACGCCTGCCCGGAGGGGCACGAGTTCGAGATCCCGATGGCGCAGGAGGCGGAGATCCCGCTGACCTGGGAGTGTCCGCGCTGCAGTGGCGAGGCCCGCCTTGTCAACGGCGCCGAGCCCGAGGCGAAGAAGGAGAAGCCGGTGCGCACGCACTGGGACATGCTCCGCGAGCGCCGCTCCCTCCCCGAGCTCGAGGATCTGCTGTCGGAGCGGCTCGACCTGCTCCGCACCGGCCAGATCGGCCCGCCCCACCTGCACCGGCGCTCCAAGAGCCGAGCCAAGAAGAGCGCCTGACCGCACCGGTTTCACGTAGGCGGCGGCCTGGCTGCCTGAAAGGTTAACCGCGCCGTCTTGGCGACTCACCCCCACGCGTTCTCGATCATCCCCACGTCTGCAGGCGTGGGGATGATCACGTACGGCACGGGACCGTGCCGTTCCAGGGCGTCGCGACTGAGACTCAGCGCTCGTTCGGCGGGCGCGGCGGGTCGTCGTCGATCACCTGGCCGGTGACGACGCCGGGCCTCGCGGAGCCACCAGCACGGCCTCTGGCCGGGCCACCGGCCGGGCCGCGCGTCGGACCGGGTGTCCCGGGACCGCCGAATACCCGCACCGTCGACCGGGCCACCCGGCGGGCGACGAACCAGCCCAACAGCCGGCGAGCCAGCGGCCGGGTCGGCGGGAGCACGAAGAAGAACCCGACCACGTCGGTCGCGAAGCCAGGTGTCAGCAGCAACGTGCCGCCGACCAGCACCAACGCGGCGTCGGCGACCTCGGTGTGCGGCAGCTGGCCCTTGGTCAGCGCGGTCTGCAGCGCCGCCCAGGCTCGCCGGCCCTCCCGCTTGACGATCCAGGCGCCGAGCAGGCTCTCGAACAGCAGCAGCGCGATGGTCCAGGGCGCGCCGATCGCCTGCCCGACCTGGATGATGACGTAGATCTCTACGACCGGGACGAGCAGGAAGGCGACCGCCAACAACAACCACCGCATGACTTCAGTATCTCCCGGCACCCAAACGGCGCAGCCCGGACCGCGCCTGCCGCAGCCGGTAGCGCACCCCCCACACGCTGACCCGCCAGATCGCCTCGCCGACGATCGCGTTGCTCATCTTCGACTCGCCCCGCACCCGCTCCACGAACCGGATCGGCACCTCGACCACGTGGATTCCCGCCTGGGCCGCGCGCCGCGCCAGGTCGACCTGGAAGCAGTAGCCCTGCGAGGCGACCCCGTCCAGGTCGACGGCCTGCAGCGCCGCCCGCCGCCAGGCCCGGAAGCCCCCGGTCGAGTCCCGGAGGTCGAGCCCGAGCGCCATCCGGGCGTACCGGTTGCCACCCCGCGACAGCACCTCACGCGAACGCGGCCAGTTCTCGACGCTGCCGCCCGGCACCCAGCGGGACCCGAGCACCAGGTCGGCGTCGGCCAGCGCAGTCAGCAGAGTCGGCAGCTGCTCCGGCAGGTGCGACCCGTCGGCGTCCATCTGCACGAGGACGTCGTACGGCCGCCGCAGCCCCCAGTCGAACCCGGCCAGGTACGCCCGACCGAGCCCGCCCTTGCCCGGCCGGTGCAGGACGTGCACCCGAGACTCGGCTGCAGCCAGCGTGTCGGCCAGTGCGCCGGTGCCGTCGGGCGAGCCGTCGTCGACCACCAAGACGTCGGCGCCCGGCACTGCCGTCAGGACCCGACGGACGACCGACTCGACGTTCCCGGCCTCGTTGTACGTCGGGATGACGACCAAGGTCTCGGTCATCCCCGCTCCCGGGCGCGCCGCCGTACGACTCCGACGGCGACGCCGACCAGACCCAGGCCGGCGGCTGCCAGGTCGAACCAGCCACCGAGCCTGATGCCCGGCGTGGTCCCCTCCCCTATCGGGACCTCGGCGACGAGGGCCTGCTGCGCGCGCGACGTGGTCCGGTCGAGCACGCTGCCGTCCGGCCGCACGAAGCCACTGATGCCGGTGGTGGCGGCCACCGCGACCGCCCGCCCGGTCTCCACGGCCCGCAGCCGGGTGATGGCCCACTGCTGCTCGAGCTGGGCGGTGCCGAGGTAGGTCGCGTTGTTGGTCTGCACGGCTAGCAGGTCGACGTCCTCGCCCGCGACATCGCGGATCGCCTCGTCGTAGGCCACCTCGAAGCACATCACCGCGCCCATCCGGACGTCGCCGAGGTCCAGCACCCCCGGACCGTCGCCGGGAAAGAAGTCCCGCGGGATCTCCTGCTCCAGCAGCGGCACGATCGGCGTGAACGCGGCCCGCAGCGGCACCCACTCCCCGAACGGCACCAGCCGGCGTTTGGCGTACGTCTCCCCGGGGCCGGTCGTGGGCTCCCAGACGATGCCGGTGCCCTGCACATGGTCGTCGCCCGGGCCGCGGGTGACGGCGCCGACGAGCACCGGCACGCCAACCGCGTCCACCGCGTCCTGGATCAGCGCACCGGCGTCCGCGTCGAGCAGTGGGTCGATGTCGCTGGAGTTCTCGGGCCACACCACGACATCGGGCTGCTCGGCCCGGCCGGCCTCGATGTCCGCGGCCAGGTCGTGGGTCGCCGTGGCGTGGTTCTCGAGGACGACCCGCGGCTCGGCCATCGAGTCGATCCCCTCGCCAGGTGTGTCGCCTTGCACGACGGCCACGGTCGCCGTACGCCCCTCGGTGCCGTGCAGACCGACTGGGAGCACCCACCCTGCGGCGAGCAGGGCCAGCGCCGCGACGGCAGCGGGCAGGGCCAGCAGAAGCCGGTGCCGGCCGACCACTGCGGCGGCGAGCAGCAGCGCCGCCAGGGCGACGACGAAGGTCAGACCGCCCTCGCCGAGGTAGCGAGCCCAGGAGACAATGCCGGTGTCCACGAACGGCGTCCCAAGCCGCGCCCAGGGAAACCCACCGAACGGCAGGTGCCCGCGCGCGAGCTCGACACCCGCCCAGGCGCACGCACCCCACACCGGCCAGCCGGGCAGCCGGGAGGTCGCCGCCAGGGCGAGTCCGAGGACCAGGTAGAACGGGGCCTCGACGGCGGCGATGGCGAACTGGATGCCGGGCACGACGGAGTACAGCCACCAGGCCGCGACCAGCACGAAGGTGAACCCGAACAGCAGCCCGCGGACCGCGGCGGCCCGCAGCGACGCATCGCGGCAGAGCAGGCCGAGCCCGGCGACCGCGACCAGGGCGAGCGGCCACCAGCCGAGCGGCGGCATCGCGAGGGCCAGGGCGACGCCGAGCAGGCCGGCGAGGAGCGCAGATCGCACGCGGGTCCTAGGGGTGAGAGCGAAGCGGTACGGACCCGGTCAGGATACGGAAGGAGCCCGGACCCTTCGGACCGAACACCCGCTCACTGGCTGCGGGCTAGGTGTCCGTTGTCTACTGGGCGCCGGGCTCGATCCGAGTCGCACCCCACCCATCCTGGCCGCGACCAGGCTTGCTGCGACAATCCAGGAACGTGGTCGCTCGCCCCGATCACCGCAGCCACCTGGACGCTGGCCCGACGGTTGCGGCCTGCTCGGTGGACACCGGCACTCTTGCGATCCGAGAGGTGCCTGTCAACCCCGGCCTGACCTGCAAGTTTTTCCTATTTGTGCAGGTCAAAGCGCCCTCCGGACATCCGGATTTCATCCGCAATTTTCCAGCGTCGTCGGCGTGTCGCGGGTGACACGCCGACACCTCCTCAAGCTGCCGGCGGGACCACGACCACGCCGGTCGCGGTGACGGCGTCGAGCGGCTCCGGCAGCACCTCGGCGGCCGACTCCGAGCGGTCGGGACGACCCCGGCAGACCACCCGGGCGACCAGGTCGAGCTCACGGCTTCGGGTGCCGACCCGGGTCACCGTCGCGACCACCTCGAGCACGTCGCCCGCCCGTACGGCGGCACGGAACTGGACGTCGGCGTACGACGCGAACAGGCCCTCGTCGCCGTCGGTACGGATGCACACCTCGGTCGCCACGTCGCCGAACAGGCCCAGCAGGTAGGCCCCGTCGACCAGGTTGCCGGCGTAGTGCGCATGGGAGTACGGCACGTAGCGCCGGTGTGTGACAGTCAGGCCGAGCCGTGGGTCGGAGGTCGGTTCGGTCATGCGCTCCTGCTCTCGTCGGCTGCATCGGTCAGCGCCGCCACCTGGTCGGGCAGCAGCGCGGAGACGACGTAGCTGGCCACCTCGCCGGGCGTCGTACCTCGGGTGAAGACCCGGCTGACGCCGAGCTCACCGGCCATCGTCTCGTCGAAGCGCGGGCCGCCGATCACCAGCAGCGGCTGCCGCCCCGACGGGTAGGACTCGCGGAACGCGGCCGACATCTCCAAGGTGTTGAGGATGTGGGCGTCGCGCTGGGTGACCACCTGGCTGACCAGCACCGCGTCGGCGCGCTCGGCACGTGCGCTGTCGACCAGCTGCGGCACCGACACCTGGGCTCCGAGGTTGACCACCTTGAGCTCCCGGTAGTACTCGAGGCCCTTCTCCCCCGCGAAGCCCTTGATGTTGAGGATCGCGTCGATGCCCACCGTGTGGGCGTCGGTGCCGATGCACCCGCCGACGACGACGAGCCGGCGGCGGAGTCCCTTGCGGATGGCCAGGTTGACCTCCCGCGGGGACAGCAGCGGGTAGTCCCGCTCGACGACCTCGACCTTCGACAGGTCGACGAGGTGGTTGACCTGGCCGTACACGACGAAGAACGTGAAGCCCTCGCCCATCGGCTTCGCGTGGACGACCATCGCCGGGTCGATCCCCATCTTCTTCGCCAGCTGGGCCGCGGCGCCCTCGGCTCGCTTGCTGTGCGGGACCGGCAGCGTGAACGACACCTGGACCATGCCGTCGCCGGTGGTGTCGCCGTACGGCCGCACGATCGTCGTCTGCCGGCTCATCGGCTGCTCTCCTTCGCGGGCGCCTCGAGGATCTCGGTGGCCGGGTTGTAGTAGCCGTCCGCCTTCTCGGCGACCCCGTCGAGCCCCCGGCCGCGGTCGGCGGGGCGACGCATCAGGCCGAACGTGCCGTCGGCGATGGCCGTCAGCAGGCCGGTCTGCCCGGGCTCGTCCACGATCTGCTGCAGCAACTCGATCGCCTCGCCGAGCACTTGGCGGGCGCGCTGCGCGATGAACCCGTCGGGCGCCGGGTGGAAGTCCTCCTGCAACCGACCGGCGGCGTCCAGGACGTACCGGACGTTCTGCAGAGCGAGGTCGCGGTCGGACAGCCAGGGCGTGACGACGGCCTCCGTCATCATGCCGACCAGCAAGATCCCCTGGCCGGTCAGCGCACCCGCGAGGTTGAAGAAGCCGTCGAGCAGGTAGCCGCGGAACACGTCGCCGGTCATGTGCCGGGTCGGCGGCATCCACTTGAGCGGTGCGTCAGGGAACAGCTCGCGGGCGAGCAGGGCGTGCGCGACCTCCATCCGGAAGCTCTCCGGGACGGCCGGGTCGATCTCGAACGCGTGACCGAGGCCGAGCTGCCAGTCCTCGAGGCCCGCCTCCTTGGCGAAGTACTCGTTGAGCAGCTGGCTGACGGTCACCGTGTGCGCCGCCTCCACCGCGTCGGCGGTGGTGAGGTAGTTGTCCTCGCCGGTGTTGATGATGATGCCGGCGCGGGCGTGCACCTGCCGGCTGAACCGCTGGTCGACGAACGTGCGCACGGGGTTGATGTCGCGGAAGAGGATGCCGTACATCGAGTCGTTCAGCATCATGTCGAGCCGCTGCAGACCGGCCAGCGCCGCGATCTCCGGCATGCAGAGGCCGGACGCGTAGTTCGTGAGCCGCACGTAGCGGCCCAGCTCGGCGC
>WHTB01000025.1 GCA_009379735.1 Propionibacteriales bacterium
AGGCGGACCGCGCACCATCGGGATCCCGATCCTGACCGGAGCCGACGACGCGCTCCAGGGTGGTGGCACCTCGGGCGACTTCGTCGACCTGTCCAGCGCCGACAACGAGCTGGGTAATGACGGCACGCCCGTCGACAACCCGGACCGGATCATCACCGGCCTGCGGTTCCAGCGGATCCCGGTGCCGCAGGGCAGCGAGATCGTCAGCGCCAAGATCCAGTTCAAGGTGGACGAGGGCGGCAGCGAGGCCGCCAGCTACCGGATCAAGGCGGAGGCGAGCGACAACGCTCCCATCTACACCGCGACGAAGGGCAGCATCTCGGCCCGGCCGATCGGTTCTGCGAGCGTCGACTGGTCTCCACGGGCCTGGCCGGCGCCGGTCCCGGGCGAGGGTGGGCTGACCGGTCCCGATCAGCTGACACCGGAGCTGGGGTCTTTGGTCCAGCAGGTCGTCGACCGGCCCGGCTGGGTCAACGGCAATGCGGTCAACTTCATCATCGACTCGGCGACCGGCACCAAGACCGGACGGCGGACCGCCGAGGCCAAGGACGGCCTCACACCTCCGGTGCTCGTGCTGACCTACAAGACGCCGCTAACGATGACGCCCAGCCTGACCGTGAGTCCGAAGACCGTCACGTACCCCGGCAAGACGACCGTCACCGGCGCCGTCCGGTTCAGCGACGGTTCCGGCGTCGCGGGTGAGAGTGTGGTGGTCCGCTCCAAGACGTGGCCGAGCACGCAGTTCAAGTGGCTGCGGACGGTCACGACGGGTGCCGACGGCAGGTACTCGTTCGGCACCAGGCCGACCGCCCACACGACGTACCAGGCGACCCACGGCACGAAGGTGTCCACGATGCCGACGGTGAACGTCAAGCCGGGTCTGACCGCGAAGTTCAGCTCGTCGAGGGTGACGGCCGGACGCACGGTCCAGCTGACCGGGGCACTGACTCCGTCGTCGTGGCTGGCGCGGCTGAGACTGCAGCGCTACAGCGGCGGGAAGTGGGTCACGGTGCAGTGGAAGTCGCTGCGCTCGGGCACGATCGTGCCGTACACGTTCAACGTGAAGCACTCGTGGCCGGGCAGCTACCGCTACCGCGTGCTGGCCCCGGCCTACAAGGGTCGCGCCGAGACCAAGGCGCCGAGCGGCTGGTACGGCCTGAGTCTGCGGGTGCTGCGGCCGCCGACTCGCTAGCAGTCGCCAACCGAGCGCGACGGGTCCGGGCCGGGGGTCCGGACCCGTCCGCGTTCCGGACAGACGGGGTGAGGCCGCCTACGCTGATTGACCGATTCGGGTCGCGGCCGACGGGCCGAAACTGGACGGCGGACACTCGGGAACCGACTCGGGAGTGGCGTCATGGGGATCAGCAGAACAGCGATGTTGGGAAACGACTGTGCTTGCGGTCGCGGTCAGTGGGGCGGCGGCTTCGATGCCGGCGGCGGGCAGCGCGACAGCTGCCGCGCCGGCCAAGCAGGGGGATGTGCAGCGGATCCGGTCGCTGTCGACCGCTGAGTACGCGGCGCTGCCCGGCCGGGGCGCGCTCGGCGCCGATCCGTACGCCGACGCGGTGCGCCCGACGCGGGTCAGACACCCCAGGAGCTGAGGTGTCAAGCCGCATGGGCGGTGCGGTGGGACCAGGCGGTGTGTGCGTCGTATCTGGTGTCGGTCTTGAGGCAGCCGTGCAGGATGCCGACGAGGCGGTTGCCGATTTGGCGGAGGGCGGCGTTGTGTCCGATCTCGCGGGCGCGGAGTTCGTCGTAGTAGGCGCGGGAACCGGGGTCGTGCAGGATCGCCGCGCCGGCTTGCATGTGGAGCGCGTCGACGAGCCGGTCGTTGTGGATGAACCGGGCATGCACGGTCTTGGACTTGCCGGACTGGCGGGTGATCGGTGCGGTGCCGGCGTAGTTCTTGCGGGACTTGGCGTCGGCGTAGCGGCCGGGTGCGTCGCCGAACTCTGCCAGCACCCGGGCACCGAGGATGGCACCGATGCCGGGCTGGCTGAGGTAGACCTCAGCGTCCGGGTGCTGGCCAAAATGCGCCTCGACCTGCCCCTCCAGGGCGTGGATCTCGGCGTTCAGGGTCTGCAGGACCGCTACGGTCGAGCGGACGGTGGCCGCGTAGGCACCGGCGACGATCTCGGCCTGTCCGAGGTGCTCGGTGCGCAGCGCGGCCTGGATCAAGGCGGCCTTGGCGGGGATGTCGCGGCGACGGGCCCTCTTCAACGCCGCACTGATCTGGGTGCGGGTGAGCTTCGCCGCGGCGGCCGGGGTGGGCGCCTTGGCCAGCAGTTCGAGGGTGTCGTGCCCGGTCAACCCCAGCGGCTTGTACGCCTCCAACGCGGCCGGGAAATAGTCGCGTAGCGCGGCCCGCAGCCGCAGCATGTGCCGGGTCCGTTCCCAGATCAGGGTTTGATGAGCACGAGTCACGACCTTGACCGCCTCGGCGAGGTCGGAGTCGACCGCGACCTGCCGCAGCTGGTGGCGGCGGGTGCGGACCATGTCGGCCAGGGTGTGCGCGTCGGCCTTGTCACTCTTGGCGCCCGACAGCGACAACAGCTCCCGGTGCCGGGCGGCCTGTTTCGGGTTCACCCCGAACACCCGGTAACCGGCCGCGACCAGCGCCCGCACCCACGGCCCCCGGTCGGTCTCGATACACACCAGCACCCGTGAAGGATAGGCGTCGTCGGGCAGAACGGTCGCGATCAGCTCATGCAGACGAGCCATCCCGTCCACGCCCTCCGACACCCGTGCGGTGCGAAGGACCCGACCATCACCGCCCTGCAACTCGATGTCATGGTGGTCTTCTGCCCAGTGGTCTCTGACGAACAACACTACGGTCTCCGCTCTGTCCAACGGTCACTTGTCAGCAGCCCGCGGGAGACTCCGGCGCCCTAATGGACCAGTGCTCACGCCACCCGAAGCGGCGGGCACGACACCCCATCAGCCGTCCCGTCTCCCGACCACCGGCGAGGGCACGGTCTGACCCTAGGACTCGTCTCGGTCCAGGGGCGGAAAGTGCTCACTCACCGGCGGCTACGGGCACCGAGTCTGCCAGCGAGCCCGACCCGGCTAGCTCCCATTAGGGGTGTGGACGTGGGACGTCTGCGCGGTCTTGCGACGCACCCCCGCTCCGGGCTCGAGTACACCTACGACGCGGTCGGTGACGACCTGCTCGGCGTCGACGCGGCCGGCCGGGTCGACGAGACCCGCGACGCGGCCGGGCTCGAGCTGGTCGACGTCAAGCGCGTCGCGTTCGGTCCGTCCGCCGACCCGACCGACGGCCCGTCGGTCCTGAGCCTGTACGTCGCGGACGCCGGACAGCCCGGGGCTGCCGGCGAGGTCGTGGAGGCGACGCTGGAGGCCCCGACGGTGACCGCTGCTTCGGCCGTCACCGGCACCCTCGTACGAACGACCCAGACCTCGAAGTACAGCCCGCCGAGCCCGGACCCGTCGGGGCTGGCGTACCTCTCGGGCACCGGCCGGATGTTCATCTCCGACGGCGAGGTCGACGAGATGGGGATCTTCCGGGGCAAGAACCTCTTCGCCACCACCCGCGCCGGCAGCGTGCTCTACACCGGCGTCTCGAAGCCGTGGTCGAACGAGCCGGTCGGGGTGGGCTACAACCCGCGCAACAAGCACCTGTTCGTCAGCGACGACGACCAGAAGGAGGTGTTCGAGATCGTGGCCGGCGGCGACGGCCGGTTCGGCACCACGGACGACACCGTGAGACATTTCGACACCAAGGGCTTCGGCAACAACGACCCCGAGGGGCTCGACTACGACAACGAGACCAACTCGCTGTGGATCGTCTCGGGTCTCGAGACGGATGTGTTCCGCGTCCGCCCCGGCCGAGACGGGAGGTTCGGCACGTCCGACGACGTCGAGAGCCGTTTCGACGTGGGAAAGTACGGCGCGCGCGACCCAGAGGGGCTCGGCTACGACGCCGTGCGCAACACCGTCCTCATCGTCGACGACGGCTCCGACACCATCTACGAGCTGGCCGCGAACGGGTCGCTGCTGAACACGATCCGCACCGGGTCGGCGGGTATGCGGGCGGCGGCCGGCCTGGCCGTCGGACCTTCCTCGAGCGGGTCGGGTCGCAGCTACTACGTCGTCGCCCGCGGCCTCGACAACGACTCCAACCCGACCGAGAACGACGGCAAGCTGTACGAGTTCAAGGCGCTGCTGTCCACCAAGCGGACGCTGACTGCGAGGCTGAGCTCGTCGACCGTCCGGGCCGGGCACACCGTCACGATGCGCGGCGTGCTGAGCCCGTCGGCGTGGCTGGCGCCGTTGAGCCTCCAGCGCTACCGCGAAGGCGAATGGGTCACCGTCCAGCGCAAGAGGCTGCGAAGTGGCAGCACCGTGGCGTACTCCTTCAGCATCAAGCACTGGTGGACCGGGACCTACAGCTACCGGGTGCTGGCACCGGCGTACCGCGGCCACGACCGGGCGAAGGCACCAAGCGTCTGGTACGGCCTGCGCCTGAAGGTGACGCGCTGACCCCAGCCGACCAGCCTGCGTGCGCACTTCTACCGATGCTGGCTCGTCGTCTGAGGTCGACGCTGTGCACACGTGCACGTCTCGAGAACGTTGAGGCAGAGGAGCGGCCCGGGCATGAAGGCGATTCGGGGGTCCGTCGTTGCTGCGGCGGCGATGGCAACCATCGGGAGTACGACGGCCGCGTCGGTCGAGGTGGCGAACGCGGCCGCGCCGGTGGTCGTGCTGCAGGCGGACGCGTTGGACAGGATCCGGCTGTTCCCGACTGCCGAGCACGGCGTCAGCCGGCCGACCGGACTGGCATGGAGCGCGCAGCTGGGTGCGCTGCTGGTGCCTGGCGACGCCGGGACCGGGAGCACGGTCTCCTCGGTCACGCCGAGCGAGGATCGGCTTGGTCGGGTGCGTCTGCCCGCGGTCGCCGACGCCGACGCGGTCGCCGTCGACCCGCTCACCGGCACCATGACGGCGACGTCGGGCGGCGATCTCGTGTCGTACTCCGCGAACGGGCTGCGCACGCCCGCACTGCGCGCGGTGCGGAGGTCGAGCGGCGCCATGCGGCTGCGCTCGCCGCGAGCCATGACCTACGACAGGTCCGGGGCGCTGGTCGTGCTCGACAGGGGTTCACTCGTCCGCCAGAGCAAGACCGGCAAGGTCACCCGGGTGCCGGTCAGCGGTGTCGACGCGGCCGACCTGCGCGGGCTCACCGCGCACCCTGAGCTGGACCTGCTCTACAGCTACGATGCGGCCGACCGGGACCTGCTCGGGATCGACCGGCAGGGCCGGGTGGTCGAGTCCAGGGATGCCGCGGACCTCGACGTCACTGATGTGCAGGGCATCGCGTTCGCGCCGTCCGCGGACGCGACCGACGACCCGGCGATCCAGAACCTGTTCGTCGCGGACGCCGGCGGGCCGGGGACGACCGGCGAGATCGTCGAGGCCTCGTTGCAGGCCGCCGCACTCGCGAGCACCTCGGCCGTCGACGGCACGTTGGTGCGGACCACCGCCACGTCGGCGTACGACCCGGCGAGCCCCGACCCGTCGGGCATCGCGTACCTCCCGGGCGCCGACCGGCTGTTCATCGCGGACGGCGAGGTCGACGAGATGTCGATCTTCGAGGACGTGAACCTGTTCCGCACCAGCCGCACGGGCGCGGTCGACCAGACCGGGGTGTCACAGCCGTGGTCGGACGAACCGGTTGGTGTCGGCTACAACCCAGCCAACAACCACCTGGTCGTCACCGACGACGACCTGAAGGAGCTGTTCGACATCGCGGCCGGCGGCGACGGCCGGTTCGGCACGCCCGACGACAACATCACGAGCTTCGACACGACCGAGTTCGGCCTCGGTGACCCGGAGGGTGTCGACTACGACTCCGCGACCAACTCGCTGTGGTTCGCCGGCGGCGAGAACTCCGAGATGTGGCGCCTGCGTCCGGGAAACGACGGGACGTTCGGGACGTCCGACGACATCGCCACCCAGCTCGACTCCAACGTCTTCGGTGCCAGCGATCCCGAAGGGATGGGGTACGACTCCATACGGAACACCGTGCTGTTGCTCGACGACAGCTCGGACACGATCTACGAGTTCGACCAGACCGGCGCACTGCTCAACACGATCAGCACGGCGTCGGCCGGGATGGAGGCTGCCGCCGGGATCGCGGTCGGCCCCGCGTCGGTCGGGTCGGGTCGCAACTACTACGTGGTCGCACGGGGCGAGGACAACGACTCGCACCCCAACGAGAACGACGGCCGGATGTATGAGTTCTCCGCCAACCTTCCGCCGGTCGGTGACAACAACGCTCCGCCCGTCGTCAATGCCGGTTCGGATGCCTCGGTCATACTCCCGCTGACCGCGGCGTTGGACGGCACGGTGAGCGACGACGGGCGCCCGAACCCTCCCGGCGCGGTGACGACCTTGTGGTCAGAGCTGACGGGGCCGGGTGACGTGACCTTCGGCAACGTATCCGCGGTGGACACGACGGCCTCCTTCAGCAGCCCAGGGACGTACGTGCTGCGCCTGACCGCCGACGACGGCGAGGTGCTGACCGCCGACGACGTGACGATCACCGTCCTCCCCGAGGGCAGTCCGGCAGCCGTCGAGGTACGGGTCGCCGCCGGCAGCGACGACGTCGAGCAGGCGGTGACGTCGAGATCGGTCGCACTGACCAGCTCTGACCTGGAGCTGGGGGCGGACGGCACCACCCAGCAGATCGTCGGCACCAGGTTCACCGGTGTAGGGATCCCCGCCGGTGCGCAGATCACCAACGCGTACGTGCAGTTCCAGACCGACGAGGTGAGTACGGGCGCGACGTCGCTCACCATCCGGGCCGAGAACGCCGACAACCCACCGACGTACACGTCCGCGAGCGGAAGTGTGGCGGCACGGCCGAAGACGACCGCGGCGGTCGCCTGGACGCCGCCGGCGTGGAACACGGTCGGCGAGCGGGCTGCCGCGCAGCGCACACCGAACATCGCGTCGCTGGTGCAGTCGGTCGTGGACCGGCCGGGGTGGAACCAGGGCAACGCGCTGGCGATTCAGCTCAACGGCACCGGCCGGCGTACGGCGGAGCCGTTCGAGGGCGGAGCCGCGGCTGCGCCGATGTTGCACGTCGACTACACGGGCGGTGGGGGCACTCCGCCGGTGAACCAGCCGCCGAGTGTGAGTGCGGGTGCGGACCAGTCGGTGCAGCTGCCGGCGTCGGCGTCCCTGGACGGCACGGTGACCGATGACGGTCGGCCGGTCCCTCCCGGCGCCGTGACGACGACGTGGTCGGAGGTGTCGGGTCCGGGTGAGGTGACGTTCGGCAGCGCGTCGGCGGTGGACACGACGGCGTCGTTCAGTGCGGCCGGCTCGTACACGCTGCGGTTGACGGCGAACGACGGTGCATTCATCCGTACCGACGATGTGATCGTGACGGTGACACCGGCCGGTGGTGGTGGCGGGCAGAGCGCCGACATCCCGATTGCGGCCGGCAGCGACGACGCCGAGGAGCGGTACAACGGTCAGGTGCTGCTCACCAGCTCCGACCTCGACATCACTACGGACGGGTCACGACTGATGACCGCCGTCGGTCTCCGCTTCACCGGGCTGCCGGTGCCGCAGGGCGCCGTCATCACCAACGCCTACATCCAGTTCGCGGTGGACGATGTCGGGTCGGGTGCGGCGAACCTGACGGTGCGGGCGCAGACGGCCGACAATGCCCCGACGTTCACGACGGCGACCGGCAACCTCAGCTCGCGGGCGACCACGACCGGGTCGGTGGCGTGGTCACCGGCACCCTGGACCACGATCGGCGCGACCGGTGTCGACCAGCGGACCAGCAACCTGGCGCCGGTCCTGCAGCAGGTGGTGAACCGCCCCGGCTGGGCACAGAACAACGCGGTCGCGCTCCTCATCACCGGGAACGCGAACCGCACCGCGATGGCCTTCGAGCACGCGACCGACCCGGTCCTCCACCTCGAGTGGCAGTAGCCCGGCTGCACAGTCGCGTGTCATGCCCGCCGTGGGGATGATCGGGAACGGCACGGACCCGTGCCGTTCCGGGACTTCTGCACGGCCCTCGCCACCAGCGCGGCCAGCTCGGCCGGGTCGGTGCCGGCGTCGCTGGTGAGGCGCAGGACCGGGAGGCCCGCCACCAGTCGTTCCAACAGATCCCGCCCGTGCTCGAGCTCGACTCGCTGCTGCCCGGTGGGCAGCTGCTGGGTACGGCTGTGCCGTGACTCCCGACCGGCCAGCCGGTCCACGACGACATCGACGGTAGCGTCGACCACGACCAGCAGGTCGGCGCGGGCGCGCGGGTTCAGCGCCGCCCACAGTGGCCCGGTGACATCGCGCCGGGCCCGCAGGCCGAGAGTCCACAGCGTCTGCACCGTGCCCTCCTCGACCAGGTGCACGCCGTCGTCGCCGCGGGAGTGCGCGACCAGCCGTTGCACGGCGAGCCACTGGGCGAGACCGGCAACGGAGTCGCGTGCCGACCCCTGAGCCAGTGCGACCTGCCGGGCCGAGCCGACTGCGTGTAACGGGTGATGGGCCGCCTCGGCCGCAGCGGCGACGAGCCGTCGCCTCAGCCGATCGCGCGGAGCAGCCGCCGCCGAGATCTCTTCGTCGACCACCGTGCCCTCGATGCCGAGCTGGTCGAGCGCCGCGAGCGTGTGCCTCGCGACGGTCGACTTGCCCGAGCCCGGCAGGCCGCAGAACTCCACGACCAGGCTCACCGGTGCGCGCCTTCCCCCGGGGCCGGCTCGGTCTCGAACAGCGCCGCGACAGTGGCGACGATCTCGGCGACCGGAGTGACCTGGGAGCAGAGCCGGAGCACCCGGCCACCGGCGGCCTCGTGCGCGTCGGCGACCAGCCGGCAGCGGGCCCGCTCGCCGTCCAGGTAGTCGACCGCAGCCACCTCGTCGAGGGTCCGTGCGACGTGTGCCTTGGGCCGGGCATGCAGCCGCTGCGCCAGTGTCGCGGCGTCGGCGTCGAGGACCACCAAGACGTCGAGCAGCTGCGCGGACATGTCCACGCGCGCCTGCCACCAGTCCGACGCCAACGGGTCGTCACGCAGCTGCTCCATCCGGCCCAACGTGTAGGCCGGTCCCTGGTCGAGCAGGACGACGGTGCGCGGCGCGCGCCGTCGCTGGACGGTGCGTGGCGCCGCACCCAGCCGCCCGGCCCAGGCCGCCCAGCGGACCCGGCCGACTCCCGCCGGTGGCCGGGTCCACAGCACTGGCCAGGCTCCGACCACGGAGCTGGCCAGCGCCGGGAGGTCACTCCTGCGGTGCTCCTTGAGCACGACAACGCCCGGGGTCGCGGCCAACCCGGCGGCGACGCTCGACTTGCCGGACGCCGGCGGGCCGAGCAGCTCGACGACGCGGACGGCCGGCCTCGCGTGGCTGGCCGCCAGGCCGGTCGGCCGGCCAGTCGAACCGCCGCTCACAGCCGGTCCCAGACCGCCCGCCGGATCTCGGCGAGCACGGCCTCCGGCGGCTGCGAGGCGTCGACCACCACGGCGTCGGTGCCCGACCAGTCCGCGTGGAACACCTCGGTGTTGCGGGCCCGCACGTACGTCGACTCCTCGTCGATCCGGCGTGCGACCGCGATCTCGGGGTCGATCCGCAGCACCACGAGCACGTCCGGCGGCGCGATGTGGGCGTACGTCCGGCGCTCGGTCTCCATCAGCAACCGGGTCACCCGACCCTTCCTGGTCGGCTGCCTGGCCAGCCAGGTCGTCCGTGGTCCGTCCATCAGGCTGATCTGGGGCAGCGGCCAGCGGTCGGAGATGACGATCCCGCCGGCATCCGACACCCGCCGCAGACCGCGGTAGTCCCGCAGCCGGTCCCGCCCGGTCAGCAGGTGCCACAGCGCCCATGCGTTGCCGGGGAAGTCGTCCGCGGTCGCGGTCCGCGGGTCGATGACGGCCCTCGTGCTGGGCAGCAGGCCGACCCGCCGCCCGACGTACATCGGGCCCTTCACGCCGAGCGTCAGCAGGGACGGACGCGGCTTGCCCAGGTGGGTCTGCCTGACGACGAAGATCTTGCTCAGCCACGCCGCCGTGCCCTCGACCGCGGTCGACTTCCCGGCACCGTCACCGCCGACGATGGCGACGGTGGCGCCCGCCCGGGTCAGCCGCTTGCGCACCGGCACGTTGAACACGTACCGCCGGGTGCCCCAGGTGCCGCGGCGCACCGCGCGCAGCGACATGTCCAGCATCGGGTGGCGGCGGGCGTTCGGCCGGAGGGCGTGCAGCAGGGCCTGGCCGGTGGCGAGCCGCTTCGCCAGCGGCTGGCCGGTGGAGATCGCGGCCAGGCAGCGCTCCCAGAGGTCGACACCGATCCCGGCCAGGTGCCGGCGCACGACCTCACGGGTCTCGTCGAGGTCGGCCCGATCGAGCAGCCAGCCGAGCTCCCGCTGCTCGTTCGCGCCGATCTTGCCCTTGCCGATCAGCACGGCGTCCCAAGTGGCGTGCTTGAGGATCATCCGGACGACGAACACCGCAAGCTCGAACTCCGCCGCCGGGATGGGGAAGATCTCGCCGTTCGGTGACGACGACGACGCCAGGTACGGCACCTCCAGAGGAAGCCGGTAGTTCTTCGTCGTGTCGTCGCCGAGCACCAGCATGAAGTGGGCGTGGATGTGTACGAAGCGCCCGGTCTCGGCGTCCAGCGAGTAGTGGTGTGAGACGCCGGGGTGCTCGCGCCCGCCGGGCGCCTGGGCGTGCCGGAAGCCGAGTCGCGCGAGGATCTCGGCGAACGCCTGGCCGTCGGCCCGGTGGATCAGCAGGTCGAGGTCGTTCTCCCCCCGCGCGGAGCGGTCGAGCATGTCGTTGCTCTTCCAGTGGCAGTACCGCACGTGTGCGGCCTCCAGCGCGTCGCACAGGTCGACGACCCCCTGCAGCGTGCCCAGGGGTACGACTCGCGGGGTGCGTGCCGGGATCGACGTGATCGCTACCTTTGACATGCTCAGATCCCCTTGTTCTCATGCCTGATCGGGTGAATGTCGTCGAGCATGTCGTGCTCGGTCCACCGGTCCGGTTGCTGTCCGTCGTGGCGGTCGTGGCGGTCGTGGCCGTTGAGCGGGCCGGTCACCCGGTGCTGGCTGCGGGCCAGCCGGGCGCGTCGGCGGTCGGACAGGTAGATCCAGGCGACGGCCAGGGCGAGCCCGGCCCCGGCGCCCGCGGCGACGAGACCCATCAGGTCCGGTCGCAGGGCCGACGGCGAGGCGTACGCCTCCTCGAGGATCGCCACCCGGGCGCTGCCGCCGGTGCGCCTGACCTGGTCGCGCATCTCGTCGTAGTTCGTCTGCATCTCGGTGAGCGTCTCGCGCAGCCTGTTCGCGGCGGTGGCGAGCTCGGCCGCCTCCTCGGGCGTCGACGCCTGGTCGACCTTCTTCTGGGCCTTGCGGATCTGGTCCTGCGTGGCGGTGATGTCCTTCTCCAGCCGGTCGACCTGCTCGACCGCGAACTCGTCTTGGGCACTGAGCTGCCGCTGCTTGGTGAGCGCGACCAGCTGGTCGGCCACCGCGCCGGCCAGCCCCTCCGCCTCGTGCATCTTCGGTGCGCTGGTGGTGATCTGGACCAGCTGCGGGTTGTTGTCACCCGGCTGCGCGTGCACCTGCAGGCGCAGCGTCCGCCAGTCGTCGGCGAACCCCTCCTCGGCCACCGGCTTGAGTACCGGTTCCCGCCGCACCAGGTCGGAGTAGGTGGCGGCCAACGCGGCGGCTGCTTTGAGACCTTCCTCGTCGGCCGGGCCGCCGATCACGTCTCCGACCAGCAGGTTGGTCGTCGCGTGGTACTCCGGCGGCTGCACCTGCGAGTACGCCAGTCCGCCCAGCCCGCCGATGATCGTGAGCACGGCGACCAGGCGGATCCGGTCGCGCATCCGGGCCACCAGGCCGACGCTCTCGACGCCGCCCCCCGACCCGGACACCACCCGCGGCGGCAGCTGGACGGTTTCGTTGCGTTCCGTGACGGTCATGTAGATCTCTCCGTACGCGTTGTTCATGGCTCGGACACTGAAGTACTCGCTGACGCACTGCCGCTGGTCCCACCCGAGCTCATGCCGGTCCGCGGTCGGCATGTACAGCACCCGCCACAGCGCCCGGGCGAACCCGGCCACGTCGCCGACCGGCACCAGCTGGACGCCGGGCGCCGCCAGCGCGATCTCGCGGTGCGGGGGGATGTCGGAGAGGATCACGGGACATTCGCAGGCCATCGCCTCGAGGACCGCGACCGGCAGCCCTTCGCCACCCGACGCGGACACGAACACGTCCGCGGTCGACAGCACCCCGTAGACCTGATCGCGCGGGATGATGCCGGTGACCGTGACCCGGTCGTGGACCATCGAGTGCAGCACGTCGGTCTGCAGCCCGTCGCGCAGCGGGCCGTCGCCGACGAACACCAGGTCTCCGTGCGGGAGCTCGGCCCGCTCGAACGCCCGGAGCACCGTCGACGGGTCCTTCAGCGGGATCAGCCTGTTCACCGAGGCGACCACCGGTCCGTTCGCCGGCGCCGCGGGCGCGGGCAGTGCTTCGAGCACCCGGTCGATCCGGTCGACGTCCACGCCGTTCGGCACGACGACCAGCTTGCGGCGGAAGATCCGGCGCAGCAGCCAGGGCAGCGAGTCGCGGGCCGCGTGGCCGCACATCACGACGGTGGGGTAGAGCATCAGGATCAGGTAGAGGAAGGCCCGGTTGCGCCGCCGGAAGTTGTCCCACGAGTTGTGCACGGTGAACACCAGGTTGCGGCGCGACCGCCGGGTCAGCAGGTACGCCGCCAGGGTCAGCACTCCACTGGAGGGCGAGTGCACGTGCACGATGTCGTACGGCCCGAGGTCCAGGGCGCGCCGAACCGTCCGCATCGACCCGCGCTTGCCGGAGCCCTCGACGAGCCGCAGGCCGGACGGCGGGGTGACGTCGGCAGGGAACAGGGAGCACACCGTGATGCGGCGCTGCGCGAGCACCGGCAGGCAGTGCTCGTTGTACTGGCTGTTGGTGGCGCCGGCGCGCACGATCACATGAAGCACCGAGGGCCCGATCGTTGCTCGGTTCACGAGGCGATCACCTTCCGCTGGTCGTGTCGACGGACACCGTCGGCGATGGCGAGACCGAGCGTGACGATCAGCCAGTAGTGGCGGTCGAGCAGCTCAGGGGCGAACAGGAAGATGACGAGGACACCGGCGATGGCGGAGGCCATCGCCCACAGCAGCTGACGGTCCAGTGCGCTCGCCCGGGCGTACGCGGCGCCGAGGTCTCGGAACCAGGTGACGAAGATGGCTGCGAACGCCAGGGTGCCGAAGACGCCGACCTGGACGAGCAGCTGGAGCCACAGGTTGTGCGGCAGCTGCGGAGTCGCTTCCTGGTCGTAGTCGACGGTGACGTAGCGGAAGTTGTCGAGGCCCGTACCGAGGAAGGGCGAGTCGACGAAGGCCCGGATGCCGGCGTTGTTCAGGTGCTCGCGGTCGCCGACCAGCTTGCCCTGGTCCTCGGCGCTGAAGCTCCGCTCGATCCGGTCCTCCAGCGTCGTGGGCAGCTGTCCGGTGCTCGCCAGCAGGACGCCGACCAGGGCGATGCCCGCCGTCAGGCCGGCCGCCCGCAGCAGCATCCGGCCGACGCCGATCGACGGCCGCGCCACGATGAAGACGAACAGGGCGACCAGGGCGCCGAGCATGCTGCTGCGGGACGCCGACGCGGCCAGCGACCACACCACGAGGTAGCCCGACCCGAGACAGACCAGCCCGGCGACGACCTGGTAGCGGGGGGCCAGTGTGCGTACGCCCAGCCAGAGGACGACCAGGAACGGCAACAGGTAGGCGGCGGGGTAGCCCAGCCGGTTCGGGTTCTCGCTGTAGAAGACGAGCACGCGCCCAGCGCCCTGGGTGTGCTGGGTGAGGAAGGCGTGCAGGATCGCGCCCAGCGTGCCCGCGCACAGGAAGAACACGCTGGCGAGCACGGCGCGCCGCGAACGGACGACCGAGTACACCACCGGGACCTGCACGAAGAAGACGAACACGTACGTCAGGATCTGGGTCAGGGCCTCGACCGGGTACGTCGCCCGGAACGCGCTGAAGAGTGCGGCGAGCAGGAAGAGGTGGGCGGCGACCAGGTAGCGCGTCGGTGGCATCCGCAGCTGCTGCTGGCCGACCAGCAGCAGGAACGCGACGCCGACCAGGAAGTCGTAGACGGTGAAGCTCTTCACCAGCAGCAGGTTGAGCGGCGCCAGCGCGCTGCCGCCGATCACCAGGACCTGCGCTGCGGTGGGCGTACCCCAGCGCTCGGTCGGCAGCGCGACGACGCGGGTCACCGGTGTAGTGGTGCTCATGCCGACGTCCCCTTCGAACGCGGCATGACGGCGCGGGCCCGGCCGACCAGCCGGCGTTGCTGCGCCCGGCTCAGGCCGGCGACGGCCGCCAGGGCGCCGACCACAACGACGGTGACGGCGACACCGGGTACGAGGGTGAGCCACGACTCGGTGTGCAGCTCCGGGGCGGCGGCGTAGGCACCGGCGAACACCAGCACGGTGACCAGCGTCGGCCGGATCGCGGCCAGCAGCTGGGCGGCGAGGGACAGGCCGAGCACTTTGCCGACCGCCCACGGCGCCGCGAGCCCGAGCACGGCCCGACCCGCCACCAGCCCGAGGCAGAGGCCGACGACACCGCCGTCGAGCACGCCGACGCCGACGATGGCGAGACCGATCGAGGCGACGGCGGCGACCACCCCGGCGACCACCTTCACCCGCGGGATCAGCGCGACGTCGATGACATAGGTGTCGCTGCGGATCATCGCGACCTGCATGCCGAGGACGACGACGAGCAGGCTGGCCAGCCGGCCGGCGTACAGGTCGTCGCCGACCCACAGGCCGACGAACGAGCCGTTCCAGATGATCACGGTCGCACCGGCCGCCGTACCCGTGAGCCAGATCAGTGACATCACCTCGGCCCGCAGCCGGCCGGCCTTCGGCAGGTTCCCCGCGCCGAGGTACGCCCCGATGCCGGGGATGGTCGCCTGGACGAGCAGCGCGAGCACCTGGGTCAGCGAGTCCGCGACGAACTTCGTCAGCGCGAACGCCGCGACCAGGGTCAGCGAGGCGAACGCCGCCAGCACGAGCACGTCGCTGGCGATCATCAGCTCCAGGACGAACTTCCAGCCGAGGAACCAGGCCGACAGGCCCAGGAACCAGCGGACCAGCTGCCGGGTCGGGCGGCTCGCGCCGAACCACGGCAGGTGCCGCAGCGTGACCCGCCAGAAGACCAGCCCGGTGAGGACCGTCGTCAGCACGGTGGCCCCGGCGACGCCCGGGAGGCCGAGGTCCAGCTGGACGGCGAGCACGACCAGGCCGCCACCGGCGGCGACCAGCACCGTCGACACGCCCATCCGGGTATAGCCCAGGTTCTCCCCCTGCAGGGTCGACCGCGGCAGCGTGACCAGGGTGACCGCCATCGCGTCGAGCACCAGGACGGCCGCCGCGACCCGGATCTCGGTCACCTGGCTGGCGGGTACGTCGAGGAGGTGCGGGCCGAGCCACACCCCGAGGCCGCCGGCGGTGAGCAGCAGCGGGAGGAAGATCAGCCAGACCACGATCGCGCAGCCGATCAGCTGGCGCTTCTCCTGCGGGGTCGCCGTCCACTGCCGGTTGGCGATCGCGAACTGCAGCGCCTGCGCCGAGCGGCCGCTGGCGCCCCACACGTAGCCGGACCACTGCCACAGGACGCGCCACGCGCCGAACATCTGCGGGCCGAGGCCGGCGACCAGGAGCGGGCTGACGACGAGCTCGACGACGGCGCGGACCCCGTAGTCCAGGCCGGAGGCGACCGCGTTGAGCGATGCCCGCCCGGTCAGACTACGGCCCGCAGGCCGCGCCGCCTCTGCGGTGAGGTCGGCGGAGTCCCCTCTGCCCATCCACGCCCCCCAGGCCGATGAATTTTCCGTCTCAAAAGTAGGCCGGGGCCGCCTCGGCGGCACGAGCGTCGTGGCGTATATCCACTACGCCGAACGGAGGACTTGATGGTCCTCGGACGTCTCGGAGCCGGCCGGCCCGGCGGTCGACACGGTGTCCGACTCGGTGTCCGACATGGGAGCCGGTTCGGGCAGGCCGAGCAGCTCGCTGTACAGGTCGTCGAGGGCGCCGCACATGATCTCGGCACCGAAGTGCGACCGCACCCGGTCGCGTCCCTGGAGGCCCATCAGCCGGGCCTCCTCGGGGTGGTCGAGGAGCCAGGTCACGGCGCTCGCGAGCGACGCCGGGTCCCCCGGGGTCGCGAGCAGGCCGGTCGAGCCGGGCTCGACCAGGTCGGGCACGCCGTTGACCGCGGTCGCCACGACCGGGCGGCCGGACGCCATCGCCTCGGTGACGGCGCGGCCGAGGCCCTCGTACAGCGACGGGACGACGTAGACGTCGAGCGCGGCGGCGATCCGTGGGGCGTCGGAGCGGAAGCCGGTGAACAGCACGGGTACGCCGAGGCGCTCGGCCTCGCGATGGGTCTCCTCCTCGAGCCCGGCGCTCTCCAGCGTCGCGTCGCCGACCATCACGAACGCCACCTCGGGCCGCTCCGCGTGGATCAGCGCGCACATCCGGACGAAGTCGAGCGGCGACTTCTGCGCGACGATGCGGCCGACTGTGCCGACCAGTGGCGTGTCGGCGGCGAGGCCGAGCTCGGTGCGTACGTCGCGGTCGGTCTCGTCCGGGATGTCGGCGAGGTCCACCGCCGACGGCACGACCACCACACGGCCGGGCGGTGCGATCCGCTGCTCGACGGCCTCCCGGGCGACCCGTGGTGCGACCGCCACGTAGCGGTGCGCGAGCGAACGGACGCTGCGGTCGAGCAGCAGGTATGCCATCCGGCGCGACCACGACAGGCCGTCGTGCGCGGCGAACAGGTGGAACGTGTGCACGACGGTCGGGACGCGGGCGATCCGGGCGGCGATGCGGCCGATGAAGCCGGCCTTGGAGCAGTGCGTGTGCACGACCGTGAACCGCTCGCGCCGCATCAGCCGGACCAGCTCGACACACGCCCGCAGGTCGTCCAGGGGAGCGATCTGCTCCCTCATGTGCATGATGTCGACGGTCTTCACACCGCCCTGCCGGGCCTGCTCCCACAGCGGTCCGCCGGGCATCGCCGCGACCCACGTCTCGTACCGGTCCGGGTCCATGTCGGTGGCCGAGATCAGCGTGTTGCCGCCGGACCCGCCGATGAAGCGGGTGATCACGTGCAGCACCTTCACCTTCGGCAGCTCGGGCTGCGGCGGCAGCTTGCGGCGGGGCACGACCAGAGCCGGGATGCCGGGCCAGACGGTGCGCATGTGGCTGTCTCCTCAGACCTGGTCGACGGCGAAGACGAGCCGGGCCGCGTCGACCATCTTGGCGAGCCCGTCCTCGAGCAGTACGTGGGGTGTGTAGCCGAACCCGTCCCGGGCCACCGACGTGTCGGCGGCGGTGTGCCGGACGTCCCCGCGCTGCACCGGCAGCCGGACGACGTCGATCGGGTGCGCCAGCCGCGAGATGATGTCGATCACCTCGTTCATCGTGGTCCGCGAGCCGCCGCCGATGTTGGCGACGCCGGTCCACGGGGAGAGCGCGGCCTGGCGCAGGCCGGTGACCAGGTCACCCACGTAGGTGAAGTCTCGGCTCTGCTCGCCGTCGCCGTAGAGCAGGAACGGCTTGCCGCTCAGGGCCGCGTCGACCAGCCGGGAGAACGCCATGTCGGGTCGCTGCCGCGGTCCGTACACCGTGAAGAACCGCAGGGAGACGGTCGCGACGCCGGCCGTGACGCGGTACAGCTCGCACAGGTGCTCGGCGGCGAGCTTGGTGACGCCGTACGGCGACACCGGCTGCGGTCGGAGGTCCTCGGTCGTGGGGTACGTCTCGGCGTTGCCGTAGACCGAGGAGCTCGACGCGTACACCACCTTCCACAGCGACACGTCGCGGGCGGCCTCCAGGACCCGCTGGGTGGCGAGCACGTTGCGGTTCACGTAGGGCACGAACTCCTCGCCCCATGACCCGCGGACGCCGGGCTGGCCGGCCAGGTGGTACACCACGTCGGCGCTCTCGAACAGCGTGGTCAGCGGCGCCGTGAGCAGGTCCAGCCGGTGCAGGGTGAAGTTGTCGTACCCGCGCAGGGCGGCGATGTTCGCCTCCTTGCGCCGCGGGTCGTAGTAGTCGGTGAAGCAGTCGATGCCGACCACCTCGTCGCCGTGCTCCAGCAGGTGGGCGCTGAGATGCGAGCCGATGAAGCCGGCCGCTCCGGTCACGATTGCTTTCATGTCGTCCTCGTCTCCTCGTAGCCGCGCTCGCGCGGAAGTGCACGTACGGTTCTGGCGAGTAGGTCGATGTCGCCGACGTTCCCGGCGTCGAGCTCGGCGCTGGCCCGCTCCAGCTGGGTCAGCACGAGGACGTCTCGCCAGGAGTGCTTGGGCAGGCTGATCTCCGCCAGCCCGCTGATCACGAAGTCACGGATCACGTGCGCGTACGCCGTGCGGCCGACGACCACCTCGGGCAGCCGCTCTCCGGCCGTACGCACGGCGAAGCCACCGAGGTCCCGCAACGGTTCGGAGCTGACCGAGCCGAGGGCCCAGTCGTCGACCCCGATCACCGCGGTCTCGTCGACGTGCACGTGGTCGGGACACAGGCAGCCGTGGGTGACGGTGCGGGCGGTCTCGAACCGGCCGATCCGGCTGCGAGCCCGGTGGGCTGCGCCGAGGCTCGGTGCCAGCTGGGCGGAACCCGCGTAGCGGGCGAACAGCTGATCGGCGGCGTCTCGGCCGAGGTCGATGCTGCCCGCCACACCGCCGGTCGTGTGCCAGAGCCGGGCGAGCCACTCGCGTACGGCCTGCAGCGAGCTGCGCCCGTGAGCCGGTTGACGGCGCTGCGACGGGAGCCGGTGCTGCTCGGGCAGGAGCCCGGGCACCGCGGTGACCACCAGCCCGACCCGGCCGCGCACGTCGACCGGGCCGACCACGCGGGGCACCGTCGGCACGAGCTCGGCCGGCAGCAGCGCCTGCAGGTCACCCAGCAGCCGGGCCTCGGCGTCGACGGCCGGCGCCGAGATCGGCTGGTCCGCGACGGCGACCGCGTACGTCGCCGACGCCGCGATCGGGTCGCCGACCAGCAGCCGGCGTGTCCCGGCGGCAGCTCCGCGCCGCACGTCGAGCACCTCCACCCCGGAGGCGCTCAGGAAGCCGTCCAGCGACTGGCCGGTCGCGCCCGTCGGCGGTGGCCGGCGGAGCGGGTCCATGGCGTACGCGCCAGGCTCGATCCCCCCGGGGCGCATCAGTAGTCGTCCGCGTACGGGGCAACCAAGGCGGGAACGTCGGGCACCACGGGCTGGTAGTCGGGAAGCAGGCCCAGCAGATGGCCGCGGACGGCTTCGGGGTCGTTGCGCGACGCGGCGTCGTACAGGCTGCGCAGCAATCGGCGGAAGCCACGGATCTCGGACTCACCGTCGGTCCGGAAGATCCGCGGATGCTCGGTGAGGACCGGCTTTTCGTGCTCGCTGAACAGCGTCTCGTTCAGCTTCTCGCCGTTGCGCATGCCCGTGAAGCGGACCTCCACGTCCGGCCGGTCCATCAGGGCGGCGAAGGACTGGACGATGTCCAGGATGCGCACCGGCTCTCCCATGTCCAGCACGAAGATCTCGCCGTCCTGGGCCAGCCGGGCGGCCTCCAGGACGAGGCCGGCTGCCTCCTCGATGGTCATGAAGAACCGGGTCATGTCCGGGTGCGTCACCGTCATCGGCAGGCCGCTGCGGATCTGTTCGGCGAGCACCGTCAGCAGCGATCCACGGCTGCCGAGTACGTTGCCGAACCGCACCGACGCGACCTTCGTGTGACCGCCCGCGTCCTGCTGGACCAAGATCTCGGCCAGCCGCTTCGACGCGCCGAGCACCGAGCTGGGGTCGGCCGCCTTGTCGGTGGAGATCAGGATGAACCGTTCGGCCTCGTGCTTGATGGCCGCCCACAAGACGTTCTCCGTACCACGGATGTTGGACTTCACCGCCTCGCACGGGTGCCGCTCGAGCAGCGGGAGGTGCTTGTGTGCGGCCGCGTGGAAGACGACATCGGGTTTGGCGTCGGCGAAGATCTGGTTGATCCGGTCGCGGTCGCGGATGTCGGCCACGATGCAGTCGTCGTCGTCGAGCAGGCCCTCGCCCCACAGCTCCAGCTGCAGCCGGTGCAGGTTGGACTCGTCGTGGTCGAGCATGATCAGCCGCTTCGGGTTGAAGCCGAACACCTGCCGGCACAGCTCGCTGCCGATCGACCCGCCGGCGCCGGTCACCAAGACGGTGCGGTCGGCGATGATCGTGCGCGCCTCCGGGCTCACCACGTGGATCTCGTCGCGCCCGATCAGTCGGCCGACGTCGAGCCACCGCATGTCGCTGCCAACGACCCGCCGCTCGAGCGCCGCGACGAACGACGGCAGGTAGCGCACGCTCGCGCCAGCCGCGGACGCCGCGGCGGCGACCTCGCGGAAGGCGGCCGGCGCTAGGCCCGGAATCGCCAGCACGACGACGTCGATCCGGTGCTCCAGCGCGGTCTCGGTCAGCCGGCTGAGCGAGCCGAACACCGGAAGCTCGGCGATCGGGGTCTTCGAGGGGTCGTCGTCGAGGAACCCGATCGGCTCCAGCCCGAAGTCCGGCGCCGCCGCCAGGTCGCGGGCCAGCGCCCTCCCGGCCACGCCGGCGCCGATGACGAGGGTGCGCATCAACCGTCGAGGTGACGGGGTGAGAGTGCGGTTCTCGTACGCGTTGACGACGGTCACTGGACGACCTCCTGAGGAGTGGGGTGAGACCTGGTCCGGACGAGGGCGGCGCAGACCGCGTCGACCTCGTCGTCGGTGAGCCCCTGGTGCATGGGCAGGGAGAGGAGCTCGCGGAACACCGCGTCCGCGCCGGGGAAACCGGCACTGGGCATCTCGGAGACCTGACGGAAGTACGGCATGTGGTGCAGCGGGATGAAGTGCACCGAGGTGCCGATCCGCTGTTGGTCGAGCGCGTCGATCAGCAGGTCGCGGTCGAGCCCGAGCTCGGGCCGCACCCGGATCACGTAGAGGTGCCACGCGTGGCGGCCGCGGACCGGCGTCAGCGGGACCTCGACGCCCGGGACCTGGGCCAGGGCGGCGGTGTAGCGGTCGGCGATCTCGGCCCGCCGGCGCTGCCATCGGTCGAGATGGCGCAGCTGGGCGCGGCCGATCGCGGCCTGCATGTCGGACAGGTTCGCCTTCAGGCCGGCCTCGGTCACGGAGTAGCGCCACGACCCGCCCGGCAGGTACCGCCGCCAGGCGTCGCTCGACATCCCGTGCAGCCGGGCCCGGCGTACCCACGCAGCGAGGTCGGGGTCGTCGGTCGTGACCATGCCGCCCTCCCCGATGGGGAGGTTCTTGGTGGCGTAGAAGCTGAAGCAGGTGGCCGCGGAGACGCTGCCGACCGGCTGGTCGTCGACCCAGGTCCCGAGGCCGTGCGCGGCGTCCTCGACGACACGGGACAGTGGTACGCCGGCCGCGGCGGCGAGCTCGGCCACCGGCGCCGGGTACCCCATGAAGTGCAGCACCATCATCGCGTCCGCGCCACCACAGGCCCGCGCGGCCGCGGCGCAGGTGCCGGCGGACACCATGCCGGTGTCGGGGTCGACGTCGACCAGCACCGGGACCAGGCCCGCGTGGTCGATCGCGCCGACCGCTCCGCAGAACGTGATGTCCGGGACCAGGACCTTGGCGCCGGGTGGCAGGTGCAGCGCGCGGAAGGACAGCTCGATCGCCGCGGTGCACGAGGACACCGACACGGCGTGCTCGGCGCCGACCCAAGCCGCGAACTCGTCCTCGAACGCCACGCACTCAGGACCCGTCGTCACCCAGCCCGACCTGAGCACCTGATCGGTCGCAGCGCGAGCCTCCGGCACGATCACCGGCCGCGAGAACGCGACGCCGTCGACTGCCATGAACCCCCCTCACATCCTTCGGTCCGCGGCGACCCCCACCGGCGCCGTCGGATATGTCGAATCTAGGAAGGAAAGGGAGAAGCGGGATCACGCGAGGTGATGAGATCGCCTACGTCAGAGGGGCTAGAGCCGTCCGCTGCGTGACCGCCCGACTCCGGAGCGCCCCCACCCCCCGGTGAGTGTGACGTTTTCGACAGACACGCCAGCGTGTCGCGTCGAAAACGTCACACTCAACGGGAGGTCCCGACCGACGACGGGTCAGGAGCTGCGGCGGTCCTGCCCGCTGTCGGCCAGGCCGACCTGCCGGGCGATCGAGACCGCGGCCAGCGTGCTGTGCACCTCGAGCTTGCGCAGCACGTTGTTGATGTGCGTCCGCACCGTGTGCGGAGACAGGAAGTAGCGTTCGGCGATCTGCTGGCGGGTGAGCCCCTGGGTGAGGCACCGGAGCACCTCGATCTCGCGCGCGGACAGAGCGGAGAGCACCGCCGACTCCTGCTGTCGCGCCTCCTCGGCGTTGAGCAGCGAGTCCAAGACGACCGACAGCAGGTCTGGCGGGAACCATGTCTCCCCGTGCGCCACGCCACGCATCACGGTCACGAGATGGTCGAACGACGCCGTCTGGCTGACCCAGCCGCGCGCACCGGCACGGACGGCCGACGCCAGCAGGGCGGGGTCCTCCGAGTCGCTGATCACGACGATGCCCAGGTCGGACCGCTCGGCGCGCAACGACGTCATCACCGCCGGTCCGTCGACGCTCGACCCGTCGATGTTGATCAGGAGCAGCTCGGCGCCGCCGCCCGCGACCGCGTGCCGCGCCCAGTCGGCGGTCGTATGCGCCGCGATCACCTCGATGTCGTGCTGCGGCGCGAGCAGTGTCTCGAGCGCGTCGACCCACGCATGCAGCGGGTGGATCAGTGCGACCCGGATGACCTTGGTGGTCGGCAGCATCGGCTAGCCGGTCCCGACCGGGGACGTCGTATTCGGGGCTGACGTGCGGGCATTGTCGAGTAGGCCCTGGGCGATCTCGTCGCTGAGCAGTGCCACCGCCTGCAACCGTGAGTGCACGCCGAGCTTGGACAGGATGCTTTGGACGTGGGTACGTGCCGTGCTGTGGCTGACGCCGATCGCGCGCACGATCTCGCTGGTGCTCATGCCGTCGATGAGCAGGGCGAGTACGTGCTTCTCACGCGGCGTCAGGAAGTCGAGCGGTGAGCGTGGTCCGGCGGGCTCGGCCTGACCGCGTCGCGTGAGACGTCTCAGCAGGCCCTGGTCGATGGCGATCTCGCCGCGCGCGGCCGTCTCGAGCACGCTGGCGATGCCCTCGATCCGCTGGTCCTTGCGGGTGTAGCCGGAGACACCGATCTCGAGCGCCTCGATCAGCGGTTCGAGCGTGTCCATGCCGGTCACCAGCACGACCTTCGTACGCCGGTGGTGCTCGACGACCTCGCGGGCGGCGTCCAGGCCGCTGCCCTGCGGGAAGGACACGTCGCTGAGCAGCAGGTCGGGGTCGTGCAGCGCGACGGCGCGCACGGCGTCGGCCGGCGTGGTCGTGGCGGCCTCGATGATGAAGCCGTGACGGGCGAGCGACGTCGCCATCGCCTCGAGCAGCAGGCGGTGGTCGTCCGAGATGACAAGCCTCATGCCGGCTCCCCTTCAACGACGAGGAGGGTGGTCACACGCCGTTCGACCGAGACGAGCGGCCACCGGAGCGTGACCAGGGCGCCGCCCAGCGTCGACGTGCCGACCTCGAGCGTCCCGTGGTGGCGCTCGACGAACTGACGAACCGTGAGCAGGCCCAACCCCTGCTGGCGAGGCATCCGGCCGAAGCCGGGTCCGCTGTCGGCCACCTCGAGCACGGCGCAGTCGTCGTCGCGGCGTACGCGGACTTCGACCGAACCGCCGTCGCCGACGGCACGGACGGCGTTGTCGAGCAGGTTGCGGACCGCGCGTCGCAGCGCCACCGGGTCCACCACCACGTCGACGTCGGCCACCTGGGTGAACCGCACGTCGCAGGACGCCGCCGCGGCGACGGCCCGGCAGGTGCGCTCGATGGCGTTGCCGAGCTCGAGCCGCCGTACCGACGAGGCACCCTCCTCGGTGCTCGACAAGATCTCGGCCATCCACTCGGCTTCGCCCTGGATCTGCTGCAGGCGTCGGCGGATCTGCGGCGGCAGCGCCGGCTCGGTCTCCATCGCGGCTACCAGCAACATCACCGCACTCAGCGGCTGACGGACGTCGTGGCGAAGCCGTTCGACGCCCAGGCCGTCCAGCTCGCTC
Organism: Propionibacteriales bacterium; assembly: GCA_009379735.1. Classification (GTDB taxonomy): domain Bacteria; phylum Actinomycetota; class Actinomycetes; order Propionibacteriales; family Nocardioidaceae; genus WHTB01. Next base: position 24,187 of record WHTB01000025.1, read on the forward strand.
GACCGTCTCCGATCGAAGCCGACACGGCGTTCCACATCCAATCGCGGCACATCGAGCACCGGCAGTCCACCCCCACAGTCGGTCCGGAACGCCCCCCGGCATACCCGGCTGTTAACGACCCCTGACACGGAGCGTGATCACCCCGACGTCCACGCTTTGATGGGAGCCACGCTAATCGCTCCCCGTACGCGATCGCCCAAAAGCCATGAAAACTTGCCCTATTGGGCTAGTCCGGGGGACACACACGGACATGTCTATAGGCAATTATGCGTGCTCTGCATACGCCCTTACTACCGTCGGTCACCCAAAGCGGACACGACGTGAGACTTCCCGGCACCCGCTACGACGGCTGATGCGCTACGCGGAGTGGCGGGGTGGCTCGCGACGTGGTCGAGCTCCGGCCGTCAGGACGGTTCTGGAACGGCACGGGTCCGTGTCATTCCCGACCATCCCCACTCCTGCAGGGGTGGGGATGGTCGGGTACGGGTGGGGGTGAGTCGCCAGGTCCGCCGACCCCCACGTTGGTTGACCAGCCGGTGGTCCGGAAGGATGGCTGCCCATGGACGACGACCACGCGCTCGCCGCCTACCTGGCGACGGTCACCGGCGACGCGCTCGTCGACCTACGCACCCAGGGCCTGGTCGGCCGCGAGCTCAAGGACAGTGGCGACCGCTCGGCCCACGAGCTGCTGCTGCGGCTGTTGACCGAGCACCGTCCCGCCGACGCCGTACTCAGCGAGGAGGGCCACGACGACCGCCGCCGACTCGCGTCCCGCCGGGTCTGGATCGTCGACCCGGTCGACGGCACCCGGGAGTACGCCGACCCGCCGCGCGTCGACTGGGCGGTCCACGTCGCCCTGTGGGAGGACGGCGACCTGGTCGCCGGTGCCGTCGCGCAGCCGGGCCTGGGTACGACGTTCAGCACCGCCGACCCGCCGGTCGTGCCGGAGTCGACGTCGGCCCGCCCGCGGATCGCGGTCAGCCGTACCCGGCCGCCGGCCTTCGTCGCGGCGCTGGCCGAGGAGATCGACGCCGAGCTGGTGCCGATGGGGTCGGCCGGCGCCAAGGTGATGGCGGTCGTCCGTGACGTGGCCGACGCGTATGTGCACGGCGGGGGTCAGTACGAGTGGGACTCCGCCGCTCCGGTGGTCGTGGCCCGGGCGGCCGGCCTTCACGCCAGCCGTGCCGACGGGTCGCCGCTGCTCTACAACCAGCCTGACCTCTGGCTGCCCGACCTCTGCGTGTGCCGCCCTGAGCTCGCCGACACCATCACCTCGTTCGTCGGTCGCTATCA